>JACOUI010000289.1 GCA_016177915.1 Planctomycetia bacterium
CCACCGTCAACTCCGATCGCCTTCCCATCGTCTTGGCTCCTTTCGGTTCTGGGGAACTTCCAATCTACCCCGACCGAAAGAAGCCTCACACAGGCCGATTCCAGGGAACCCCTACCAATACATGACCCCTGCCCTGATCATGGCAATTGCCTCTCGGATGCTCTGGTCCTTCAGTTCATGCCACCTTTGACCGATCCTCGGGTAATTCGCGTTGAACCAATCCGCGGCGAGGCGCACCTCGCCGCTCGGCCCTCCTTCGAGGGAAAGTTGGCCAGTTGCTGAGAACGAACGTTTGGCAATCAGCCCCTCTGACGAGGAAGTAGCGCCCTGTTCGCTGACGGTTGTGACCACGCGTATGCCCAGCACGACTTCCACGTTGACCTCCGTGGGGCGTTGCGTCTCCCATTTGGGAGTAACGTCCAACAGCACGATGGCATCCGGCAAAATCGAGTAGCCCAAACCGCTGTCTCGTTGCCAGTTCTCGGAGAGCCACCTTTGCAATTCCGCGTCCGCGAAAGCCACATCAGTGAGCCTGAAGTACTTGTAAGCCCTTTGCTCAAGGGCTTCACGCCATTTCTCAATCGTCGGGGGGTTTGGTGCAGTCCAATCCAGTTGGTCTTGCTTGACGGCCGCAAACTGCACCATCTTCTTGGCAAGGATTCGCGGCGTGAGCGCGCGATCCAAATCGAATTGCTTCGTGACTTTTTCCTTTAGGGCCGCAACGAGTGGGTCCGTAGCCGCTCGTACCCATTCCTCCGGCAGCAGGTCCACAAAGCTGCGCCTGTCAGTGACGAGGTTGCTGGTAGTGCTCTCCAAGTGGCTTAGCTCGGCAAATAACCCAGGCGCGTTAACGCCCGCTGTAAGCGCGAGATACAGCACGGTACTCGCAACGAGCGTCAACCAGAATTCGACGGTCCGGACGTGTTTTAGTTGAGCGAACAAGGCATCCACGGGCGTCATATCCGCTCTCCGGAAACCAAGGGGTTGCGGACTACAATCCCTTCTCACTCAAACACCAACCTGATCCCCCCCAGCCTCTCCCTCGTCATCCCCATCAGCGCGTCCTCTTCCGCCTCGCTGGCCGCTTCGTAGGTCACCGAGAATCGCAGGAACGCCCCCGCGTCGTCCCAGGGGACCGTCGAGATCGAGTGCTCCGCGATCAGGTACTGGCTCGCCGCCTCCGCCGTCTCGAACTTCGGACCACCCGAAACGCCCTTGGGCGCCCGCGCGTAAATGAAATACGTCCCCCCCGGCGCCTTCACGTTGAACCCCAGCGGGTTGAGCGCGTCGGCCAGCTTCTTGAGCCGCCGGTGATACTTCGCGCGCGTCTGCCGCGGAATCTCGTCGTTATCAAGCGCCGCCGCCGCCGCGTTCTGGATCGCCAAAAACTGCCCCGAGTCGCTGTTGTCCTTGATGTCGGCGAACGCCCGCACGATCCGCTCGTGCCCGCACACCCAGCCGATGCGCCAGCCGATCATGTGGAAGCCTTTCGACAAGGAATGGACCTCCACGCCCACCTCCCGGGCCCCCGGCACCGACAGGAAGCTGAAGGGCGCACCTTCGTACGTGAGCATGATGTGCGCCGCGTCCTGCATGACCACGATCTGGTTCTTCTGCGCGAAGTCGATCACCCGCTGGTAAAACTCCCGCGTCGCCACCACGCCCGTCGGGCTGTTGGGATAGTTGAGCACCAGCAGCTTCGCCCGGCGGCGAACGTCGGCCGGAATGCTCGCCAAATCCGGAAAGAAGCCGTTCTTCGCCAGGAGCGGGAGCTTGTGGACCTCGCCGCCGTAATAGCGCGTGTGCGTGCCGGCCACGGGATAGCCCGGCACGGTCATCAGCGTCACGTCGCCCGGGTTGATGAACGCCGCCGGGAGCATGGCCAGCGCCGGCTTGGAGCCGATGCAGTGATTCACCTCGGTCGCGGCGTCGAGCTTCACGCCGAAGTTCCGCTCCATGAACCGGGCGGCCGCGTCCTTGAAACGCTGGTTACCGTTGTCGGCATAGCCGCGGTTCTCCGGCTTGCCGATTTCCTCGGCCATCATGCGCCGCACGAACTCCGGCGCCATCTCGTCGTTCTCGCCGATCCCAAAGTCGATCAGCTTCCGCTCCGGGCGCTCGGCCAGGGCCTTCCGCTTGGCCCGCTTGATCTTCTCGAACTTGTAGATTTCGGCGCCCTGGCCGTAGTTGACGCCGCCGACGCGGTCGGCGAAAAGCTGCTGAAAATAGGGGTCGGACATGGGAGGGGTGAGGAGTGAGGGATGACACCAACCCGAAGCGCCAGCGAGGGAGTCGAAGTGTTTCCCAGCGGCCACGGCGGCAGTTGTTTACCTTACAGGCCAGTCTGCCGCCGGACAACCGGCGCGCTCCGTCGGTAGTGTCCTAACCAAGTTAGAGACTTCGGATAAAAAATAAACTTTTTTCGTAAACCCAATGGCGATGGCGTTGCCAACGCCGTTTAGAGAAACGGCTGTAGAAAGAGTGCCGGGGTTTCCATTCCAACGACGACACCGAGCCGGCTTGGCGGGTTCACAGTAACTCTAGAAACTGCTCGATCGTTAAACCGGCAGCCTCAATTTGAGACTTCAGAAGTCCAGTACCGACTGTTTCGCCAGCATGGACAGGAATGGATAGACGATTGGGGCAGCCTTCCTTCTTTAGAATGTGGTGGCTGCCGCTGATCCGCGCAACCGTGAATCCCGCCCGCTCAAAGGCGCGCACGGCGTCCCGGCCGGTGATGCGTGGGATGGCAGGCATTCGCCCAACTCAGACATTCACCAAAATCCACTTCAGCTTTGCACCGTCGGGAACCGAAGCGCTGTTGGAGTCAACCCAGGGAATCTCCTCTTTGTCTTCGATGTACGTTTCCAGGGTTGCCCGAATCGCTTCTCGCGCGTTTGCGATTGCTTCGTCTTCGGTGTCCCCGCAGCTTCCGACACCAGGAAGGTTCAAAACAATCACAGAGACACGACCGTCGTCTTCGCGCACAATCGCCAAGTGGCAACGATAGGACTTGGGTTCCCAAGTCACTTCGCCCTCGCTGTACTTGGCATCCTTTGAAATGTTAATCAGTGTAGCCACGGCGTCCCACCTTTCGTGAGGAGATCAGGCGTTGTCGTCAAGCTCAGCGATGATCTTCGATGACCCGATGATTTCGCCTTCGCACACGATCTCAAGCGCATAGGTCCCAGGCTCTGGAACCTTCAGCGGTGGTAAAGGAGCGACGATTTCAATCGTTCCGAGCCGAGTCCCGCGTTCGATCAAAATCTTCTTTTCAAACAAAACCCTGTTGCGAGAGAGACTGACAAACTGCAACTCAATCGTTGTGCTATCGCAGACATCCGTTAGGCTGATGTATGCATAAGGAGAGCCAGGCACACCTCCCCTAAGAACGGCTGGCTGTCCCTCTTGCGGTTGTGCTGGGCGCTCTTGCAGTGTGATCGCGTTAAAGGTCCCAGCGATGATCTTTTGGCCGGTGTCGGTCTTCCAGATCTTCTCAGCAAGAACCAGCGCTTGGAGAACGGGCTTCACAGCAGCGTTCCTCGACGTGCCGCGCACAAACGCCACTGAGGCGATACGTCCGCCCTGCGCCGCTGGATGCCACCGGCCAGCAGTCCGGTCGAAAGAGAGCACCCCCTCGTCTTTTCAATCGACATTCTAGCAGTAATTCTTGACGCCGCAAGGGCTTACGTCTCAGAGGATTGCCCGTTTCGCCACAAAGCCGGTCTAGACCGCCTGTTGCGTCGTCAAAAAAAGCGCATCGTTACGCATTTAAGACGCTGGCGCAGCGTTGCTGGTTCGCATCGCCAGCACGCTAGAACGCATCCTGCGCACGCGCCAAGAGTACTCGCCGCAGCCTGCGCAACGCGCCGGCAGCCCCGCGCAAGCGCAGGAACGCATCGGCACGCGCGCGGCACGCTCTGCGCGTTGCGCACCCGGCTAGCGCGTCACCCTCCCGCCCGTTTCCGTGTCTTTGCCCCTGCCCGAAGGTCGGGGACGGGGTTGAAATTAGGACACTACCGCTCCGTCGCGCCGCGGCGTGGGAACCGCATGCGGAACATTTGCCCTCGTCGAGCCAAAAATGCATGATTGTACAGACTTTGGGCGACGAACCGCTTGTTTTGCCGGGGGTCGAAACGTTAGACTGAAGATATCCCCGCCAAAAGCTCGCCGGCTCGCCAAAGACCACTGCGTCAATGACAGGCCCGGCCCCGCCTGGTTCGTCCAACCTGCGAAAAAACTTCTCGCCGAGGCGCTTCTCATGCGTTGGCTGCTTCATCTTGCCTGCCCGCTGCTCGTAACGGCCTTGTTCGCCGCGCCGGCGGTGGCCCAGGATGCCCCCCAGGCCGAGCCGGAAAAGAAAGTCAGCTTTCATCGCGAGGTCCGCCCCATCCTCCAACTCCACTGCCAGGGCTGCCATCAGCCCGCCAAGCGTTTGGGCGACCTCGTCCTCACCAGCTACGCGGAACTCAAACGCGGCGGCGAGACCGAAGAGCCCGGCTTCATCCCCGGCAAGCCCGACGAAAGCGAACTCCTCAAGCAGCTCCTCCCGCAGGACGGCAAGCCGCCGGCCATGCCCAAGGACCGCCCGCCCCTTTCCGAAAAAGAAATCGCCACGCTCCGCCAGTGGATCGCGCAGGGGGCCGAAGACGACACGCCGATGTCGGACCGGGCGGTCGTCGACATGGCCCACCCGCCGGTCTACGTCCTGCCGCCGGTCATCACCTCCGTGGCCTATTCGCCCGACGGCAACCTGATCGCCGTCTCCGGCTATCACGAAGTGCTGCTCCACAAATCCGACGGCTCGGAAATCGTCGCCCGGCTCGTGGGCCTGTCGGAGCGGATCGAGTCGGCCATCTTTTCGCCCGACGGCAAGTTCCTGGCGGTGACCGGCGGATCGCCGGGCCGGTTCGGCGAGGTGCAAATCTGGGACGTCGAAAAGAAGCAGCTCGTCCTCTCGGCCCACGTCGGCTACGACACGGTCTACGGCGCAAGCTGGTCCCACGACGGCAAGCTCGTGGCCTTCGGCTGCGCGGACAACAACGTCCGCGCCATCGAAGCCGAAACCGGCAAGCAGGTCCTCCAGCAAGGCGCCCACACCGACTGGGTCCTCGACACCTACTTCTCGACCGACAGCTCGCACCTGGTTTCCGTCAGCCGCGACCGCTCGCTCAAGCTCACCGAGGTCGCCACGCAGCGGTTCGTCGACAACATCACCAGCATCACGCCCGGCGCACTCAAGGGCGGGCTGAATTCCGTCGACCGCCATCCGACGAAGGACGAGGTCGTCGTGGGCGGGGCCGACGGCGCCCCCAAGATCTTCCGCATCTACCGCGACCCCGGCAAGCCGCGGCAAATCGGCGACGATTTCAACCTGATCCGCGCCTTCGAATCCATGCCCGGCCGCATTTGCACCGTGGCCTACAACCAGGACGGCACGAGCATCCTGGCGGGCAGCAGCTTCGACGACCCCCAGGCCGGCGTCCGCCTGGGCGAACTGCGGGCCTATAGTGCCGCCGACGGCAAACTGTTATGGAAGTCCAGCGCGGCGATCGGCTCCGTCTACTGCGCCGACTACCGCCCCGACGGCGCGCAAATCGTCGCCGCCGGGTTCGACGGCAAGGTGCGTATCTTCGACGCCGCCACCGGCCAGATCGCAACAGAGTTTTCAGCCGTCCCCTTGAACGCACAATAATAATGTAGGGTGGGCCGAGTCTTACGAGGCCCACCGCCAACGGAAATCGACGACGACCGATCAAGGCGGAACCCATGAAACGCTTCGCTAGCCTCGCGGCACTTTGCATCGCCCTCCTGCTGGCAGCCTCAAAGCTGCCCGCCGCCGATGCCGCGCCCGAAGCACTCCCCTCCGGCGCAACCGCCGTTGAATTGACGGTTGAGCCGGCCGCCGTCGATCTGGCACACGCCTTCGATTACCGCCAACTCCTCGTCACCGCCAAGCTTTCGTCCGGCGACCTCGTCGATGTCACCCGCATCGCCAAGATCGAGGTCCCCGATTGCGTCGCCGTCTCGCCCCGCGGCCAGGTAACGCCCGCCAAAGACGGCGAAGGCCAGATCAAGCTCACCTTGGGCAGTCTCTCGGCCGCCGTACCGGTGAAAGTCGCCGGCCAGTCGGCCGCCTACCATCCCAGCTTCGTGGCCGACGTCATGCCCGTCATGTCGAAGCTCGGCTGCAACGCCGGCACCTGCCACGGCGCAGCCCAGGGCAAAAACGGCTTCAAGCTCTCGCTCCGCGGCTACGACCCGGAGCACGACCACCGCTCGCTGATCGACGACCTGGCCGGCCGCCGCTTCAACCGCGCCGCCCCGGACCAGAGCCTGATGCTGCTCAAACCCTCGGGCGGCGTGCCGCACGTCGGCGGCGCGTTCCTGCCCCCCGGCAGCCGCTATTACAACATCTTCCGCGGCTGGATCGCCGAAGGCGTCAAGCTCGACCTCGACCGCCCGCGAGTGACGAGCATCGAAGTCTCGCCCAAGAACCGCCGCGTCCCCTACGTCGGGCTCAAGCAGCAGGTCCGCGTCGTCGCCACCTATGCCGATGGCTCGAAGCGCGATGTCACCGGCGAGGCCTTCGTCGAAAGCAGCCTAGCCGAAGTCGTCGAAGTCGATAAGACCGGCCTGGCCACGACCGTCCGCCGCGGCGAGGTCGCCCTTCTGGCCCGCTACGAAGGCGCCTACGCCGCCACGACGTTCGTCGTCGTCGGCGACCGCAGCGGCTTCGCCTGGAAAGACGTGCCCGAAAACAACTTCATCGACACGCTGGTCTACAAGAAACTCCGCGACGTCAAAATCCAGCCCAGCGACCTGTGCACCGACGAAGAGTTCATCCGCCGCGTCTATCTCGACCTCACGGGCCTTCCGCCCGAGCCGGCCGACGTCCGGGCCTTCGTGGCCGACGCCCGCGACACGCGCCTCAAGCGCGACGAGCTGGTCGATCGCCTCGTCGGCTCGCAGGAGTTCATCGAACACTGGACCAACAAATGGGCCGACCTGTTGCAGGTGAACCGCAAGTTCCTGGGCGAAGAAGGCGCCTTCGCCATGCGGAACTGGATTCGCCAGGCCCTGGCCGAGAACATGCCCTACGACAAGTTCGCCTACACGGTGCTGACGGCCGGCGGCTCCACGCTCGAAAACCCGCCCGCCTCCTACTACAAGGTCCACCGCCAGCCCGACGAGGTGATGGAAAACACGACACAGCTATTCCTGGCCATCCGCTTCAACTGCAACAAGTGCCACGACCATCCCTTCGAGCGCTGGACCCAGGACCAGTACTATCGCCTGGCGTCCTACTTCGCCCAGGTCGGCCGCAAGCCCGCCCCGGAATTCGCCGGCCGCAACGTCGGCGGGACGGCCGTCGAAGGCGCCACCCCCCTCGTCGAAGTCGTCTACGACACCGGCGGCGGCGAAGTGACGCACCTGCGCACCGGCCAGGTCGTCACGGCCACGTTCCCCTACCAGCACGCCGGACAGATTCCGCAGAACGTCAGCCGCCGTGAACAGGTCGCCCGCTGGATCGCCTGTAAGGAAAACCCGAACTTCGCCAAGAGCTACGTCAACCGCATCTGGAGCTACTTGCTCGGCCCGGGCATCATCGACCCGATCGACGACATCCGCGCCGGCAACCCGCCCAGCAACCCGGAGCTTCTGGACCGCCTGGCGCAGGAGTTCATCGACCACAAGTTCGACGTGCGGCACGTGATGAAGCTGATCGCCAAGTCGCGCGTCTATCAGCACTCGCTGACGACGAACCAGTGGAACTCCGACGACACGACCAACTACTCGCACGCCTACGAGCGCCGCCTGCCGGCCGAAGCGCTCTACGACGCCATCTATCGCGTGACCGGCACGACGAGCCGCCTGCCGGGATTGCCCGTCGGCTACCGGGCCGTGCAGCTCCCGGATTCCGAAGTGCAACTGCCCGACGGCTTCTTCAACATCTTCGGCAAGCCGCCGCGGGAAAGCGCCTGCGAGTGCGAGCGGACGAGCGCCGTCATGCTCGCGCCCGTCCTCAGCATGATCAACGGGCCGACCGTCGCCTCGGCCATCTCCGACCCCAATAACCGCATCGCCAAGCTCGTGGCCGCGGAAAAGGACGACCGCAAGCTGGTCGAAGAAATCTTCCTGGCCGTCCTCAGCCGCCGCCCGACCGAGCAGGAAATCGCGATTGGCCTGGATGCCCTGAATAGCTACGGCATGGAAGGCCAGGCCCTGGCGGCCGAGCTGGGGCGCTACGAGCGCGAAGAACTGCCCAAGCGCTTCGCCGCTTGGCTCGAGTCGGTCCAAGCGACCGTAAGCTGGACGCCGCTGGACCCGGCCGAAATGAAGTCCGAAAAGGGCGCGACCTTCACCAAGCAGCAAGACGGCACGGTCCTCGTCGGCGGCGAAAACCCCGCCATGGACGCGTACACGATCGTGGCCAAGACTTCGGTCTCGGGCATCACCGCCTTCAAGCTCGAAGTCTTCCCGGACGACAGCCTGCCGGCCAAGGGTCCCGGCCGGGCCGGCAACGGCAACTTCGTGCTCAACCATTTCGCCGTCTCGGCCGAATCCGGCGGCAAGTCGGCGGCGGTCGCCTTCAACCGGGCGGACGCCACCTTCAGCCAGCAGGACTGGACGGTGCAGATGGCGTTGACCGGCGGGAACAACGGCAAGGGCTGGGCCGTCGCCCCGCAATTCGGCAAGGCCCACACGGCCCTCTTCGAGACTGCCGAGAACGCCGGCAGCGGCGAGACGACGCTTTCGATCGCGCTGCCGCAGCACTTCGGCACGCAGCACACGATCGGCCGCTTCCGCATCTCCGTCACGAACTCTCCGCGTCCCGTCTCGCTCACCGGCCCGCAGCTTCCCCAGGAAATTGCGGACATTATCGCGGTGCCGGCTGGCCAGCGCACGGCGGAGCAGCAGGCGAAGCTCCTTGCGCACTTCGCGTCGATCGACGGCGAATTCGTGTCGCGGAAATCGGCGGTGGCCGAGCACGGCAAGCAAGCGGGCAGCGCGCGTCTGCGCGGTGCGCAGGACCTGACGTGGGCGCTCATCAACACGCCCTCCTTCATGTTCAACCGCTAACGTAGGGTAGGCGTCCCGCCTGCCTTTTTTCTCCCTCCCCCGTCCGTTCTGCTCCCTCCCCCCTGCGGGGGAGGATTGGGGTGGGGGGTTCCGGGGCTCCGGTGGCGACGTGTGGTAGGCGACCCGCCTGCCGTAGCAGGCACACTCCGTGTGCCGTCGTAGGACGGACTTCAGTCCGTCCCGGTTGACGTTGAAAGAATCACAACCTCTCCGTGTGCCGTTCTTTCTGTGGCCCCCTTACGAAGGGGGGGGTCGTAGCCTACTTCGCCCCGAAGGGGCGTCATGACGCCTCCAACAATCTTGTAAAAAACTGCCCCTAGCGGGGCCGTGGACAAAAGGGTCGGATTGCACCTTGTACACCACGCGAATCTCGTTTTCATCAACTTCGATCCGCTTGACGAGCA
>JACOUI010000290.1 GCA_016177915.1 Planctomycetia bacterium
CGACGCCCGAATCAAACTCAAACGCCTGTACCCCACGCTAGCACTTGCCAACTAGGCGTGGACAGACCACTAGGCGCCGCGCGCCGCCGGGCAGGCACGTAGGGGTGAGACGTGTTTCACCGCTCGATCATCGAGGTCACCTGGTATCGCACGCGCGGCACGTCCGGCCGGGACCAGCGCGTCGTCGTCCGCCGGGGCGGCGGCCCGGAGCAAACGTTCGGCTCGCTGGCGGAACTGCCGCCGGACGCGCGGCAAATGGTCGAGGGTTTTCTGAACAACCCCGACGGCCCGCTTTCGGTGCGAACCGCCCCCCGTCCGAGGGATCTCACGACAGCCAAGAGCGGCTAGCTTCCGAGCGACCTCTCGATATTTCATGGCGCGGTTACTACCGTCTCGAACCACACCGGCGCGCTGGGATCGTTAATCTGAGCGTCCTGTGGCAGCGACCGGCCGAGGTCGTGATACAGCTCAACGACGGCCGCGAGCGCGTCTTTAACGTTGGCCAATGCCTCGTCGAGGGAGTCGCCCTCAGTCACCAGTTCCGGAAGCAGCGGCGAGGTGACCGTGTAACCGTCCTCGGGCTGTGGAGCGAGGACGAGGGGGATTTTGTAATTCATGGCTCGCAACCTCAAATCCGATCGCGTTTCATCCGACCTTCACCGTTTCCCGAATCGCCTCCGGCGGCGCACCGCGCAGCCCTTCTTCACGACGGTCCTCGAGGATCAACTTGATTGCCTCGGCCAGACTGGCGCGGCATTTGTCGAGCGTTCGGCCCTGCCCGTTGGCGCCGGGCAATAGGCAATGTACCAGTCGCCGTCCTGTTCGAAGACCGCCGTGAATTCGTTACGCATACGATTCGCCACATTTGGCGGCATGTGACCAACGTGAGATTGGATTCTCAAACCGGCCCACTAGATCCGATCCAGCGCATCAATCCACCGCGCCAGCTCGCCCAGTTCCTCGGCGTTCAGCTCCCGGGCCGCGTTGCCCTGGTCCTTCACCGTCACCGGGTACTTCAGGTCCCGCAGCCGCTTGATGCCCGCCTCGATCTGCGGGCCGGGCGCGCGGCCCTGGATGGCCTTGGTCGCATAGATCGCCAGCGGGAAGGTCGGCTCGGCCTCGGGCGGGGGCGACGCGATGGCCGCGTCCACCGCCACCACGCCCCGGAACAGCTCCCGCCGGTTGAAGGCCACGTGATAGGCCATCGCCCCGCCGGCCTGGTAGCCCGCCGCCACGATCCGCGCGTCGTCGATCGTGTAGATCGCCCGCAGCTTTTCCGCCAGCGCCTGCACGTAGGCCGTCTCCTTGGCCGGGTCCCACTTCACCGGATCGAGCGACTTGGGCGCCGCCAGGATGACGTCGTACCCCTCGCAGATCGACTTCCACTTCGCAATCAGGGCATCGACCTTTTCCTCCTCCTTCAGCCCGTTGGGCTCGTGAAACCACACGACGAGCGCGTGCGGGACGCCGGGATCGTAGCCCTCGGGCACATAGATCACCGCGTCGTTCTGGTGCTCCGGGAGCTTGAAGGGCTGTTTGCCCACCGGCGGCTGCTGGCCAACGAACGGCTTGCGGCCTGCGAAGGCGGGCGGGAGCTTTTCGGGCACGGTCTCCGGAATGGCGGCGAACGTCACGTCGGGCTTGAGCGTCTGCTGGCCGCGGCGGACTTCCAGCGCATACTTCTTGCCCGGCTCCAGCGCGCCCACGGCTTCGCGGAGCTGCTCGATGCCCGCCGCCTTCTTGTCGACGACGCCCAGGATGCGGTCGCCCGGCAAGAGACCGGCGGCTTCCGCCGGGCTGTCCGGATAAATGAAGCGGATTTCCACGCCCGGCGCAGGGGGCGCCGCGCCCTCGGCCTTGGCCAGGCGCATGGGCAGGATCCCCAAAAACGGGCGCGTGTAGGGCTCGAGCTTGGCGATCAGCGTCACGTCGCGCTCGAGCTGCTCGCTGCCGCGCTTGACGATCACGTGCACCGTCTCGCCAGCGTAGTGCGGCCCCAGCGCCTCGCGAACCTGGATCTGGCGAATGATCTCCTTGTCGCCGATCTTCAAAATCTGGTCGCCCGTCTTCAGCCCCGCCTGGGCCGCCGGCGAATTGGCCCGCACGGCCGCGATCATCGCCGGATCGGCGAACTGGTCGCCGCCCCGCAGGTTCACGCCCATGATGCCCGGGAAGAGGTCCTTGCCCTGTTTGAGCAGGGGCAGCGCCTTGTGCACCTGTTCCAGCGGCGCGGCGAATCCGATCCCCGCGTTGTACCACTCGACGCCGGCGATCTTGTCGTCGGACTGCGGGTTCATGGGAGAGAGGATTCCCATCACGCGGCCGCGGATATCGACGAGCGGGCCGCCGTAATTGCTGGGCGAGATCTTGCAGTCGCTTTGGATCGCCCGGCCCCAGACGCGCTTAACCGCGCTGACGATCCCGACGGAGAGGTTCGTCTCGCCGCCCTCGAAGGTCCGGCCGACGGCGATGGCCCACTGGCCGACCGCCACCTCCGCTTCCGGCGCCATCTCCGGCACGGGCAGCTTGACCTCGACGTTGGGCTTCAAGAGCACGATCCGCCGGCTGTGGTCCGTGGCCACGAGCGTGGCGGGGACGCGCGTGCCGTCGGGGAGGCCGATCAGGATCTGGCTGGGCTTCTGCGCGAAGTTGAACGCGCTGGAGACGACGAGTCCGTCTTCGCTGACGACGAGCCCCGTCGTGGGCCCGGTGCCGAACAGCACGCCGCCGACGTTCTCCAAACCGCCGACCGTCTCGATCCGCACGACCGACGGCGCGACCTTCTTGACGGCCTCCTTGACGGCGGCCTCAACCTGCTCGTCCAGGTCGTCCTGGGCGAGGGCGGAGTATGCAAGCAGCAGCGCAAAAACCGCCAGCGCGCTTCGAATCAATGTTGATCGCATAGAGGATTCGCTTGGTGCTTGGTCAACGTAATCTCGTGATTGAAATCCCACGGCGGCAACCAGCGCGGGCGACTTCAAGTCTCGAGGGTCCAATAGCGCGCAATCACCTCTGCAAGTGCACGGGCAATGCGACCGGTGCTGCTGCCGGTCAACGAGACATTCGAGATTGCAGCGTTGAACTCCGCCGCCCCATCCTCGGCGCGCAACCGCCAGCCTTCGTAGTGAAGAATGTGTTCCCCGATCCGCAGACCAACGTCCCGCGAGCCCATCGAAAATGCGCGTCCCGGCAGCGCGATCGAGGCGATGAGATATCCGATCGGCAGCAGCCGGTCGGCAGCATCTGGCAAGGCAAGCGCAACGTCTCTCTGGTCGGAAAACTCTCCGCAAAGCGAGGCGGCACGCTGCGTTTCGCGCGCGTTACTCTCGTTCCAAACCTTGCCGGAACGCGCTTCTTCCAGCAACGTCCTCAGCACATGGGCCGCCAGCTCGCGCCCGGCCAGCCCAGGCGGCCAGCGTCCGCCCGCGAGCGCGCCGGCCATTGCCAAGATGCCGCCCCAATCCGGCGCCTCGAAAAGGAACGTAACCGCATCGGGAGAATCGGGCCCCGACGACGGAAACGAATAGGTGCTCATTTCATCCTCCTGCGCTGTACACGCGCAACCGACGTTGCGCAATCATCTCGTCATCGACGCTGAGTCGAAACTCGTAGACACCGGGAGCGGGAAACTCGATTCCGTGCATTCGAAAGTAGACTCTCACGATCATTATACGATCCGGAAACCGTACGTAGGCGCTAGTTCCGTGGACTTGTTCCATCGTCGCCAGGCGCCAAACCGTCAACTCGATTAGCCCCATCCCATGACCACCGGCAAGCTCGGCGACAACGGACACCTGTTGCGGCTGCGATGGAATCTCCGACACGGGGAGGGCTGTGAGAATTCCAATCAACGACGGTTGTCCCGTTTCGGCGTCAATAATAACCCTCTCGCAAACCCACACGCCAACGGTCGCCGGAGCCGGAATCATTGCATGCCGCTTCTGATCGTTTTGCCTGCTCAATTCGCCTTCAACACAAACTCCATCAGCTCCTGCCCCCGGATCACCGTCAGCTTCACTTGCTCCTCCCGCTCGATGTAGCCCAGCTCTTCGCGCAGCGCCTTGCACGACTGAATCAACCGGTCGTCGTTGATGAACAAGATCAGGTCGTCGGGCTTGAGCCCCGCCGCCGCCGCCGGCGAGCCCGGCCGCACGTCGTCCACAAAGGGCGGCGTCCGCTCCAAAACGTCCGGCACCAGCACGATCCCCAGCAGCTTCACCGACAGCGGGTTGTCCGCCTTGGGGCGGCTGTCCTGGCCCTCGTCCGGCCGCGAGATAAACTTGCCCTCCATGATCTCCGTCACGGTCGGGTGAACCTGGCCGATCGGGATCGCGTAATCCAGCCACGTGTTGTTCAGCGAGTTCCGCAGCTCCTTGCCGAGCATGCCCAAAAGCTCGCCCTTGCGATTGACGAGCGCCCCGCCGGCCGCGCCGGGGTTGTTCGTGATCGCATCGAGCACGTAGACCGGGCCGTTGTAGGGGGTCTCGTAGGCCCCGCGCCGGGCCTCGAGGCGCGTCATAACGGAAATCACGCCGTGCTGCACGCTGGCCGGCTCGTTGCGCGTGGCCACGCCGAAGAGGTTGCTGAAGGCCAGGATGCGCGTCCCGGCCTCGGCCTCCTTGGCTTGCGCCAAATCGAAATGCGGCAGGTCCGCCCCGTCGATCTTCAGCACCGCCAGCTCCAGCCGCGGATCGTAGCCCAGCGTCTTGGCGTCGAACTTCCGTCCGTCGTCGAGGTGCACCGTGATGAACTCCGTGTCCAGCACGTAGCTCCAGACAGTCAGAATGTGCCCCTCGGCCGAGACCAGAAACCCGCTCTGGTAGGCCTCCAGGCCGCGGAAGCCGCCCGCCCCGTAGATCTTCACCATCCGCGGCTGCACGGCGTCGATCACGTCGGCGACGGTGTCGGCTCCGGACACCGGCGCGCTGAATAGCCAAGCCACGGCCATGGCGATCGCGGCGCCGCGCGCCTTGACGTTGCGAAAAGTCACGATGAGTTCCCTCGCGTCGAAATCACAAACGAAGTTCTACGTCCCCGCCGGCTTCGTCCCGCCCGAGGGCTCCTCGCCCTTCGTCAGCGTGTAGCCCGTCACCTTGTACACCTGGTACAGGCCGCTTCCAAACCGCACTTCCATCCGCCGCGGAAGCTGCCGCCCCTGGACCGGGACGTAGTCGCCGAAGTAGATCTCGCACGGGTCGGCTTCCTCACCGGAATACATCTCCAGGAGCAGCAGGTTTCCCTCGCGCGGGTCGACGTAAAACCGGCACTCCACGCCGCCGTAAACGCCCACCAGGCAGTCCGCCAACCCCGCATAGCCGGGGATCGGCGCCTCGCCGTAGTAGTGCATCCCGCCGAACTTATCCACGCCCGAAAGCAAGAACCGCCGCCACAGCACGAGCGCCGAGAACATCCCGCCGCTCCCCACCGGGTCCAGATTCTGCGCAAGCTGCGGGTTCTCGTCGTCGATCGGGATCGTGGCCTTGCCGCCCGGAAGCGTGGCCGTGAATTCCAGGTCGGTGAACTCGAACGTCGATTCGAGGTTTCCGGCGGCCTCGGCCACGACGGTCCACTTGCCCGCCACGCCGCTGAAGTCGCCCCGCGACTGCAAGAGCTTCCATACCCGCTGCTGCTCGAGCTTGTTGAAGTGGTAGTTGACGTACCCGTCGCGTTTTTCGTAGTGCTGCTTGACGATCTCGGGCATGGGGCGCTGCGCCGGCCGCGGACCCACCGGGTTCTCCGGGTCGGGCGGCTGCTTGTCGGGATCGTCGCGGGGCTTGGGCTGATCGGGATCGCCCGGTCGCGGCTGGCCAGGACGCGGCTGGCCAGGACGCGGCTGCCCGGGACGAGGTTGCCCTGGCCGCGGCTGGTTCTGCTTCAAGATCTTCTCTTCCAATTCCCCCGTCTTGTGAACGCCCGCCAGCCTGACCAGCGCGTCGTATTCCTTCCCCTCGCGCTCGTACGTCATGGGCACGCGCCAGCCCTTGGGATAGATGCCCAGCACGTTCTTGAAGGCGTTCGTGTGGTCGATCCGCCGCCCGCCGAAAGCCACCAGCTCGTCGCCGTAGCGCAGGCCGCGGCGATAGGCGTCGGACGACGTGAGAATGTCGTTGACGATCACTTTGCCGTCGTCGCCCGTCAGGACCTGGAAGCCCGTCGTGGCGTGATCGACGAGCCGGCCGCCCTTCAGGCAGCCCATGAAATTCTTGATCTGGTTAATCGAGATCGCGTACCCGACGCCCACGTTCACGCGCGCCCGCTTCTCGAACGACCCGCGCCCGTTAATGCCGATCACCTGCCCGTCGGCGTTGAAGAGCGGGCCGCCGGAATTGCCCGGATTGATGGCCGCGTCGGCCTGGATGCAATCGGCGTATTCCAGCAGCGTCCCCGCGGGGTACTGGTAGCGGTGCGTGCCCGACACGATGCCGTACGTCACCGTCGGCTTAAAGTCGTTCGCCAGGAGGAAGGGATTGCCGCAGGCGAAGCAGACGTCGCCCTGGCGGACGCGGTCGCTGTTGCCCATCTCGGCGTAGGGGAATTCGTCCTTGCCTAAGAGCTTGATGAGCGCCACGTCGCCGGTCGGGTCGATGCCCACGATCACCGCGTCGTAGAGGGTGCCATCGGCCATGCCGCACTTCATTGCGTCGCCGGCGCCGCTGCTGACGTGGTAGTTCGTCAGCGCGTAGCCTTCGCGCGAGACGACGACGCCCGATCCGCCCCCGCGCCCGCCGGCGGCGAAGATCGCCACCGTCGCGGCCCGCGCCTTTTCGAGCACTTTGACGCGCTCGGCCTCGGCCTTGAGGACGTCGCCGGGGACGTCGGCCCCCGCCGCCAGCGGAATCGCCGCTGGGGGAATCACCGCCAGAAGCGCCAGCGCTACGGCCGGCAGCCACAGCCCACGCAAAAACCAAGGGCGCCGCTTCATTTCGTGACCCTTGCTTCACAGAGGTCCAGGTAATCGGAAGTATCGCCACCCTCGCCGAAATCGACGAGCACCACAAGCTGGTTCACGCCGGAGACGTCCACGTCCAGAGTTTTGGGCTTGTCCGATCCGGCAATCGCCTCGTCGTACAGAGTCTTGCCGTCGCCTTGAATGACGAGCCGCACGTGCCCCAGGCCCTCGACTTCGTCGTCGATGCCCGCCACGGCCTGGAACCGCCGGTACTTGCCCCGCAGGCGGTACATCAGCTCCGTGCGGCTGCGGAGCGCCAGGCCCTTCTCGTAGACCTCGCCCCGCAGCTTGAGCGGGATGACCTCGCTGCCGCGGCGGCCCCAGTGGTTGCTCCGCGGCTGCCGCCACTTGAGCAGCACGGGAATGTTCTGCGCGATCCAGGTCGAGACCTTCGTCGAATCGGCCGCCGCATCGGCCAGGAACAGCACCTTGCCGGCCGAATAGTCGAGCTTGAGCACCTTGTCCCAGGCCAGTGTGGCGGACAGCCCAGCCGGCGTTTCGACGAGGAGCTTGCCGTTTTCGAGCTTCATGGTCTTGGCAAAGAGCACCGAGCCGTCCACGTCGGCGACGACGCAGGTTGCGTCGGGCAGCTCCACGTTCCGCCGCAAATAGACCAGCCCGTCCACGCGGTCGCGGTTAATCTGCGCCGTCTTGCCTTCCACCTCGAAGTGGACCGTCTCAGGTGTCACGTCCGCCAGCGCCCCTTCCAGGTAGTCGATCGACTCGGCCTTGCGGAGCACGACGAGATCGCCCGCCACCTTGGCCTGCAAGAGTTCCTGCCACTGCGCGGCGATAGGGTCCGTCGGCTCGCGGAACCGCACGACCGCCACGGAGCCGGTCGGCGCCTGCACCGTCGCCCCCAGGAACACGAACCGCGACGTCGTCTTCTGCGCCGTGTATTGCGTCGCGCTCAAGCGCGAGCCGTCCGTAAGCTGCACGTAGGCCGCGATCTCCCCCGGCTTGCCGCGCTCCTCGGCCGGCTGGATGCCCACAAGCTGCTCGACGGCGACCGCGACGGGTCCGGCGGCCGATTGAATGACGGCCTGCGAACCATCGAGCTGGGAGAGCTTCCCGGAGATCGAGCGGCCATCGAGGGTCTGGGCGGTGACTTCAGGGTCGGCCGAAAGCACCGTTGCCAACAAAATGGCCCACATCGCTTCGATCCCTTCGCCTGATGCCGGGGGGAGGTCTGTTCCGTGGACGGCCGGGCCGCTTAACGCGCGGCGGGTCGGCCGTCCCTTCTTGGGCGTGAGCGGCTGGGAGCGTGCCAAAGCGCCCTTTGCCGCCTATTACACGATACCGTGAAGGCCCTTGTTTGGGAACGGTTTGCCGCCTCCGCCGCCCATTTTACGCACGCCGCAGGCCGGATGCTCGTGGTAACTTCCGCGCAACCGCGCTGGCAAAAAGCCCAGGGGACTAACCCTGGGCTTTCATGGTTTCTGGCTTGTAAACGGCCGGACCGCGGCATCCGGCTATTTCTGCGGCGTCTCCGACTCCTGCGTCGAGCGGCGGAAATACTGTTCGATGATGTCGCGGTAGTGCGACGGGAAGCTCTTGGGAATCTGCTGCAACGCCTCCTCGCGCTTCTTGGGCGGCAGATCGCCCCACGACTTCGTGGCGGCCACGTTTTTCTTGTCCACGTTGCCAGGGCCCTGGCCAGCGAGAATCCGACTCTGCGGCGCCGGCTGGGTGGGCTGCAAGGTGCCGCCGGCCGCAGCGCACTGTTGCTGCTGCTTCTCCAGCTCCTCGATCAGCTTATCGAGCGACTTGACGATCCCGTCTTCGACCGTGCGCACGCGCTTGCCCGCGCGGCCCAAGTCCAGCCGCCGCTCCACGTCCTCCATCCGCCGCGAAATGTGATCGAGCGAATCGTCCTTTAGGCCGGACAGGTCGTCGACCATCAGCACCGCCAGCGACGCATACCGCCGCGGCGTGTCCTGCACGTCCTGCAACAGCTTCTCGATCGACTCCAGGCCCCGCTTCTTGTCGAGCAGCCGGTGATAGGCCACGCTCTGGTAGAAATAGAGGCTGGCCGGGTCGATGGAGTTTTCCACGGCGATGCCCGAAAGGTTCTCGGCGGCCTCGTCGAACAGCCGCTCCTGGCAGAGCCAGCGGCCGTACACCAGCCGCAGGTTGTCCTTGAGGAGCGGGTGGGTCGAAGCGTCGGCAAGCCAGGCGGCGCTATAGAGCTTCGTCGGGTCGACCGGCCGGCTCGTCACCTCCAAGAGGTCCTTCACGCGCACGTCGGCCTCGGCCAGCGCCTCGCAGAACCGCGCCAGTGTCTCCGTGCCGGTCGCCGGCAGCGGCTCCTTCTTCAGGGCCGCCAGCACCTTGTCGCGCTGCGCCTGCTCCAGCGTGCTCGACGCCAGCCACTCGCCCGTGCGGCCGGCGAGCTCATCGAGCGCCATCGTCTTGTGCTTGGCGACCTTGCCGAACGCGGGGTCGTCCTGCGCCGCGGCGGCGCCGCAGAATCCCAGGGCAAAAACGGCCGTCACCAGGCCCACAAAGCGGATCGAATGCATGTTCAGGCTCCTTGGATCGCCGGGCATCGTATTCATGACTTCCGGTGCTTTCCCGCTTCTCAATTCTACCCCGTTTGTCCCCTCGCGGATCGGTCTGGGCGCAACAGTTTTCACTTGTTCTTACCGGTCACAATGTCCTTCGTGGCCCGGAAGATGCGCTCCTCCCGGCCGGCCAGCTCATCGAGCAGGTTCTGCAGGTCCATCCGCTCGGCTTGGCCGACCTCGTCGTCGGGATTGGCCAATTCGGCCGAGACGCGCTGCGTCCTGCGGTTGACGCGAAGCTGCATCGACTTGAGCATCTTGAGTTCGGCGATGAGGTCGATCAGGGCCATGTCGCCGGGCGGGGGCGACTGGCCGGGGGGCGGCGGCGGCTGGTCTTCGAGGTCGCGCTGCGCCTTGCGGACGGCCTCGATCATTTCCTCCAGGGCCGCGATGATGTCTTCTTCGGTGGCCTGGGTGATTTCGTCGGTCTTGGCCTGCGCCAGGCGCACGACGACCGTCTGGACGTCCTCCTGCATCTCGACGACCGCCTCGACCATCGCCACGCTGCTGCCGTCCTCGCGCAAGAGCTTCAGCGCCTTGTCGGATTCCAAGAGGATCAGCGACTCGTCACGGCTGAGCTTGCTGGACTGGATGACCGTGCTGTTGCCGCGCAGGTCTTCCGGCACGCGGTCGAGCCTGAGCGTCCCCTCGTAAACCTTGACCTGCATCACGAGCATCCGCTTGAAGCGGGCCTCGAGGTAGGCCAGCATCTGCTCCAGTTCCTCTTCCCGAAGCTGACGCAGCAGGTCCTCCAGCTCCTTTTCGATTTCCTTCAGCTTGTCGCGGGCTTCCTGGGCGTCCTTCTCGGCGCCTTCGCGCTGGGCCTTTTCGAGCTTCTGCTTGGCCTCGCGCATGCGCTCTTCGGCCTGCTCGATGCGCTTGCGGACGCTGTCCATCTGCTCCTGTTTGCCCTGGGGCTGGTCCTGGCCTTCTCCGCCCTCGCCTTCACCTTCGCCTTGCCCCTGACCTTGACCTTGGCCCTTTCCTTCGCCTTTCCCCTCTCCCTTGCCTTCACCTTTGCCCTCTCCTTTTCCTTCGCCTTTGCCTTCACCCTTCCCCTCTCCCTTGCCCTCGCCTTTCCCCTCGCCTTTGCCCTCACCCTTTCCTTCTCCCTTTCCCTCGCCTTTGCCTTCGCCTTTCCCTTTCCCTTCACCCTTTCCCTCGCCCTTGCCTTCACCTTTGCCGAGACCCTCGCCCTTGACAATGTCTTTCGCCAGCCGGTTGGTCTTGTCGGCCGTGTTGCCCTGCTTGCCGGCGGTCTGACGGTCGTTCGCTTCGCGCTTGATGCGGTCGAGGATCTCCTCCTCTTCGTTGATGATCACCTTCAGCTTCTTTAGGTACTCGCGAATCCGCTCCTTCTCCGAAGAGAGATTCTCCGGCCGGTCTTCGGACATCAGGAGGTCAAGCAGCTCCTGCAAGTCCTTGGTGATGTCGTCCTGCGACTTGAGCGCGGTCGCCAGGCGCTCTTCCTGCAAGAGCTGCACGAGCGTCACCAGCCGCGTGTGGATGTCCTTCTCCTTGCCCATCTTGAAGGCCTTCTCCAAGAGCTCCGCCCGCGCCGGGTCGTTGGCCTTCTGCAGGTTGGCCAGCTCCAAGAGCTTCTCCTCGAAGAGCTTGTATTTGGCCTTGATCTGCTCCTCTTCCAGGATCACCTCCGCGCCAGAGTCCGACTTGGGATCGTCCTGGCCCCAAACGGCCATGCAGAAGCTGAGGAGATAGACGCCCACCAGCAAGCACACCAACTGCCACAGCCGAGCCGTCATGGCCGCTCTCCTTCAAGACGTTTTTGTGAGGGCAATCTGTCGCGGGCCTGCCAGTCTTTGTACCGGTAAAACGAGGCCAATGCAAACTTTCCTTCGACCGCATCCTCTGGCCGGCGGCAAACTTCCGGCTGTCCCACCGGGCCGACTTATCGGTTCAGGTTCTCAAGCTGGTGCTGCTTGGTCTTGTCGTTCAAGCGCTTTTGCCGTTCCACGATCTCCCGCAAAAGCTCCACCGCCCGGTTAAAGGCCTCCATTTCCAGCATCTTCCCCAGCACTTCGTGCATTTTGACGATGATCGCGTCGGACTGTTCCTGGGCGGCGAGCAAAGCGGCGGCGCGGGTCGCGTGGTCCGCCGTGCTGGTGTCGCTGAGCAGCCCCTCCAACGCCAAAAGCCGCTTGTCCAGCTCCGCGAACATCGGCCCGGCGATCTCCTTAAGCGGGTCGGAAATGCCGTCCTTCAGCCGCTTCTCATACTCCTCTGTGTACAGTCGGTTGTTCAAAAGTTCATCGCGAATGTCGTCAAACTGCAAGGCGATTTCCATGGTCTCGCCGGAGTTCTTCAGGCTGTTCTGCTGGCAGCGCTGCGTCCGCAGGTGGCCCAGCGCCCTAAGTCGTTCCGGCGTAACGGGTTTCCCGGCGTCCGGGTCGCCCGGCAGCACCGGCAGCTTGCCGCCCCGCAGGTCTTCCGGCCGCAGCGTCACCTCTGTTAGCGAGTCCCGGGTCGCCGTCACCTCCTCCAGAATCCGTTCGAACCGCGCCCGCAGGTTGATCTCCCGCCCCGCCAGCAAACCCCGCAACTCCTCAGGCGTCACCACCCGCAGCTCATAACGCCGGCTGGCGCCAATGCGCGGCTTGTCACCCAGGCTGCAGGCGTCCTGGGCCTGCATGATAACGACCAGCCGCTGTCCGGGCTTAAGCACCAATTCCATCGGGCCGCCCTCGGGCGGTTTGGCTGCCGGCGGCGGCTGAGCGCCCCCGGCCTGACAGTCCTCGGCCTGGCCCTCCTCAGGCTTTGACGCCCCCGGCGGCGGATTCTCTCCCGGTTTTCCCGGTTCGGCCTGCCGCAGGGCGGCGTTGCGGGCGCGGACTTCCTCGCGGATGTCGAGGGCCTCTTCGTCATTCCCCCGCGCAAAGACCAGCTCCGTGCGCCCCTTGGGCGCCAGGCGGAATGGCACGTTGCGGGGATCCTCGTCGTCGATGGCGTAGGCAAACCAGGTCTTGATGACGCCGTGGTCGTCCGTGATTTGACCTTCGGCGGGAATGCGCACCTCGGCCGTCACGGCGTCGCTGATCCCGCGCAGGCGCATTTCCACCTGCGGGATCTCGTCCGGCTGGGCGACGAGCGACAGCCGAATCGGCTCGCGGCTGCGAATGTCGTCGACATCGTGCAACAGGAACAAGAGCGTGGAATCGATGTTCAGGCTGGAAATGACGAACTCGAACCGGTCCGACGGGGGGTTGAAATTCAGCGTCGTGTGCTGGTCCTCGCCCTTGTCGTTGGGATACGTCACCTGCGCATCCAAAAGCGGCTTGTTGGCCTTCGCCCGCACCGTCACCTTCGTCCCTAAAGGAAGCTGCACGATGCCCGTGCCGGCGATCTCGCGCGGCGTGTTGATGTTGTTCTGTTCGTCGACCATGTAGGGCGGGAACTCGCAATACAGCGTCAGCTCCGCGGTGGGGCTGTCGACGACCTGGATGCGATAATCGCGGACGCGGTGATCGCCGCCCACCGCATCGAACGTCAGGCCCTCCAGCCGCCCGCGGAACGTGTAGGTGAAAAGCTGGAAGCCGTCGCGGGCCGTGCCCTGGCGGACCATGTTCTCGCGGCCGCTCGCCCCGCCGTCCGACCAATACGAAATCCGCACCGCCTTGGGCACGACGTGCGACGTCGCGGCCTGCACCGTGATCGTCGCGTCGTCGCCCTTGGCGATCTTGCGGACCTTCGGGCCGTCCACTGCGATGTGCGACGCCCGCGGCCAGGTTGTCTGCGACAGCGCCAAGTAACGGCTGGCCCAAATGCCCAGGGCATGGGGCGCCGCCAGCCCGAAGACGCCGATCGACAACAGCAGCAAGGCCGCAATCGCCAGGTTGCGAATGAGCGGCACCGGGTTAAACACCGCCGTCACGGGCACCGTCGCCGAGCGCTCTTCCGCCTGGGCGTAAGTGTAGGCCAGCATGTCCGGGTTGAATTCCGCCGCGTGCTCAGGCATCTCGGTCATTTCGACCGTCGTCATCAGCGCGTCGTTGAAGTCGCGGAACCGCCGCTCCAGGATCACCGCCATCGTGCGATTGGGCAGCGCGACGAACGACCGCCGCAGCACCATCCAGGCGACGAGGCCGAAGAAAATGACGACCGCCGCCGCCAGGATCACGATCCGCCAGGGGCGGGAAGGCTCGTCGTAGGCGCCGAGCTTGACGGGCAGCCAGTCGATGGCCAGCGACAGCCAGAACGCCAGCCCCAGCCAGGCGACGGCCAGCGCCAGGCCCTCGACCCACACGTAGCCCCGAATGCGGTTCCGCAGACGCGAAAGCGCGCCCGTAATGGCGGGTGCCAAGGGCGCCGGCGGCGGAGGGGTCATCGTGGTCATGGCACTCGTTGCTCGAAGTCTATCTCATTTCTCAGGCCGGCCCCACTTCAGGCCAACATCTCTCAGGCCAGCTTCGCCAGCCGCCGGATCAGCCACTCCACGCACAAGAGGCCGCAGATGATGAACAGCGTCCACGTGTTGTCCCACAGCGACTCCGGACGGTCGCTGTGCGTCGTCGTCCGCTTCATGTCGGGAAGGGACTTCACGAGCGACGTCGGCGACTGCACGTCCGACAGCCCGGTCAAACCAACGTAGTAATGTCCCTCCGTCTTCTCCGCGATCTCCTTCAAGAGCGGGTCGTTCCGCTGCGTGTTCTCGTTCTCCAGGTCCGGCAGCCGCACGTCGATCGCCCAAGTGAGCGTTTCGTCGCTGTCGGGCACGGGAAGCTGCAAACGGTAGTTCCCCTCCTGATAGACGGTGAACTGCCCGGCGTAAATTCCCACGTCGCCCTGCACGGGGTTCAGCGTCAGCGTGTTGAGCTTCTCGTCCGGGTTGAGGATTTCCAAGGTCACGGAGCGGACGTCGAGCGGGTCGAGCTGCGCGTTCTTAAGCTGCGCCCGCACCGACACCGTGTCGCCCAGCATGTATTTGTCCTGCTCGACCAGGAGCAGCCCGCGCTTCGAGCCCCGCAGCAGCGTCCCTTGCGAGACGTGCCGCAGGAGCTTGGTGTAAAAGGTTTCGAAGTTGGCGTCGGACAGGCTCCGCAGCCGCCAGATTTCGCCGCTGCCCATGTAGAACACGCGGCCCGAGCCGTAGAATTGCCCCGCCATGTAAATCGGCAGGCCGTCGCCCGTGTTCGTCGACGGGTCCGAGTAGTGGGAATACACCGTCGCCAGCGGCTTGGCCTGGTGGACCGAGTAATACCCGAACACCCCCTCGAATTCGTTCCACACCTCGTCGCTGTCGAGCTGGTTGTCTTCCAGCCACAAAAAGTCCGCGCTCAGTCCCTCGGCCGTGAACTTCACCGGCCAGGCCTTTTCGTGGTCGAACTCGCCGCTGCCCAGGACGGCGAACTGCCGCTGGAACTGAACGGGATAGAGCGCGCGGATCTTCTTGAGCCGCTCGTCCTTGGAGTTGTGGACCCACAGGTCGGTGTTCACCGGGCCGGGCACGCAGACGAGCCCCCCCGCCCCCTTGGCCACCCATTCCTCTAGCAAGTCCACCTGCTCGTCGTTCAGCGTCGTCCAGTCCGGGTCGAAGGCCACGATGCAGTGATACTCGTAAAGCTCTTCTTTCGAGGTCGGGAAGACGTCCAGGATCTTGTTGGCGTCCTGCGAAATGCCCGGCTGCGCGGTCTGCAAGAGCACGTCCACGATCATGCTCTCGTCGCGCTGAAGCTGATTGCGCAGGAACACGAAATCCCGGTGCGGGCCGCCGGCAAACAACAGCACGCGCGTCTTGTGCTCGACGATCTCGATGATCTTCTCGTCGCGCAGCTCCTTGGAGTCCTTGATCGACGGGCTGGGCGGGCGGATGCGGAACGTGAGCAGGTGTTTGCCGGGCTTGTCCGGCGTAAGCTGGAAATGGACCGGCACCATCTCGCCGTCGGCCCCGAGCGTGACGGTCTCGGTCTTCAAGACTTCGGCGTCGGATTCCGGAGCGCCTTCGTCGCGGGCGAGCACCTCGACCTCGACCGACTGCCCGGCCATTCCCGTCGCTTGGATCAGCCCGGAGACGGCGTAATGGTCGCCCGGGTAGGCCCGCGCCGGCACCTGGAAGTCGGCCACGCGCAGGCTGAGCGGCTTCTTGTCGGAGCCGAGTCCCACGGTGTGGATGACGATCTTGTTCGTCTGTGCCATTGCCACCGCCGTCGAAGGGTCCACTCCCGCGTTGTGCCGCCCGTCCGAAAAGAGCACAATCCCCGCCACCGGCTCGGTGCGCCGGTCGTTGATGACCTGCCGTAGTGCGCTGCCAAGCCGCGTCTCGCGCCCCTTGGCCACGAGCAGCTTCGCCCAGTCGATCGGCTCCTCCTGGGCATTGGGGTCGGGTTGCTTTTTGAGCTTGTCGAGCGTCTTGACGACGTTGGTCTCCGCGTCGAACGTCATGACGATCACGTCGTGCGTCTGACGCAGGTTGCGGATGAAGTTGCCCTGCTGCAGCGCCTCCGCCAGCTCGTCGATGCGGCGCTTCTGCGAGTCCTCGTCGCGCTTGGCAATGCTTGTGCTCACGTCGATGAGCAGGATTGCCCGCGAATTCTGGATTTCCTCGTGCTCCTTGCGCGTCTGCGGCTGGAGGAAGATCCACAGCAGGCCCAAGAACGCCCCGATCCGCAGCACGATCAAGAGCACCGCAATCCATCCCCCCAGCTCCACGCAGTCCCGCAGGTAGATGAAGATCACGACCGCCAGGACGGCCACGCAGGCCGCCACCAAGAGCACCCACTCCAGCGGCCCGAAGTTGAGCAGACGCCCAAACTCGAACTCGCTCCAATTGAATCCCCCTTTGGCGGCAACGACGGCGGGAGCGGTCCCCGTGGCCCCGAATACCAGGGCGAGGGCCGATGCGGCGGCGGCAATCATGCGGGCACCCCCTTGGCAATCGGCGGATGGTAGCTGGCCGAATAGGCCAAGACCTGCTCGCCCACCAGCAGGAAGATCAGAGCATAGAGCAGGAACTCGCTGACGCTCGAGCGGGTCGCGTCGCCCGCCCCGGCCGA
Organism: Planctomycetia bacterium; assembly: GCA_016177915.1. Taxonomy (GTDB): domain Bacteria; phylum Planctomycetota; class Planctomycetia; order Pirellulales; family S012-138; genus JACOUI01. The sequence continues at coordinate 16,521 of JACOUI010000290.1, forward strand.
CAGCCCGCCCGTCTTCACGATCGCCGTCTTGGGCGCCGTCACCCGCGTCTGCAGTTTCTCTGCGCCGACGAGCGCCAAGTTCCCCTCGTCGGGATTGACGTTGTAAGTGAACGAGCGGACCTCGGGCTTGCCGTCGCGGCCATTCAGGTGCAGCGCGTAGATGCCCGCCTTGCCGGTTTCTTCCCACTCCACCAGCAGGGCCTTCTCCTGGACGGTGGCCCGGCCCTTCGTTTCCTCCAGGTCCGGCAACACGAGCCGGTAAGGCTCCGCAAACCGCGTCGGGTCCAGGGCCTCGCGGATGGGCTGCCCGACGTCGCGCGTCGGCTTGGCCCAGCGCGGGCCGGAGAGATACGATTGCAGCTCCAGGATCGTGACCACGAACGCCGGGTTCCGGCACCAGTTGTTCCAGACCGGCGCCGCCGTCGTCGTGAACATGATGATGCGTCCGCGGCCCAGCGTCTTCTCCACCGCAAAGGGCGCCCCGTTCCGTAGCTTGGCGATCACCTTCGTGGTCGAGTTCGGGTCCGGCTTCCAGTCCTTCGCCAGCGCGAAGTACTTCCAAATCTTCACTTGCTCCAGGTCGTCGGCCCGCAGCGACTCAAAAATCTTGAACACCGGGTGCTCGATCGAGACATCCAGGTCCGGCGCCTGCTCGAGCCGGTCGGCGATCAGGTCGTATTCGGCCGCCAGCGGCACGGGAAAGAGGCCGGCGCCGTTCTTGTAAAGGTGCTCGTTGGCGTAGCGGGCGTTCGTCTTCTCGCTGACGAAGATCGCCAGCCCGCCGCCCGCCTTGACGTATTCCTCCAGCGCCTTGACCGCCTCCGGTTCGAGCCGCTCGACGTTGCACAGGTAAATGACGGGGTACTTTTCCAGCGGGTTCGTGCCGGCGAACCGCGGCTGCTCGATCTGCGGCGTGATGCCCGTACGAACCGGCTCGCCCGGGTCCAGGACCATGCCGATGAACTTCCCGTCGGTCCCTTCCGGGTCGCCGTCGCAAATGAGCGCTGGGACGCCGACGGGCACGTCCACCACGGAGTATCGCGCGTTGTCGGCCTCGACGGGGTCTTTTTCCAGGCTGGCCTGGATGCGGTGCTCGCCAGCGGTCGCAAACCGCGACTCGAACCTGCGGGTCTCGATCCGGCCCGGGCGGATTTCCTCGATGATCACGGGCGAGCGCGTGCGGCCGTCTTCCTGCAAGAGCACCGACACGCCCCGGGCCGTCGTCGTGCCATTGTTCTTCACCGACACTTCCATGAACACCGGCACGCCCGCCGCGACGGTCCCCGGCCGCGGCGCGAGCGACGCGATCGTCAGGTTCGGGTGCTGCTCTTCCTCGGCGCAGAGGACCAGCTTCACCTCCACGCCCTCCTTGTTCAGCTTCGTCAGCCGGTCGTTCAGCTCCTTGGGGCTGTCCCATTCGCGGGCGCGGAAGTCCGACAGGAGGTAGATAATCCGCTTTTCGTCCTGCGGCGCGTCGAGCACGTCGTCGAGCGCGGCCAGCACTTTTTCCGGGTGGGTGTCGGCCTGCGACGGCCCGATCCGGTCGATCGTCGATCGCAGCGAGGTCAGGAACCCACGGTCCACGCTGGCCACGTTGATGTCGGGTTTTTCCGGCCGGGAAAAACGGACGAGCGTCAGCTTCTGGCTGCTGCGGGCGTTGACGGCCCCTTCGCCGATCTTCAGCGCGTCGGCCTTGGCCCGGTCGAGCACGCTCTTGCCGTCGCCGCCGGTGTCCGAGACGGAATAGGTGTCGTCGATCAGGACGACGTGGTGCGTCGTGATCCCGCCCAAGAGCCGCTGCCACTCTTCCTTGAGCAGCATTTGCGCCAGGATGAGCACGACCGCCGCGACGGCCATGATCCTAAGCAGCAGCAAGAGAAGCTGCTTGAGGATGATCCAGGTGTTGCTCTTGCGGTGGGCCGCCAGCAAAAACTCCATCGCCGCCCACTTGATCCGCCGGTGCCGCAGCAGGTTGATCAAGTGAATCAGGATGGGCAGCGCCAAAATCGGCAGCCCCATCAAGAACAGCGGATAGTTGAGGAAAAGTTCTGCCATGCGGTCGTAGGACGGCCTTTCCAGGCCGTCAGTCCATTCGTAGGACGGCCTTTCCAGGCCGTCATTCGTAGGACGGCCTTTCCAGGCCGTCATTGCGACGGCCCGGAAGGGCCGTCCTACAGGCTCGTATTCGTTTCCACTACCCCCGCTTATCCATCCCCAGCCGATTGCTGACGAACGACGCCAGCGCCGCATCGAGCGGTTCGCTGGTGCGCACCAGCCGGTAGTCGATCGTGTTCCCCGCGCATCCCCGGCGGACCTCCTCCAGAAACGCTCCCACGGCCTCGAGATACCCCGCCCGCAGCGCCCGCGGATTGCAGTTCAAGTGCTCCGGCGTTTCCAACCCCTCGAACCGGTGCGGACCGCTGAACGGGAAATCGAGCTCGTCGTCGTCCATGATGTGCAGGATGAGGACGTCGTGCCCCCGCTGCCGCAGCAACCGCAACCCCCGGAACAATTCCCCCCGGTCGCAGAACAGGTCCGAAAACAAGATCACCATCCCCCGCCGGGCCTGGTTCTCGGCCACGCCCTTGAGGATCTGGATCATCCCCGTTTTGTCACGCGGCTCCAAAACTTGCAGCGTGTTGATGATCGAAAACAAATGGTTCCGCTTGCTGCGCGGCGGGACGGCCAGGCGGATTTTTTCGTCGAAGGAGACGCAGCCCACCGAGTCCTGCTGCCGCAGCAGCAGGTAGGCCAGGCTCACGGCCGCCGTGCAGGCGTACTCAAACTTGTTCATCGCGCGCGTGCCGTACCGCATGCTGTTGGAGACGTCCACCAGCAGCGTGCAGCGGAGGTTCGTGTCCTCCTCATACTGCTTGATGAACAGCCGGTCCTGCTTGGCCCACACCTTCCAGTCGATGCGGCGCATATCGTCCCCGCGCACATACTCTCGGTGCTGCAAGAACTCGACCGACTGGCCGAAGTACGGGCTGCGGTGCATCCCCGAGAGAAACCCCTCGACGATGTGCCGCGCTCGCAAGTCCATCCGGGCGATCTTTTTGATCGCGTCAGGATGCAAAAATCGCTTGGAAACGGGCATCGTTCAAAAGCTCGTCGTCTCGGGTGGGGGTGGTCTTCACCAGTTCCGCGATGATGTGGTCGGCCGTGACCCCTTCGCTCTCGGCCGCGAAGTTGACCACGATCCGGTGCCGCAGCACGGGGAGCGCCAGCGCCTGAATGTCGTCCGTCGACACGTGCGTCCGCCCGTGCAACAGCGCCCGCGACTTGGCGCCGAGGATCAAAAACTGCACGGCCCGCGGGCCGGCGCCCCAGGCCAGGCGGTCGCGGACGAAGTCGGGCACGCCCGCCTCGCCGACGCGCGTCTGCCGCACCAGCGAGAGCGTGTAGCGGATCACGTTGTCCGTCACCGGCACCTGCCGCACCAGCCGCTGCAGGGCGATGATCTGCGCGCCTTCCAGCACCGGCTTCACGTCGTCCTCCATCAGGGCCGTCGTCCGCCGCGCGATCTCGAACTCCTCGTCGAAGTGCGGGTACTTCACGAAGACCTTGAACATGAACCGGTCCTGCTGCGCCTCGGGCAGGGGATACGTCCCTTCCTGCTCGATCGGGTTCTGCGTGGCCAGCACGAAGAAGGGGTCGTACATCGGGTGCCGGGTGCGGCCCACGGTCGAGTAGCGCTCCTGCATCGCCTCGAGGAGCGCCGCCTGCGTTTTGGGCGGCGTGCGGTTGATTTCGTCGGCCAGGATCACGTTGGCGAAGATCGGGCCCTCGATGAACCGCGCCTCGCGCTTGCCCGTGCCCACGATCTCTTCCAGCACGTCGGTGCCGGTGATGTCGGCGGGCATGAGGTCGGGGGTGAACTGGATGCGCTGGAACTTGAGGTCCATCGTGCGGGCGAGCGTGCTGATCATCAGCGTTTTGGCGAGTCCCGGCACGCCCTCGAGCAGGCAGTGGCTGCGGCTGAAGAGCGAGATCAAGAGCTGCTCGAGCACGTCCCGCTGGCCGATGATGACCTGCGAAAGCTGCTCGATGATCTTTTCGCGGGCCTCGGCAAGGTGCCGGATCGCCTCGGCATGGTCGACAAGTTGCGACATGAAAACGCGCCTCGGGTGGCCTGGGGTGTAAAAACAGAACCTTCCGGTTGTGAGTGCCTTGTCGGGCCGAAAAGTTCAGGCGGGGCGGGAAAAAAATGGCCCGAAAATCGCAGGACGGACATCAACCCATCCCAGCCATTGCAGGGCGGACTTTAGTCCGTCCTCCGTCCCCTCTTCGGCGGAATCGTCGACTCCGACTCTCGGCGCGCACAAGCGCCAGTCACTTATCCTAGTTCGCCGATTGCCGGTGACAAGGCGGCCCATTCGCGTTGCGTTTACTCCTTTGGCTCCGGCGCCTCGATCGGCAGCACGTCCGAGGTGAACCGCAGCTTCACGCTCTTCATCGCCATGTCCAGCGTCACTTCCGCGCGCTCCGGGTCGGCCACGATCTCCAGCGCACTCAGATACGCCCGGCCGGAGGCGTCGCTGACCGACGCCTGATACGCCGGCCGCCCCGTCCGGCGGTCCAGGCACAACACGTCGTAGCTCGGCAAATACTGGTTGTTGTTGCCGCGCCGGTAAACGTTCCGCGCCAACATCAGCACGGGCGATTCCGACGCCTGCTGGCCGGCCAGATACTGGTAGTCCACCTCCGTCACCCAAAGCTGCTTCCCTGTCTGGCGGTCGAACCCGTAGACGTGTCCGTTCACGAGCGTCGCGCTTCCCGAGTTGGGCAGCGCCGACACGTTCAGGTTCGGTTCGCGGCGGATGTTGCTGTTGGAGATGAGCACGTAGACGTCCGAGAACGAAAGCACGTTGATCTCGCTGAGGGAGCGCTCCGGCTCCACGTGGCTGTCGATTTCCGTCCGGCCGTCCGCGGCCGAAAAAACCAGGAAATGGCCGTCCGGCTCCAGCACCGCGATGGCCCGCTCCTCGATCGCGTAACCCCGCGCGTTGGCGTGCAGCTTCGTCTCCCACAGGACCCTCTCGTTCCAGGGGTCCGTCAAGCGCACGACGGCCTTGCCGTCCTCGAGCTTCCACGACACGACGTTTCGCCCCCGCGTGAACATCGTGTGATCGTTGTGGGGGACCAGGCGCTTGCCGAGCAGGTGGCCGTCGGCCGTGCGCAGGACGAGGGCCTCGCTCGCCTCGCGGTTGCCGCCGCGGGCGGTCGGCACGACGAACAGCATTTCGTCGTCGCCGAAGAGCGTCCCGCCGGTCTCGACGGAGCGCTTCCAGACGGTCTTGCCCGTCAGTGGGTCCAGCGCCAGGATTTCGCCGCCGCGCATGACGCAGACGGCCTGCGACGTCACGACCCCCATCGCACCGGTCGGATTGCCGAGGCCGTCCGTCGGGGTCAGCCGCATCGCGCCCCAGGCCAGCCGCCGCGACTGGAACTGCACGCCGCGCCCGGGCATGCCGGCCACTCCCTCGTTCAGGTCCTGCTTCCACAGCATCCGCGGCCCGCCCGTCCCCAAGAGGTCGATCGCGTACAACTCCTGCCCGCCGCTCGTCGCCACCAGCAGATTGCCTTGCGGCCGCGCCCAACTGAGCTGCGTGTTGTAGTAGCGCGAGCTTCCCACGTCGGGCACGACCGACCAGGCCTGCCGGCCCAATCCGTCGCGGGCGGAAAGCGACCGCGACACCTGGTCGTAGCTCACCTCGAGCGGCGCGGCGTCGCTGCTGCGCTTCACGTCCAGCGGCAGCGTGCTGCGCACGGACCGCGCCTGCCGGTCCGATTCGGTCGCGTCCACGTCGGCCGACGGCCAGGCCGCCGGACCCGAGGTCGCCCGCTGCTTCGTCGGCCCGTCGGCCAGTGCCCGCACGAATTCGCGTCCCGTCCTGCCGCCCACGTCCACGTCGCCGAATTCGTCAGCCAGGCGGTGGAGGTTCCAGGCGGCCTCCGCGTAGCGGCGCTGGCCGTCGAGGTTTAGCGCCGCCGCAGCGACCGCGCGGCCCAAAAGCGGCGACGGCTTTCCGCCCGCCGTTTGTCCCTGCGCCAGCAAGTACGCCCGCAAAAGCTGCCCCTCGCGCGTCAGCCGGCCGATCAGCTCCGAAAACGCGGCCTCACCGAGCCGGCCCGCGCCGAACGTCTCCGCCAGCCGCAGCAGCGATTCCGAACCCGCTTTCGCCAGCGCCGCCTCCACGCGTCCGCGCAAGAGCGCGTCCATCTGCCCCTGCACGTCGGCCCCGCTCGTGGCGTACAGCTCGCTGAGCTGCGCCCGCAGCCAGCGGTCGCGGCGCACGCGCAAACTTGTCTCGGCCGACTCCAGCGACTCGGTGTCGCCGGTGTGGTCCACCAGCCGCAGATAATATTCCAGTGCCTTGAGCGGCTCCCCGGCCGCGTGCAGGCTCGTGGCGCCGATCCGCCAATACTCCGCGAATTGCTCCGGCCGCTCGGCGAACTTCTCCACGTCCGCCATCAAGTGACGGTTCCGCGCAAAATCGGCCCGCAGCGATTCCAGCATGCCCCCGACCAAAAGGTCGCGCGCGTGCGGGTCCGGCCGCAGCTCAAACGACCGCCGCAGCGCGGCCACTGCGTCTTCGAGCTTCGCCTGGTCCAAAAGCACCAGCCCCTTTTTCATCAGCGCCTCAGGGTCGTTGGGCTCCTGCTGCAGCCGCGCCGCCACCTGCTCTTCGAGCTTGTCGAGGCGGTAGAAGCAGTCCAAAAAATCCGCCCCCTGGGCCAGCACGCTGTCCTGATAACAGACCAGGTTGCCCGGCACCTGCCGGTCGTGCGAGCGCGCCCGATCGACGAGCTGCCCCTTGTCCAGATCGATGACGGCGATCTCGGCCGTCGAAAGCGGCAAGAGCAGCTTGCCGCGGCTGATCGCGCCGCGCCCGCTCGTCGCCGCGCCCGCCGGCAAGCTCACTTGCCCGTCGCTCCAGGCCCCGGCCAGCCGCCCCGTCGCCAGCTCGATCGCGCGCACCTTGTCCGTCTCGACGATCACGACCTTTCCATCGTGCACGCCCGCCACGTACAGGCCGTTTTCCCGGTCGGCCGTCCAGATGCGCTCGCCATCGACGAGGCCCAGGCAATGCACCTGCGTGGAATGGACCGGCGTGACGATCACCCGCCCGTCGGCCACGATCGCCGTCGCGTCGATCCAGCGATGGAACGCCGCGGGGTTCTGCCCGCTGGCCTGCCATTGCCACAAATCGCTGGCCTTGATGTAGCCCACGTTCCGCTCGTAGGAGTACCCCCACCGCAGCGTCCGGGCGGCGACGTCCACCGTCACCACGGCCCCGGCCGACGTCGGACACACGAGCAGCCCGTTGGCGTACGACGGCGAGACGCCCGACAGCCGCCGCAGGGCGTCCCGCCCGATCGCGTCGTCCACCTGGAAAAGCTGCTGCGACCAGAGGAGCCTGCCGGTGCGGCCGTCGAGGGCCATGAGGCGCACTTCCTCGCCCGCCTCGGCCTCGACGTAGAGCGTGCCCTCCAGGCACAGCGGCGGACCCAGAAAAAAGAGGTCCTGGTTGGGCATGTCGGGATGGGGTTCCGGACCGCCGATCTGCCAACGCAGTTTTCCCTCCTTGACGTCCCGCGCGACGAGCCGGTTCTTCACCGCGCGTCGCGGCTGCGCGACTCCGCCGCGGGCCATGAAGACCGCCGGCTGCCGGTACATCTCGCGATGGTCGGCGTACCATAGGTCCTGCACGGCGTAGACGTTTTCGCCGTCGGAGCTGAGCATGCCGTAGGTCGCGTCGTGATACAGCCGCTGCACGAGAGCGTCGCCGAGCGTCGCCTTGCCGCCGCCATAGACCGGCTCAAGCTGCGACAACTCCTTGGGGAAAAAGTCGTCCATCATCTGCTCTTCGTTCCAGACCCGCCGCCCGGTCTGGAACTCGACGGCCAGCAGGCTGTTGACCGTCCGCAGAAGCACCCTGTCTTTGACCACCAGCGGCTGCGCGCTGGGCACCGACAGGATTTGCGACCGCTCGCGCAGCCCGTTCTGCAAGTCGACGATCTGGTTCTGCGTCGGCGGGTCGGACATCGGGATTCGCCAACGCGGACTCAAGAGCGGCCGCCCGCCGTCTGCCACGCCGCTTCGCGCCGCATCGCCCCGCACCTGACGCCAGTCGCCCGGCGCCGCCTTTTGAGCGACAGTCGCTCCCTGGTACGCCATCGCCAGCCAATCGAGCGACTGCTTGTCGTCGGCAAACAGCGGCAGATCGCGATCGCCAAGCACAATCCGTGCGTTGGGCGAGGCCGCCCGCAGCCGGCTGAGCACTTGCCTGGCCTGCTCGTCCCGGCCGGCCTCCTGCCACGACCGCGCAAGCTGGATGGAGAGCAGCGGCTCAAAGTCGCGGTTGCCCGCCTCTTGCACGCGCTCGTAGCACATCGCGGCCGCCAGCGGCTGGCTCAGGTCGCGATAGTGGTTCCCCAGGAGGTACGCCGCCTGGTAGCCCGACTCCGTGTGAAAAAATCGCCGATAGACCTCGGCGATCTCATCGACGCGGCCCGTTTCGACGGCCTCGGTCAGTTGTTTGGCCGCCCGCTCGCCGAATTGAAGCTGATAGGCCTTCCGCATCTCCGCGTTGCCGCCCAGGAGCTTCAGCGCCTTGGACTTGAAGCTGGCCTGGACGTTGTCCGGCTCGAAGTAGTCCTCGTTGTTGTCGAGGATCAACTGCAAGAAGCCCACCGCCTCGGCGTGCCGGTCTTCGGAAAGCAACTGCTCGGCGTTGCTCATCCATTTCCGGACCTTCGCCTCCGGCTGCAAGAAGCCCGTGGGATTGCGGGGCTGCTGCCGGGCGGGCAATTGGCCGACCGCCGGCTCCGAAGCGCAAACCGCCGCCACGGCCGCGACCGCCAGCACCGTCCGGGCCGTCCGGAAAACGCGCCTCGCAACTGGTCGCCAGACAAGGGCCATTTCTGATCCTCCTGCCGAAAGCAGAACCGACGGCTCGCCGCCGCGTCGTGCGGCGCCGTTCAATCGCCCGCGCTTGTTCTTCCACGTTCGACGAAAACACCGGCACAGAATCAAGTTGCCTAAATATTTTCGCTTCAATATCTTATGATTGCAGTGGGCGATCCGCAAGCTCGTAGGGCAGGCGGCCCGCCTGCCATTTCATTCTACTGCACCCTCGCCGCGCCCTCCGTGCCAGTCCTCAAAACAGCTTCACGTCGAGTCGGCCCATGAAAACACCGAATCCTCTGGTTCTTGCGATTCTCGGGGCGGCACTGTCGCTCGGTCAGGCCGCGTCCGCCCAGGAGGCCCTCGAACGCCTGGAGCGGCAGCTCTTTCCCCAGGCCCAGGCGCCCCTCCCGCAGCCGGAGCGCGGCTTCCTCGGTTTCACCACCGACGATCGCGCCGACGCCGGCCGCGGGGCGCGCGTCATCAAGCTCCGCCCCGGCGGACCGGCCGAGAAGGCCGGGCTCAAGGTGAACGACCTCATCACCGCCGCGGGCGGCGCGGCCGTGCGCACGAACGACGACCTGGCCCCGCTCCTGCGCCAGGCCGCCCCCGGCGCTCGGATCGCGTTTGACG
>JACOUI010000291.1 GCA_016177915.1 Planctomycetia bacterium
TTCAAGGAGAAAATCGGCGCCGACCTGGCCGCGGCCGGCCTGGGCCGCGCCGCCGTCAACTACAAGCTCCGCGACTGGCTCTTCTCGCGGCAACGGTTCTGGGGCGAGCCGTTCCCGATCCTCCACGAACTGGGTCCCGACGGAAAACCGACGGGCCTGACGCGGGCCGTGCCGGTCGAGCAGTTGCCCGTCAACCTGCCGCAGCTTGCCGACTACAAGCCGCACGGCCGGCCCGAGCCGCCGCTGGAAAAAGCGCCCAAGGACTGGCTCTTCGTCGAGCTGGACGGCAAGCGCTACAAGCGCGAGACGAACACGATGCCGCAGTGGGCCGGCTCGTGCTGGTATTACCTGCGCTTTCTGGACCCCAAAAACGAGAAGGCGCTGGTCGATCCGGCCGTCGAGCGGGCCTGGATGCCGATCGACCTCTACGTCGGCGGGGCCGAGCACGCCGTCTTGCACCTGCTCTACGCGCGCTTCTGGCACAAGGTGCTCTTCGACCGCGGGCACGTGTGTACGAGCGAGCCGTTCCAGAAGCTCGTCAACCAGGGGATGATCCTGGGCCAGGTCGAGATTTCGGGCTTCCAGGCGGACGACGGCAAATGGGTCTCGGCCGCGGACGTGACGTTCGACAACGACGACAACCCGATCCACAAATCGACGCGGGCGGCGCTCCGGGCAGTGCACGTGGCCGACGCCGACGCCCAAAAGCAAGGCGAGGGGTTCGTGCTGCGGGCCGATCCGGCCGTGCGGCTCGTGAGCCGGGCCTACAAGATGTCCAAAAGCCGCGGGAACGTCGTCAATCCCGACGCGGTCGTGCGCGACTACGGCGCCGATTCGCTGCGGCTGTATGAAATGTTCATGGGGCCCCTGGAGGCCACGAAGCCCTGGAGCATGGAGGGGGTCAACGGCGTGCGCGGGTTTTTGGACCGGGCGTGGCGGATGATTATCGACGACCGGGCGGAGACGATGCGCCTGCACGCGGCCGTGCAGGACACTGAGCCGAATGCCGAGCAGAACCGCGTCCTGCACAAGACGATCAAGGCCGTCACCGGCGACATCGAAAGCATGTCGTTCAACACGGCCATCGCGCGGATGATGGAGTTCGTGAATTTCTTCGGCAAGCAGGAGCCGCGGCCGAAGGCGGCCCTGGAGAAGTTCGTGCTCCTGCTGTCGGCGTTCGCGCCGCACATTGCCGAGGAATTGTGGCAGGCGCTGGGGCACGGCAAAACGCTGGCCTACGAGCCTTGGCCCGCGGCCGACCCGGAATTGATGCGCGACGAGACGATCGAGGTGCCGGTGCAGGTGAACGGCAAGCTGCGCGGCAAGGCGGTCGTCCCGCCCGACTGCCCGCAGAACGACCTGGAAGCCGCGGCCCGCGCGGCGGTGCCGGGCTATCTGGAGGGAAAGACGGTGGCCAAAGTGATCGTGGTGCCGGGGCGGCTGGTCAACTTTGTGGTGAAGTAGACCACCATCGGCGCTATTCGCTCGACATCTTGCGCAACCACGCTGCTAGAGACAGAATCAGGCCGAGCGGATTAGGTAGGCCAATACCCAGGCGCAATTCCTCGATTGAATGCTCAATCCGTTCGTCCACCGGCGCGTTCGGCGTGAACGCGGGCGCATTGATGTGCAAATGCGATGGCGAGTGGGCGGGATTGAACCCGACATAGTGCTTCCACTCGCTAAGCCAGTTCTCAAGTGGCTCTCCGCGCGATTGGTGGATGTCCAGTTCCCAGCGGAGGCTCTGGACGCGGCGCTCCGAGTCATTGATGTCCCAACAACGCAGATAGCTTTTGTCGCGGATTTGCACGTGGGGCAGTCTTCGGCCCGGGGCGAACGCTGTGACGTAGTCCAACTCGGTTGCGTTGTTGATCGGGCGGAGAACAAGTAGCAGACTCATTTGCCCCTGGGGCAAAATCCTTACTGGTTCCGTCGCGCGCTCAGCGCGTTTGGAGTTGTTGGCGAAGTACTCGTATGCTTCGTCGAAATCGAGCCCGGCTGCAACAACCACCCAGTTCTTATTCTCCTTTCGAATTACGTCCGTTTCGACGAGCGGACCGCCGCCGGAACGCTCGAAAACGGTCGCGTCCTGAAGCGACTGCAAAAACAGTTCAGCGACTTCACGGAGTTCCATGCGCCCGAAATCCTATTCGTCGGCCACTGGAGCGCAAGCCTCAATCCACCGCCGAAGCTCGCTTTCATCGGGTGTCGTGCCAGGAAGCTCGGCGAGTAATCGAGCGAATTCGGGCGGTAGATGCGTTTGGAGTCTCTTTTGAACCGCGTCGGAAACGACAGACAACATCGTCGACGCATCGTAGATCCGTGGGCCGACAAAGGAAGCCAAATCGGGCGCATGCCGCTGAAATGAATCGAAGTCGGCGCGTCGAACCGCAAGAATCGTCCCAGGCGCCTGCCGAAGAGGTGTACGCCACCCGTTCAGCAGCGGACCGAAGACTTCACTTGACGCTTGCTGCAGGAACAAGAGCCACAACTCGCGCTGGGAACCTCCTGGTGGAAGTCCTTCACCCTCGCCGGCGTCAGGTCTAATGCTATCAGGCGGTTCGATTAGTTCACGCAGACGCGCCGCAGACTCCACCCCGGGCGCTAGCAGAAGCATCCTGATCGCAACGTCATTCAGCGCGGCGCGCAATACGAGCAGAGCGCGCACGAGATCTTCCTTTGCGTCCCATAGAAGCACGAACACTCCTTGCCGCTCAATGCGGACCGATTGCGCCATCGACTCTGCAGTAGCCACGTTATACTGCCACTTTCATTCTGCGGTGATAGCGCTCAAGCGCGCGGCGAGCCAGCGGATGGACGAGCAACGATTGCTGTCCAGCTTCCCCTTTCGCGACGAGCAGCCCGATCGGGGACCGCAATAAAGCAGGCGTGTCTCGCAGACCGGTGCCGCTGCGAACAACCTCATCGAGAAGTCGCAGGTCCTCCGCCCGATAGTCCTGATAGGCTGTTTCCTGCCTATGGATTTCCGCCAACGCGTCCGTAGGTTCGATCACTTCGTGGCTGGACAAGTGAGCTTCCTTCGCGGCACCGATTAGAAACTGGACGAACGGTCGAAGGATGCCACCGCTGTAATGGGCCATCAATCGAAGGCTGTCGTCAGGCAGCAACTCGTCGAGTCCGGCAGTCCTCGCAATGCTTGAGTAGATGTCGGGGACCGGCCCCGCGTCGGGGTCCGGAATGTCCACAGGGTACAACACCTTCGGCGGTCCCCATCGAGATTCGATAGGACCCCGAGACTGTCCGAGAGTGAACTCGAAAGGGGCGGTCATAATGAGAGACGCGTCAACACGGTCCCAATGCGTAAATGCACGCACGAGTACGTCCTCCGCAGCGTCTGGGTCACGGATCTTGTCGACATGGTCGATCAGGAGGACTGGGCGATGGCCCCTGAACTTGTTTGTCATCCACCGCAAGAGTTGATTAAGCAGCACGACAAGCGCGTCGGGTGCCACGCCGAATTTCTCGGAAGGCTCGGAAACCGCCTCGTGCTGCGCGGCCTTTCCGAGGACCAGTGCCAATGCTGCATTCTTGCGATTCTCGGCAGTGACCACCCTGAAGTCCATCCCCCGGAACCGGAATACGACTTCGCTGCCGTCCGCGCTTCGGCTGCCGTTGAGATAATCGATGAGGCGTGTGAGAATCTCCTCCCGGATCTTGATCAGTTGCCTTAACTGGCTCGTCCCGGCGCTTTGCGGGTCACCAAGATACCAGTTGAGCGCACCCCAACAGTCCCGCAGCATCGTGAGGAGGACGCCAGTCGCGCTACACCGTTCCGGCGACTCCTGTTTTTCCAGGTCACAGTACACCGGATATGCGCGACGTTGTTGCTTAACGGTTCGAAAGTAGCACCAGAGCTCCGAAGACTTGCCGACTCCAATTTGACCAGTCACGAGAAGTCGCGTCTTCCCTGGACGGCTTTGCACGTCAAGGTCAAGCCGCTTTAGGAACTCGTCGCCACGCGGCACGTAATGCGTGCGACCGAATTCAGAAGGTTCGACAGCCGGGCGCTCAGCGTCCAGCCGGTCGAGCACGCTGCGCAGTGTACCAATGTCCGTAAGGGAGCGTTTCATCGGAACTTCTTGACGTAACGGTGACTGCCTTCAATTCCAAAGTCTAGCAGAGAGTTTGGATTCGTACATCACCGAAGCTTAGGCTTAGATTGTGGCCCTGACTGCCTTCGCCGCTGCTCCCCTTCCCGGACTCCAGCCTCTCGTTTGGCGCGGAGCCGCAGCAGCGAGAGCATTTCCGACAGGCTCACCAGCCCCTCGGCTTCCTTGCGCTCCGCGGAGGTCAGGCGGACGCCGCTGTCCTGGCGGTCCAGTAGCTCGTGCAATCGGGCGTTGACGCCGCGCGGCAGCCGAAAGCGCGCCAGGTCGCCCGGCATTTCAAGTTCAATGGAGATAGCTTGCAGCATGGAGGACTCCCATTGGATGGGCAAGTCCCTGGATTATACACCCGGCGCGACGCGATACGTTAGCCCGATTGGAGATGGCGCCAGCCCGCCTTCAACGTGCGTGCGGCTGCGGCAGAGAGATTGCCGCTAGCTCCCTATCGCACCAGCCCCCGGGCGCCGACAAAGAGTGGGTTGGGCGTGGCGCTGGGCACAAGGTCGAGGTAGATGCGGTCCGTGCCGTCGATCAGGCTCTTGTGGCCGATGATCCGCGGCTGGATGGTGATGTGCTTCGTGCCGCCGTGCAGATCGACGGTCACGACCGTGATGGGGGCGAAACCCACGAGGTCGTAGAACGTGTTGTTGCCCGTGCCCGACACCGTCGAGTGCAGCGCAATCACGTGGGGCTCGCCGATGATCGACTGGACGGCGCACTCCATGCCGGCGCTGATGCCCGGGTCGCCGTTCACGCCGACGGGATGGCCGGGGCTGGCCTGGACGATCGCATCGAGGTCGGGCCAGTCCGCGACGTCCGGTCCGTTCTCGATGATGTCGCGCAGGACGCTGGTGCTGTTGCTGACTTTGGTCGTGCTGAAGTTGATCGTGCCGTAGTTGCCGCTGGTCGTCGTGCTGGGGAAAAGCTTGGCTTCCATCCGGCCGTCGGTGCCGCTATGCACGCCGTTGGAAGAGGTGCTCTGCGCGTCGACGGAGTAGCCGTCGGTCACTGGCAGGCTGACGCCGTTGGCGGCGACCACCGTGCCGGCGCCGTTGGCCGCCAGCACAGCGTTCCACTGGTCCACCTGATAGGTGAACGGCAAGAGGCCTCCACGCCGGCCGTCCTGGTTTCCGCGCGGCTGGACGGCGCCCATCGCGTAGACGGCGGTGGCGGTCTGGAGCAGGTCGCGCTGTCCGGTGCCGATGGCGCCGCCGAAGAACAGGTTCAGCGGGCCGCCGGTGCGCGAGGTGTCGCGGCGGACGGTGACGCGGACGGCGTTGTAAGGCCGGACCGGCCAGCCCGTCGTGTCCAGCGCGTCGCTCGTGTGGTCATAGGGGTTGGCCATGTAGCCGAACTCGACGTCCTCGTCGCGGACGTCGGCCGTCAGCGAGCCGATGCGGTTCCGCAGGGCGAAGGCCTTGACCTCTTCCCGCGCCAGCGCCAGGTCGCTCGACGTCTGTACGGGAACGCCGCCGACCAGGGGCGCGATTTTCAATTGGTCGGCCAGCTTGCCCATGCCGGCCAGGGCCGCCGCGTCGGCGACGTTTTGCGTTTCGCTCTTGGCCACCAGGAGGTAGCCGATGTCCACGGCGAACGCCAGGATCGCCACGAACACGATCGACATAACGGCCGTGAGAGGGGCCACGGCCCCGCGCCGAAAACCGCGTCGCGACGTTCGCCGAATCATGGGTTCAGCTCCCGAGCTTCAATCGATGTGCGCCGAATGGCGAAATGGACTTGGTACACGCCGTCTCACGCGATCCCCCGCTCCCGCGGCCGCTCAGTATTCCTCCTTGCGCATCTCCACGCTGGCCGTCAGCGTGCTGGAGCCAAGGAACGCCACCGCTTGCGACGGCAGCCAGCTCACGCTGGTGTAGGGCACGCTGACCGTCACGCGCATGGCCGTCCCCGGCTGCGCGGTGGCGGAGCCGGGCGTCACGGTCCGCGAATGCCCGCTGATCCCCGCGCCCGCCATGTAGCTGTCGATGGCCGAGTAGACGTCGGCGTCGGACGTGCCGGGGAGGGCGGCCTTGCGGGCGCCCTCGCGCGCGCCGTTGGTGAGGATCTCCTGGACGGTCATCATGCGGCCAAACTCGATGATGCCCAGGATAAAGAGCAACAGCAGCGGGGCCACGGCCGCGAACTCAACCGTGGCGGCCCCGAGCCGGCGGGCGCGCGTCACAGCCGGGCGGTCTGATCGACGGTTCGGGCGCAGGTGAATCCCGTGGGTCATGGCTGGTGTTTCCAGTGGCGCGCCGTGCCCCGAAGTGTGCGGGCAGGATGCGTGACAGGCCATCTGAAAGATAGGTCACATTCGCCCGCCGAGGGAGAAACTGTGCGGTTATTGACCATTTTTCCAGCCTGACGCCGCATTGGGGGATGCCGCGCGCCGCGAAAAGTCAACGGCTGCGGCGGCGGCGCAACAGAATGCGGCTGCGGGCTGATGACCTAGCGCCATCACGGCGTGCCGGCCGGGCTATCAATCCTCGCCGGCAAACCGGCCAGGTCCTTGGCCATTTCTTGCGAATGCTTGAGGTCCCGCTCCACACGGGCGATGTGGCCCGCGATCTCGCCGGCCAGCGTTTCGGGCGGGTCGGTGCGGCAGGATTCCTTGATCGCGACGAGCGACCGCTCCAGCTCGCGGAGGTTGGCTTGCATGCCGGTGGAGATCGTGCGCACGAAGCGGCCCATCTCCTCGTGGGTTTCGTGCAGGCGGCGAATGAGCCCGCTCGAGCGCCATTCCACGCGCGCCGTGCGCAGCGCCTCCAGGATCGCCTCCTCCAGGTCCCTCGGATCCAGGTCCTGCTTGATGAGGTAGTCGCGGGCGCCGCGCTTGATGGCGTCGGCGCCGACGCGGTCGGAAGGCGCGCTCGACATGAGGATCACGGCCGTATCGTCGGCCAGGTCGGCGATCTCGGAGACCAGCTCCAGGCCGTCCATGTCGGGCAGGAGGTTGTCGATCATCACGAGATCGAACCGTTCGCGCCGCAACAGCTCGACGGCCGCCAGACCGGTGTCGCACGCGCGGACCGTCATGTGGTCGCCGTAGACGGCGTCCAGGAGCTGCCGCAGGTTCTCGCGCTCGTCGAGATGATCGTCGACGAGCAGGACGGAGATAGTTTTTTCAAGGGGGCTGTTGGAGAAAACGCGCTGCGGCGACGGCTGGTAAACCTGCGAGTTCATGCGGTCCTTCCCAAGGGGCTGGCGGCCTTCGGTCGGACCTTCCGTGGACGTTTTCGCAGGCTCGGGCGACGCCGGGCGGCCTGCGGCTTTCGATCGGGGCTTCTCCGTGCCGTGTTGTCGGGCGGCAAACTTGCCTGCAAACCGCATCGACCAGCCAAGTAGCACATCTTTGCCAGTTTGCGGCCGGACCGCGCAGCCGGTATCTTTTAACAGGACCAGCGGAATGTCCGGCAAAACCGGACCGGCACACCAACCCGAAGCGCAAGCGAGGGAGATGTAGGCCTAAGCCGCCGACAGAAACCTCTGCGCGGCGCTCGAGTCGCCCGCCCCCCCACCCCAACCCTCCCCCGCAAGGGGGGAGGGAGCAACGAGCCCGGGGCGGTGGTCGTCGCAAGCCGCGGGCGAACTACGGATACCTTGTCGCGGACATGAGTCTGAGACGGCGAGCGATGGCCCACCGAAACTGCGGCTTGCTCCGCCCACCCTACAAGTTCGTCATCGCCCTAAAGCTTTGCCCAGCGATTGCAGATTGACATTAGTGAGGCGCTGTGCCGGAATCGGCGAGCGCGTTTGCCCTCACCACGCGACGGACCGCATGACCGGACCGTTCCGCGCTGCGTTTTTTTTCGCGGCGGGAGCGTCCAGGCGAGCCATTCCCATGCACCGTTGCAAGCCGTCGGCTTCGATCGCCATTCTCCTGGCCCTGGCGTGGCTGCTTTTGTTGCCGTCGTGCGAGGACGCGCCGCGGCCGACGACGGTCATCCCGCCCGACGACGAGCTGAAAACGAAGCTCGACGACGTGGTCCGCTTCACCGGCGACCGCGTGATGAACACGCGCGATCACGCCGCCTGGCAGATCGTACACGGCATCCTGGCCTACAAGCGCGATCTCAAGATCGACCACGAAGGCCAGGTCGTCTCGGCCCTGGACTTCATCCTCGCCGGCAACGGCGAGAAAATCCGCGGCTTCAACCTCCGGCAAGGCTCGCACGGCCTCGATTCGCTGCTGGAGCCGGGCAGCCTCTCCGGCCAGGGGCACGACGACCAGTGGCTGGGCTATCTCTCGACCTGCGGGCTTAAGGGCGACACGAAGCTCATCTGGCAGGGGCGGACGTACACCCTGGCCGATCTCGTCAGCCAGGCCCAGTGGGACGTGCGTGAAAACGCCGACGCAAGCTGGACGTTCATCGGCCTGGGGACGTACCTGCCGCTCGACGCGAAGTGGACCTCGTCGGACGGGCGCGAGTGGTCGCTCGAAAAGATGATCGAGATCGAAATCCGCCAGGACGTCAACGACAGCGCCTGCGGCGGCACGCACCGCCTGGGCTTCTTGGCGCTGATGCTGCAAAAATACGGGAAGGAAAAGGCCGAGCTGACCGGGCCGTGGCTGGAGGCGGAGGAGCTGATCCGTCGGCACGTCGAGCTGGCGCGGACGCAGCAGAACCCCGACGGCACGTTTTCCACGAGCTTTTTTGCCCGCCCCGGCAACAGCCCCGAGCTGACCGACCGCATCCGCACGACCGGGCACATCGTGGAGTTCCTCTCCATCGCGCTCGATGACGAGGAGCTGGAGGCGGAGTGGGTGAAGCGGGGCGTGACGAAGCTCTGCAAGATGCTGGAGCAGACGAAGGGCGTATCGGTCGAGTGCGGGGCGCTTTATCACGCGGCCAACGGACTCATGATCTACCGTCAGCGGCGCTTCGGCGCGATGGCGACCGATGAACCGCCCGCGCCGTCACAGCAGCAGCCCACGACGGACGCTCCGCCGCCGCCGGGGGAAGTTCTTTCGGGCGGGGCGAAGTAGAATAACGTATCGCGCGCGGGACTGGCGATCCGCTCTCCACCGACCCCGCGTCGGTGGAGGCATGATTGACAGCTACTTGTCGCCACCGTCCCTCGGGTTTTGTAGAGTACGTGCATCCACCAACTCACATACAGGTGGCGTTTATGCACGCTCAACAACCCCTCTCGCGTCGGAGGTTCCTTGGCCACGCCGCCGGCGCCCTCACCGCGACGGCGCTCATCCCCTCGGCCGCCTTCGCCCGCCAGCGCCGGCCCGGCCCCAACGACCGCATCCGCATCGGCGTCATCGGCGTGGGCGTGCGGGGAAAATACCTGATCGCCAACCTGCCCGAGACGGCCCAGGTCGTGGCCCTGTGCGACTGCGCCCTGTCGCGCGGGGCAAGTGCCCTGGAGCCCAAGGGCGAATTCGCCGCCCCGCTGGCAAAGTTCTGCGAGACGGACGCAAAGCACTGCGCGACGCACCAGGATTACCGCCGGATGCTGGAACGCGACGGCGAAAAACTCGACGCGGTCATGATCGCCACGCCCGACCACCATCACATCCTGGCCGCGATGCTCGCCTGCCAGGCCGGGCTCGACGTGTATCTGGAAAAGCCGCTGTCGCTCACGATCGCCGAAGGCCGGGCGCTGGTCCGGGCCGTCAAGCGCCACGGCACGCTCCTGCAAGTGGGCAGCCAGCAGCGGACGATGGAATTCAATCGCTTCGGCTGCGATTTTCTCCGCCGCGGCGGCCTGGGAAAAATCTCGCGCGTGGAGCTGCCGGCCTTTCCCGGCCCGATGCCGATCGGCGACGTGACGGAAGAGCCGACGCCCGAGGGGCTCTCGTGGGACCTCTTCTGCGGCCCGACGGAGCTCCTGCCGCACAACCAGAAGCTCTGGGTCAAGGACGAGTTCGAAATCGACGGCGTCCTATGGCGCGGCTGGGACCTGTTTCGCAACTACTCCGGGCACCTGATGACGAACTGGGGCGCCCACAGCGTCGATATGGTGCAGCTTGCCCTGGGCATGGACGGCACCGGTCCCGTCGAAGTGCGGCCGCTCGTGGACGGCCATTCCGGCGAGATGCGCCGCTGCCCCGTGGCCATGCGCTACGCGGCCGGGACGGAATTGCACTTCACGCCGAGCGTCGATCGGATCGTCTTCCACGGCGAGAAGGGCGTCCTGCGCATGCGGCGAAACGACTTCGAGGTCGATCCGCCGGAGCTTGTCGCCGACGCGCCGGACCCCGTGGCAAAAGAGAAATGGGTGGGAGCGGGGCACGTGGCGCGGCCGCACATCGAGAACTGGCTCGCGTGCCTAGCGAGCCGCAAGACGCCGAACGCACCCGTCGAAGCGGATCATCGGACCGTTACGATCTGCCACCTGGCCAACATCGCCCGCGAGCTGCGCCGCCCGCTGCGCTGGGACCCGGCGAAGGAGGTTTTCGCGGGCGACGACGAGGCGAACCGGCTCTTGGACCGTCCGAGGCGGAAGGGATTTGAGTTGCCGGAGGCGTGAGCGACAAATTGGCAGACTGCTAGGCGCCGGGGTCATCTCTGGATCGAGTCCAACGGCTGGGAGTACAATTGTGGCGTAGCCGCTGCCGGATCGTCGATCGATGCCCGTTGTCGTCAGACGCCAGGAGACTTCGATGCAATCGTTTCCCGTTGTGATCGAGCGCTGCCCTGACACAGGGCTTTATCTGGGCCACGTCCCGGGATTTCCCGGCGCGCACTCGCAGGGCGCGACGATCGAGGAGTTGCGCGAGAACATGCGCGAGGTGATTCGCATGCTCTTGGAGGACGGCGAGAAGAACCTAGGGCGATTG
Organism: Planctomycetia bacterium; assembly: GCA_016177915.1. Lineage (GTDB taxonomy): Bacteria > Planctomycetota > Planctomycetia > Pirellulales > S012-138 > JACOUI01. The sequence continues at coordinate 10,921 of JACOUI010000291.1, forward strand.
ACGTAGAGTCCTGTAGACAGAGTCCGAATCAACGAGTCTTGGGAGAGATGGCATGCAAGCGCCCCAGCCACGTTACAGCAAGGAAGAGCACGCGCGTCGCGGCACAGAGATGTACGAGACGCGGGTGCGTCCGCAGGTCGAGGCAGGCAACAAGGGCAAAATCGTTGCCATCGACGTGGACACCGGCGAATACGAAGTCGCGCAGGACACCCTGACCGCGTCTCAGCGGTTGCTCGCGCGGCTTCCCGACGCTCAAATCTGGTGCGTGCGAATCGGCTATCGGGCCGTGCATCGCTATGGACCACGCGTAGCGGCGAACGGCGCATGATCACCGGACGCGTGAACGACAACCTCGAGGCGATCGTCCGGCTCAGCGTCTACGACGCGGCCGGACACGTTAATGAAATCGATGGCGTGGTTGACACGGGCTTCAACGGATTTTTGACGCTGCCTGCCGCGTCAATCAACACGCTCGCTCTGCCCTTCGTCTGTCGCAGGCAGGGTGAATTGGCCGACGGAAGCCTGGAGACTTTCGATGTTTATGCCGCGGCAGTCGTTTGGGATGGCGTCGTCCGCACGATCGAAGTCGACCGCGCCGACACGGAGCCGCTCATCGGCATGGGCTTGCTCCACGGCCACGAACTGCGCGTACACGTAGCGGCCGGGGGCCACGTAGCGATCACGGCTGCCACTCCATGATTCTCAAGCAATGAGCGAAGGTCGGTAGATATCCGCGCCTTCGCTGCAAGAGGAAGCTGACGATGCCGTTCATCGCCCGCGTCTGGCATTGCCTGGCAGTGACACTTCTTTTTGCGGGCGCCGCTTCAGTGCCCGCCGCTCCCCCCTCCTGGCCCGACAAGAGTGGCCCCACGTTCGACGGCCACGTGGCCGAGAGCGACGCCGCCGGCCTGCCCACCGAGTGGGACGAAGCCTCCGGAAAGAACATCGCCTGGAAGATCAAGCTCGAAGGCGAAGGGCACTCTACTCCCGTCATCGGCGACGGCCGCGTCTGGCTCACCGCCGCCACCAAGGACGGCAAGCAGCAGTTCGTCGACTGCATCGACGCCGCCTCGGGCCACGTGCTCCACCACAAGCTGCTCTTTGAAAACCCCGAACCCGAGCCGCTGGGGAACGGGCTGAACACCTATGCTTCGCCGTCGCCCGTGCTGGAGGAGGACGCGCTCTTCGTTCACTTCGGCACCTACGGCACGGCCCGGCTCGACCCCAAGACCGCCGAGGTCGTCTGGCAGCGGCGGGACATCAACTGCCGGCATTTTCGCGGTCCCGGCTCGTCGCCTGTCGTGTTCGAGGACCTGCTCATCCTCACGTTCGACGGCATCGACCAGCAGTTTTTGACGGCCCTCGACAAGCGCACCGGCAAAACCGTCTGGCGGACCGACCGCTCGACGGACTATCACGACCTCGCTCCCGACGGCAAGGTGATCGGCGACGGCGACTACCGCAAGGCCTTTTGCACGCCAGGGCTGGTGAAGGTCGGCGCGCAAACGCAGCTTGTTTCGGTCGGGTCGCGGGCGGCGTTTGGGTACGACGCCCGGACCGGTCAGGAAATCTGGACCATCGAGCACGACGACTACAACGCCGCCCCGCGGCCCATTTTCTTCCGCCGGGAGTCCGTTTTGCACGCGATCCTCGACACCGGCGCCAACGGAGCGGACCTCGTGGCCGTGCGGCTCGACGAATCGACGCGCGGCAACGTCACGAAATCGCACGTGACCTGGATGCGTTCGCGCGGCAACGCGCGGCTGCCCACGCCGGTGCTCGTCGGCAAGCGGATCGTGATGGTCACCGACGGCGGTGTGCTTTACGGCCTGTCGGCGGCGACCGGCAGCGAGCTCTGGTCGAAGCGATTGAACGGCACGTTCGTTTCGTCGCCGGTCGTGGCCAATGGGCTTGTTTATCTGTGCGACGAAGACGGCCGGACGACGGTGGTGCGGGCGGGCGGGACGTGCGAGGTGGTGGCGGAGAACGTGCTTTCCGAGGGGATGCGCGCCTCGCCGGCGGTGGCGGAAGGGGCGTTCTATCTGCGGACGCGGGGACATTTGTATAAGATTGCGAAGCTGCCATCACGAAAGTAGCCATCACGCTCCGCGTGATGTGGCCAGAGCGCGAACAATGATCGTCAAGCGGGCGCGACCTGGCGGGCGAAGTCAACTCGCCACGCGCGCCACCTCACGCGGAGCGTGAGGGCTACTTGCACGCCACCTCGAAGGATCTGCCGCCATGACCGCCAATCACTCAAATCGCCCGATCCAGGTATTTGATCCGCGGCAAGAAGTCTTGATGGCTGAGCGTCGGCTGCCACATTGGTCCCAAGCAGGGACGATCACGTTTATCACGTTGCGCACCTGGGATTCGATTCCCAAGCCCGTGCTGATGAAATGGCTCGGGGAAAAATGGGACTTCTTGCGCGGTCAGGGCATCGACCCTATGGCGCCCGACTGGAAGAGTCAGATGCAGCAGCTCGACGCCACTATCCAGATCCATTTTCATCGCACGTTCTCCGATCGGTGGAATGAGTACTTGGACTCCTGCCGCGGCTCATGCGTCCTGCGCCGTCCCGAGATCTCGTCGATCGTCTCCGACTCTCTGCGGCATTTTGACGGAGATCGGTACGAGCTGACGGATTTCGTCGTGATGCCCAACCATGTTCATTTGCTGGTCGCGTTTCCCAGTGAAGAGGACATGCTTGCTCAGTGCGAATCGTGGAAGCACTACACGGCAGTGCGAATCAATCGCTGGCTCGATCGCAAAGGACGATTCTGGCAGCAGGATGGATTCGACCATCTCGTTCGGTCGGCGGAGCAGTTCGAAGCCCTGGGATCGTACATTGCCGACAACCCACGCCGCGCACGACTCTCCACCGGCGAGTACATTCACTATGCGAAGCACCTGTAGCCATCACGCTCCGCGTGATGCAGCGAGAGGGCGAACAACGATCGTCAACGCGCACGACTCGGCGGGCGAAGTCAACTCGCCACGCACGCCGCCTCACGCGGAGCGTGAGGGCTACTTGAGAGAACTCACGCCATGTTCATCCCCCGCTTCTGGTCCAAAATCGATTCCTCCGCCCAAACACCCGATGGCGGGACCGTGCTCTTCTCCTGCCGCCGCGGGTCGGAGGTCAGCCAGGAAGACGCGCTGGCCCAGGCGCAGCAGGCCGCCGCCAAAATCGCCGAGCGCATCCGCGCCGGCGAGGGGTTCCCGGACAAATACGGCTACGGCGCGCGGCCGATGTGCGAAGAAGTGCTGCGCGAGATTCCCGATGAGCGCGGCGGCCTGGCCGCGGCGATCACGCGCAACGCCTATGGCTCGCTCGTGCTCAACACCGCCCGCGTGATGTTTATTGACGTGGACTTTGAGCCGCCCTGGTCGCCGCGGACGGGTCCGCCGGGCGAGCCGCTGGGGTGCCTCTTCGGATGGCTCTTCGGGGGCGGGTCGAGCAAGTCGTCGCCCAAGGAAAAGCCTGACGTCGTCGCCGCCCGGCGCCTCGGCGAGTGGCTGTCGCTGCACCCGGACTGGGGGGTGCGCGTCTACCGCACGCACGCGGGCCTGAGGTATCTCGTCGCGCACGCGCTCTTCGAGCCGGCCGGTCCGCAGAGCGAAGAGGCCATGGCGGCACTGGATTGCGACGCGCAGTATCGGCGATTGTGCCGGGCGCAGAAGAGCTTTCGCGCGCGGCTCTCGCCCAAGCCCTGGCGGTGCGGCGTGCGTCCTCCGCCGGTGCGGTTTCCCTGGGAAACACAGCAGGCCCAGAGCGCGATGCGGGCCTGGGAGGCGAAGTACAACGCCGCCGCCGCGCCGTACGCCACGTGCGAACTTGTGTCGGTGCTGGGCAGCTCGCGCGTCGATGCGACGGTGGCGCCGCTCGTTCAGCTTCACGACGCGGAGACGCGCGTAGGGAGCGGGCTGCCGCTGGCGTAAGCAGTTTTGCGTAGGACGGCCTTTCCAGGCCGTCGACCGAGACGGCCCGGAAGGGCCGTCCTACATTCGATGCGCGACGCCTACGATTTCTCTTGCGGCGGTTTCTTGCTGAAATCGACCTTCGGCGCCTGCTGCGCCGGGCGTGAAGCTGAGCGCCGACGGCGGCACGCTGTTCGTGAACTTCAACGGCCATGCGGCCGACACGATTCGTCCGGCGCAATGTCACAGGCTCGGAGCGTGAGGGCTACGACGGCGCGTCTCCTACGGCACGTCGAAGAGGAGCACCTTCCAGGACGAACTGCCGACAGCGAGCGTCTTGCCGTCGGGCGAGAAGGCGACCGACCAGATAATGCCCGGGCCGGCGGCTGGAGAAATCGCGACCGGCCGGCGTCCCGCCACGTCCCAGAGAATGACGCGGTGGTCTTTGCCGCCGGTGGCCAGGTACCGGCCGTCCGGCGAAAAGGCGGCGGAGACGACGGCGTCGCTATGGCCGGCCAGCGCGGCGGCGGGCTTTCCCGTTTCGACCTGCCAGAGCTTGACGGTGCTGTCGGCCGCGCCAGCGGCCAGGAGCTTGCCGTCGGTCGAGAAGGCGACGCCGCCGGAGACGCCGGTGAAGGAATTGCCCACGGTGAACGCCATGGCGTCCCAGACGTCGACGGCGCCGGTCGCGCGTCCGCCGCGGCAGACGGCCAGCCACCCGCCCCCCGGAGAAAAAGCCACGGCCTTGGCGTCGAAGTCGCCCGACAGGGTCTGCTTCAGGGCCCCGCGCTTGTCGCAGTTCCACACGGAGGCGTACTCGCCGTCGATCTTCGATTCGTTGCCGGTCACGAGGAAGGCGCCGTCGGGCGAGAAGGCGGCGCAGGTCACGCGGCGCTCCGGCGGCGGCAGGGCCAGCCTCCATTCATGGCGCATGATGGCGGCCGGCTCGATCTTCTCCGCGCGGAGCGCGTTCTTGTCCATCAGCCAAATGCGCGCGTGCAGCCCGCCGGCCACGGCCAGCTTGTCGCCCGCCGAAGAAAACGCGGCCGCCGCGATCGTGAACCCCAGGTGGACCGTGACTTTGGCGGCGTCGTCGGGCGGGGCGCTGTAGTCCCAGATGCGCAACGTCCCGTCCGTGCTGCCGCTGACGAGGACGGGCGCGTTGGGCGAAAAAGCCACGCAGCGGACGTCCTGCTGGTGGCCCAACAGCTCGTGTCGAATGCGGAGCTGCGGGACCTTATCGATGGAGACGGGGTCGATGGGGACGGGCTCGGCCGCCGCCGCAGGCGCCGCCGGCGCGGCGCCTGGCGGTGCGGCTGCGGCGACGGGCGCGTCAGCGGGAGCAGGCTTGGGAAGGCGGATGCCCATCAGCGACAGCGACGGGTCCGGCTCGGCCTTCAGCTTTTGCAGGGCCTTCTGCGCGGGGGCGTAGTTCGGGTCCAGCTCCAGCGCCGTCTCGATCGCGCGAATGGCGTCGGCCGTCTTGCCCTGGCGGTGGTACATTGCGCCCAGGTTGTAGTGCGTCTCGGGCGCGTGGCTGTTGATTTGCAGCGCAGCGCGAAGGTGGGCGATGGCCTGCGTGATGTTGCCGGCCTTGCCAAAGGCGACCGCCAGGCACTGCCGCGCGGAGAAGCTGTTGGGGTCGCGGACGAGCGCCCAGTCGAGCCGCTCCATCGCGTGCGGCAGCCGGTCGTCGCGGATGAACTCCGTGGCGTCGGCCACGAGGTCGTCGGCTGATAGGAGCTGGCCTTCCCTGGTTTGCAGCGGCCCGGGGTTGGAGTCCCAGACCACGAAGCTGTCCTTGCCGCACTGCGGGCAATTGATGAGCAGCCGGAAATGACCCGGCTCGCTCTGCAGCCGCGCCGGCACGTCGTCGCCGGACTTCGGCCAGACGCGGGCGGACAGCCGTGCCGCGCAGAAGGGGCACTTCAAGCGCGCAGGGCTGCGCTTTTGACTGGCTGCCTCGACCATGCTGGCCCCCGAATGCGGTGCGTACGTCTCATGCGCACGCGCGGTGCGTCCGCGGCAGTCATGCCGCCAGATCGGCCGGACGTCCTGACTGGCCTTGAGGTCGTGGGACGGAGTCATTGTAGCAACCCCGCGCCGCCCTTCGCTATAACGCCGGCCGAAATCGCCAGGTTCCGCACCGCGTCTGGAAATCGTAGAGAACTCCCCCGGAACGCGCTCGGTCGGGAGGCTTCGAAGCCGCGAAAACTCCGCGACTGCGGCAAGTGCAGCGAATTCGGCGGAAGTTCCTTGACCGGAACGCGGACCGTAATGGATATTTGCTCATTCCCAGGGCGCCCGCCGGACCGCATGAATGCGGTCACTACTTCTACTGTCCGAGTTTCGAAGCGAGCCTGAACCAGTTAGCGGAAGGAAGTTTATGCATGCTAGCGCGTTTTCGGCCTGAACGAGTCAAACTTCAAGCAGGAGTCGATGCTTGCTTGCGAAACCCCGTGCATCTCTCAGCTAGCGGAGGTTGACGTGCTTCGCGTTCGAGTTTTCCAGCCGAAGGACACTAGCGTCGCTAACGTCTCGCGCGTCAATCGGTTACTGCCGCTCCAAGAACTCGGACAGTGAAACTACGAACTGGGTGAAGGCGCGCTCGCTTCGCGCGCTGCTGGCGGGTTCGGCCCGCCGAACAGCCAGCGGCAGATGAACCCCGCCAAGAGGCCGATCAAGGGCGCCAGGACCGCGTGCGCCGTGTCGTGCTGGGCCGCGGTCGTGGGCGTTAGTTGCGTCCGCGCGACCCACATTGGCGTGCTGCCGTCGTCCCATTGCACGCGATACTGCCCGTTGTGGACGGCGATGACCGTGGCCGGGTAATAGCGCCCGTCGGACCACTGGGCCATGACCTTGTCGGCGAGCTGCGGGCCGCGGTAGAGGGCGGGCAGGTATTGCAGCGCCGCGTCGGTGACGAGGGCGTCGCGGGCGACGATCGCCGCCGAGCCGTAGCCGGCGGTGAAGACGAGGCAGCCGACCCAGAACGTGCGCCTGCTGCCCTTGGCACAGACCGCGCCGGTCGCCGCCAGGCCCAGGAGTCCCAGGTCGACCGCAATCACAAGCTGCGACACAATGCCGGAGTTGGCCGCCACGGCGGCCAGGCCGGCGCTGACGGCCAGCATGGCCAACAGCAATCCTCCCAGCGTCCATTGCATGCGGTTCATGCGGGCGGCGCCTCGCTTGGAGTTGACTCAAGCGTTGCCGGCTTGTCGGCGGACGAATCCGGCTTGTCGGCGAAGCGTCCCGCGCCGAAGACCGCCGCCGCGACGAAGGCCCCCAAAAGCGCCACGCCGATCGCCACGACGCAGTGCGCGGTCGATCGCTGGTACGAGCGGTTGTATTGGATCTGCGAATAGGTGACCCACAGCGGCACGTCGCCGTCGTCCCAGACGGCGTAGTACATTCCGTTCTGGACCTGGCCGATCGTGGCCGGATAGTAGCTGCTGCCCCGCCACTGGGCGACGACCTTGTCGCCCACGCGCGGGCGGAAGCCGAAGGCCGGCAGGCGATCGATGAGGGCGTCGGTGAAGACGGAGTCCGGGCTGCGCGTGGCGGCGTAGTAGTAGCCCAGGCTGAAAACGGCGAACCCGACGCAGAGCGTGCGGACGACGCCCTGGCCGCAGACGGCGCCGGTGACGGCCAGGCAGACGAGGGCGCCGAAGAGCGAAAACGCGGCGCTGGCGGCCAGGCCCGAGTTGAGCCAGGCGGCGATGAGCCCGACGGCGATCGTCCAGCCGCAGAGAAAGACGCCGCCGAGGAGGAAGAGGAGGCGTTTCATGGCTTTTGAAGCAACGCAAATCGTGCAGCAAGGGCGGCGGACAGCCAGCCGCGCCTGATGGTCATTTTAGCGTTCGGGCGGGGCGACTTCCCCGGTTAATGACGCCGGCCGGGGGCGATTTGTTCCGCGGGAGAACCGTGGAGCGCTCAGCAATCCACTGCCCGCAAGGTTCAATCGCGGCGGCGCTTGCGTAGCGCGGCGACGAACGCCGCGTGCTCCGTGGAGTTCAGTCCGGTGCGCAGCGTATCCAGCAACCGCTTGCTGTCGCGCGCCATGAGGGCGGCAACGGCGAGCCTTAACCCCGGAAAAACGCGCGACTCGAAGATTCCCTTGCGCGGCTTGGGGACTTCGTGAGATCGCTTTCCGCGGCGCTCAGGCGAGACGCCTACCCCACGGCAAAGAGAACGGCAGGCGGGCCGCCTACCCTACGCGGCGGCAGGCCAGGTACAACTGCACGTCTTCGATGCGCGTCCCGGGCGGCAAAAGTCGCAAAAGCTCGCGCGGTTGCTGGGGCTGGCTGGGTGTGACGACCTTCTGCAGCGCCGCCAGCACATCCTGCGACAAAAACGGCTTGGGGTCCACGGCCAGGCCCGCCTCGGCGGCGCGAAGGGCGTGGTCGAAGATGAACTCCGCGCTCAGTCCGCGGGCGGCGGCGCATTCGGCCGGCGAGAAACCCGCCTGCAAGAGCCGCCACGTCCAGTGGTAGGGCGGGTGCGAGGCGGCAGCGGCGCCGGCTGTGGGCGTTTGGTTGATCTTCGGGGCCGCAACGGGCGCCGGGGCCTTGGCGATTGGCTTGAATGCCTGCGCCGGCGGCGAGATGCTCCGCGCGGCGGGAGCGGCTGGTTGCGGCCGGGCCGTTTCGACCGTGACCCGCGCCTTCGCGAGGGCGGGGGCGGGGTCGGGGGCAGGCGGACGTGCCACAGAAGGCGCGGGAGGCACCGGAACGGGAGTCGAGACCGGCGTCGCGGCCGGCGCAGCAGGCTGGTCCGACTTCACGCCCCCCGGCAGCTTCGGCGGCGGCCTCGACTTCGGCCGCTTCTCGCGGAGCGCCGTCACCAAGGCCCGGCTCAGGCGGAAGCCCTTTTGCAAACCCGTCTCGCCGCGCATCACCTCCCGCCCGTAGTCGGTCAGGTCGAGCGTCACGCGGTAGCGGTCCAGCTCCGTCTGCTGCAAGCAGTCGCCCGCCACGAGCGCGTCGATCAGGCCGCCGACTTCGTCCTCGTCCAGGTACTCCAAGAGGCCGAACGTGCTCAGCTCGTCGAGGCGGAACTTTTTGAGCTTGGAGGAGCTTGAGCCGCAGAGCATCAGCGCGATCATCCCCTTGCCGAACGTGACCTTCCCGCGCCTGGCCCGCGCGACGCCGGACAAGACGATCCGCACGGCCTCGACCACGATCGGGTCGTCGTGCCAGCGGCTGAGTCCCTCGGTTTTCTGGACGGCGCTGGGCTGGCAGACGTCGCACTGCCCGCACGTCGCCTTTTCGATCTGTCCGAAGTAATCCAGGATCACTTTCTGGCGGCAGCGGGGCTGGCGGGCGTAGGCCAGCATGGCGTCGAGCTTGGCGTATTCGTCCTGTTTGCGCTGTTGAAGCTGCGCAAAGTCGATGCCGAGCTGCTCGAACGGCCGCTTCCGGTCGATCACGTGGACCGCACGGCCGCGGAAGGGCGGCACATACTCGAAGCCCGGCAGCGACCTCAGTTCGCGCAGCGCGCGGCTGACGGCCGAGGCTTCGAGGCCGGCCTGGGCGACGAGGTTCCGCGGCTGAAAGTAGACCAGCTCGTGCCGCCGCGGGCCGACGATCGTCTCCAGCGTCCGCAGGACTTTTCGCTGCACTTCGGCCGGCTTGGGCAACATATCGACCAGCGTCGGCAGGTCGCTGGAGATGCGGACGACGGCCATGTTCTCGTAGGGGTCGAGCCGCTCGAGCACGCCCGCCTTTTCCAGGATCTGTTCGCACGTGCCGACGCCCTCGGCGCCGATCTCCAGGTGCAGCGTCTCCTTGATTTCTTGCTGCGTCAGCTCGATGGGGTCGGCGTCGATCGAGCAGAGGAAGCGATGGACCTCGCGCACGATCTCCGGCGCAGGGTAGGCGCTCTCGATGAAGAATTCCTGGATGGCGGCGTCGGCCTCGGAGAACATGAGGAAGCAGCGCGACGGCCGGCCGTCGCGCCCCGCGCGCCCGGCCTCCTGGTAATAGGCCTCGAGCGTGCCGGGGATGTTGTAGTGGACGACGAAACGGACGTCGGCCTTGTCGATGCCCATGCCGAAGGCGTTTGTGGCCACGACGATCTGCGCCTTGCCGGACATGAACCGGTCCTGGGCCTCGGCGCGTTCCTCCTTGAGCAGGCCGGCGTGATAGATGGCCACGGTCCGGCCCGACTCTTCCGCCAGGCGCTCGCCGACCGCCTCGGTTTTCTTGCGCGTGGCGACGTAGACGATGCCCGAGCCGGGCGTCTGGCGGATGAACGACAAAAGCTGCTCGTCCTTCTGCCGGCCGCGGGCGCTGCGCACTTCGTAGAACAGGTTCTCGCGGGCAAAACCCGTGATGAAGATCTGCGGGTCCGTGAAATTGAGCTGAGCGACGATGTCCTTGCGGACGGCCGGCGTGGCGGTGGCGGTCAGGGCGATGGTGGTGGGGTTGCCGAGTCGCGCCCGGGCCTTGCCGAGCTTGGCGTAATCGGGGCGGAAGTCGTGCCCCCACTCGCTGATGCAGTGCGCCTCGTCGATCGCCAGAAGCTGGACCTGCACCTGGCCGATGGCCTCGATGAACCGCGGGCTGCGGAAGCGCTCGGCGGCGACGTAGACGAGGTCGTAGTCGCCGCGGACCATGCGTTCGATGCGCTCGGCCTGCGAGAGCGTGTCGAGCGTGCTGTTGATGAACGTGGCCCGCATGTTCAGCTTCAAAAGCTGCTGCACCTGGTCCTGCATCAAGGCGATGAGCGGGGAAACGACGAGCGTCGTGCCGGGCCGGGCGATCGAGGGAAGCTGGTAGCAGAGGCTCTTGCCGCCGCCGGTGGGCATGACGCACAGGCAATCGTGCCCGGCCATCACGGCCGAAATCACCTCGCGCTGCCCGGTGCGAAACTGGCGCAGGCCGAACTTCGGCAGGAAGCTTTCGAGGTTGGGGGTGGCAATCTGTTGCATCGGGCGGGCCAGCGCGGGCGACAACGAGGGGCGGAAAGGCGGTTGACGAAAGTATAGGGGAGCGCGGGGCGCGTGCCAACGAACAGGCAGTTGCACTGCCGAAGCGCGACGATGACAATGGCGAAGACACCAAGGGAGAAATGCGAATGAAAACTCTGCGTCCGCTCGCGATCGTCGGTCTGTTGGCAATCGTCGGTTACTTCGCTCTTAAGGAAGGTTCGCGCATGGCATCGTCGGCCGAGGACAAACAGCAAGCGCTCGCGGCCCACAACGTCTACTTCACGCTCCACGACGGCTCGCCCGAGGCGATCGAAAAGATGGTCGCCGCCTGCCACAAGCACCTGACCGGCCACGAGGGGACGGTCTTTTACGCGGCCGGGCCGCTGGCGGCCGATTTCGACCGGCCGGTGAACGACCGCGGCTTTCACGTCGGCCTGCACGTCGTCTTCAAGAACAAGGCGGCCCACGACAAATACCAGGGCCACGAGCGGCACCTGAAGTTCATCGAGGAGAACAAGGCGAGCTGGAAGCAGGTGCGGGTGTTTGATTCGTACGTGACGAGCGGGGGGAAATCGTAGCCACTTTGTAGCCGTCACGCTCCGCGTGACGCAGCGATTCGGCGAGTCGCGTTGCGCAATCCAACGAGGCATAAACAGTTCCGCGCGGCGCAGGTTGAAAGCGCATCGCGTGCAGGTTTTTGGGAGTGCACCCTACACGCAATGCGCGACGGCCACGCGCGCTTCCTCACGCGGAGCGTGAGGGCTACGAAACGAGGAAGAACAAATGCCCAAGCCCATCCGCATCGCCACCTGCCAGTTCCCCGTCGAGGGCGACATCGCCCAGAACCGCGACTGGGCCCTGCGGCAGATCGCCCAGGCCGCTGAGCAGGGCGCGCGGATCGTACATTTCTCCGAGGCCGCCTTGTCGGGCTACGCCGGCGTGGACGTACCCGACTTCGAGGGCTACGACTGGCCGGCGCTGCGCGAGGCGACGCGGGCCGTCTGCCGGGCGGCCGCGGAGCATCGCGTGTGGGTGCTTGTCGGCTCGGCGCATCCGCTGACACCGCCCCACAAGCCCCACAACTGCGTGTACGTCATCTCCGATGAAGGAGAAATCGCGGACCGCTACGACAAGCGCTTTTGCACGGGCGTTTTGGAGCCGGTGCCGGAGCTGGACCTCGTGCATTACACGCCCGGCGACCACTTCACGGTGTTCGAGGTCGACGGCTACCCGTGCAGCCCGCTCATCTGCTACGACTACCGCTTCCCGGAGCTGTACCGCGAGCTGAAGCGGCGGGGCGTCGAGATCGTGTTTCAGTCGTTTCACAACGCCCGCCGCGACCTGGAAACGCACGAGACGCGGAACGTGTGGAAGGACATTGTGCCGGCCACGATGATGTGCCACGCGGCCACGAACCATTTTTGGGTCAGCGCGAACAACAGCACGACGCAATATTCGTCGTGGCCGAGCTTTTTCGTGCGGCCGGACGGCATCGTGACCGGGCGGCTGGAGTTGCACGAGCCGGGGGTGCTGGTGAGCGAGGTCGATCCGCAGGCCGAGTATTGGGACGCCCCGGCCCCGTGGCGCGAGCGGGCGATGTCGGGGGTGCTGTACAGCGGGTGCGTCGTCGAGGACCCGCGGAGCAGCGACCGGACGTCACTGTAGGGTCGGTCGAGCTCGCGCGAGAAACGGTGGGCGTCGCAAGCCGCCGTTCGCCTGAAAAACGCGCCAACGCAATCAATCGCCGTCGACCGCAAGCGAAGGCCCACCGCGATTGCGGCTTGCTCCACCCACCCTACCAGAGGCCAAGAAAGCAGGAACGGCTGTCTCTTCCTGCGTGCAGGAACAGCCAGCCGTTCGAGCGATACGCAAACTCTACGGAGAGCAGCCCCGACAATCCGTTGGCCGGCCGGCATCGCCAAAGCGCGGCCCGAGGCCGAATACTTGATAACGCGTGAGCAGCAGGAGCGAACGGGTCAAACGCGCCGCCGTCAAGGATTCAGCGGCACGCCGGCCGATCGTGCCCACCCAACCACTCCACGCACTCCATCAATCGCAATTGGGGCCCGCAGGCGGACACGGATTCTTCAAAAAAATCAAAAAAGGCAGGATTCGGGGGCCGGGGACCGGCGCACGGCCGAGGGGGTGTGCGAATTCGCTCACTTGGACGATCGCGTCGGGCCGCTGGCGGGAAAAATGGCCGAATTGGCGCGATTTGGAGGAACCGGGGGGCTGACGCCCCCCGCTCGCCAGGGGAGGCTCAAGGGGCCGTCGGCTCGGGGGCTTCGATCGCCCCATCGACGTTGCTTTCGAGCCAGGCCTGAACTTCGGCCGGCTTGAAACCCCTGGGGCCTGGCTCGCCGATGAACGCCACCTTGCCGTCGACGCCGACGATCGCGAACCGGTCGGGCCAGCCGGCGTAGGCGGCGTTCACCTGGTTGTCGTCCTTGTCCACGACGGTGGGCAGGCTGAGCTTGAGCGACAGCGTACACTGCTGGGCCGTCTCCGCCCGCTCGGCCAGCGTTTCCGTTTGCGGGATCTTCTTCAAGACCTCGCCGGCGGCTTCGGCCGTGAAAATGACCGAGTCGGGATGGGCCTCGCGGATGTACACCAACAGGAACTGGGCCTGGTTCTTGTAGGCTTGGTAGAGCCGTTCGACGTCGCCAGACTGGCGACGGAAGGGCGGTCAGGTGTAGCTGGCAAAGACGAGCACGACCGGGACCTTGCCGCGGAAGCTCGAAAGGCGAATCGCCGACTTGCCGTCCTTGGTCGGGAGGGTGAAGTCGGGGGCGGCGTCGCCGGCCTCGAGCGTGTCCTCGTGCCGTTCGCCGCGGGCGGCGGGCGTGATGATCTCGCCGGGTCGGCCGCCGGAGCTTCTTCCGGCCGGCCGCACGGCCGCGGCCAGTTCCTTTTCGTCGAGCGTGCCGTTCTTGTCGGCATCGAGCTTTTCGATCAACCGGCCGGGGTTGGCCAGCTCGTCGGCCGAGAGCTTGCCGTCGCGGTTGTCGTCGAGAAGGCGGAAAAGCGCTTCTCGCGGCGAACCGCCCCCCTGGCCTGCGTTGGCGGGAGTCGGCTGCGCCGCGCCACCACGGGGAGCCACGCGCTGGAGTTCCTCCTTGCTAAGCTTGCCGTCTTTGTCGGCGTCGATCTGGTCGAAGCGCTCCTTCATGCGCTCCGGGACTTCGTCGCGGCCGAGCAGGCCGTCGCCGTTTTTGTCGAACTGCTCGACCATCCGGGCCGGATCGGGGCGGCGTTCGCGTTGGTTCGGGCGCTGCTGGTCTTGCGAAAACGACGACCCGGCATTGGTAAATGCCGCCGCGACGAGCAGGGCGGAAAGGCAAAGTTGCTTCATGGCTCCAAACTCGATGGGTTAACGACGCGTGAGCGTCGCCGCGATGGCGCCGCTGGCTGCATCCAGCAAGGGAGGACGATTATACCTCTCCTATTTAACACCGCCAAACGGTCCGCGTTTCGTCGCTCGTCGCCGCTTGGGCGTTGCGTTTTCACATCATCCCCTTCAGCATCGTCAGGCAGGCCTCGACCTGCTCGTCGCTCCCCACCGAAATCCTTAGCCCGTCGCCCCAGCCCGCGTAGTTCATGTAACGCACGAGCACGCCTTGCGATTTCAGGCGCTCGTAGAGCGGCTTGACGGGCACTTTTGCGTGCGGGCACCAGACGAAATTCGCCTGCGACCGCGCGGCGTCGAAGCCGAGCTGCCGCGCCCCCTCGTAGAGCCGCTGCCGCGTGGCGATGATCTTGGCCCGGTTCTCGCGGAGCCAGGCCTGGTCGTCGAGGGCGGCCGTCGCCCCGGCGATCGAAAGCGCGTCGCAGTTGTAGGAGTCCTTCACTTTTTCCAGCTCGCGGACCACCTGTGGCTGGGCCACGACGTAGCCGAACCGCAGGCCGGCCAGCGCATACGATTTGCTCAGCGACCGCGACACGAGCACCTTTTCATTCCTCCGCACGAGGTCCAGGCAGTTCGTGTCGGCGAAATCGACGTAGGCTTCGTCCACGACGAGCGGACAGGGCAACGCCTGGGCAAGCTCCGCCACGCGCGCGGGCGGCAGCAGCGTGCCCGAGGGGCTGTTGGGGTTGGGCAAGAACGCCAGCTTCAAGCGATGTGCGGGTCGGGCGAAATCGTCGCCCAGCGACCAGTCGGGCTGGAAGCGAACTTCCTCCGCCTGTGCCCCCTGAATCTCGGCCAGCGACTTGTAGAGGATGTAGCTGGGATAAGGGAGCCGCAGGAGGTCGCCCTGGCCGACGAACGCCCGCGTGACGATCGTCAAAATGTCGTCGCTGCCGTTGCCGCACAGAATCCAGTCCGGCCCGACGGAAAGAAGCTGCGCCGCCCGGGCGCGGAAGGCCGTGGCCATCGGGTCGGGATATTTTCCCAGTCCGGTCCGCAGCACGGTCTCGATCGCCCGCTCGACGGCCGGCGAACAGGGATAGGGATTCTCGTTGGTGTTCAGCTTGATGAACTTCCCGCCCTGGGGCTGTTCGCCGGGGACGTAGCCGGCCATGGCGGCGATATTGGGGCGGACGGAGGACATCGGGGATCAGGGGACGGGGAGCAGGGGACAGGGAGTCAGGGAGTCAGGGATCGATGATACATGGCGTAGGACGCATTGGGAAATGCGTGGCGCTGACGTCACCACGCGGCTCGCCCGCGTGGAACGCTGTTTGGGCCCCAGCACGTGGCCCCTCTCCATTTGGGGATTCTTGGGGTAATCGGCGCTGACGTCTGGCCATAAACAGTTCTCCACGCGGGCAAGCCGCGTGGTGGAAGGATGGGTTACTTGTCTTGCCAGCGTGGCTATACTTTTTGCCAGTGCGGGGCACGTTGTTTGAATCCGCGGGATGGGAAAGAGCCATGAGGAAGCGCACGCTGACGCTCGCTATTGCAACGATTGCCGTCCTCAACTTCGGCATGGCCGCCGCCCAGGAGCGCGTGCCCCACAACCAGGACAAGCCGCCCGGCCCGGCCCTCTCGCCGGCCGAGGCCATCGCCAAGATGCAGGTGCCCGAGGGGTTTTCCGTCGAGCTGGTCGCCGCGGAGCCGGACATCGTCAATCCCGTGGCGATGACGTTCGACGAGCGCGGGCGCGTGTGGATCACCGAGAGCCTGGAATATCCCCGGCGCGATCCCGGCCCCGGCCGCGACCGGGTGAAAATCCTGGAAGACACCGACGGCGACGGCAAGGCGGACAAGTTCACGGTGTTTGCCGACGGGCTGAACATCCCCTCGGGCATCGCCGTGGGATACGGCGGCGTGTGGGTAGCCAACTCGCCGGACATTTTGTTCATGCAGGACACCAACGGCGACGGCAAGGCCGACCGGCGCGAGGTCGTCGTGACGGGATTTGGCCGCGACGACACGCACGAACTTCCCAATTCTCTCACGTGGGGACCCGACGGCTGGCTCTATGGTCTCAACGGCGTGTTCAATCAGAGTCACGTGAAGTACCCGCCCGGTTCGCCGCATGCCAAAACCCCCCCTGCCCCCCCTTCGGAA
>JACOUI010000292.1 GCA_016177915.1 Planctomycetia bacterium
ACTGGGCCATCGAGTACGGCTACAAGCCCGGCGCCAAGGAGGACGAGCTGAAGAAGATCGCCTCGCGCGCCGGCGAGCCGGGGTTGTGGTATGCCACGGATGAAGACACGCGCCCCATCGACTCGGACCCCCTCAGCAATCGCTTCGATTTGGGGAGCGACCCCGTCGGCTACGCGTCGTTGCGGGCGAAGCAGATTTCCGAGCTTTGGCCGGGCCTTGTCGAGCGCGTGACGAAGGAAGGCGAAGGCTACCAGGACGCCCGCCGCGCGTTCGGCGTGCTTCTGGGAAACCACGGCCAGGCCGTGTTCTTCGCCTCCCGCTACGTCGGCGGCGTGCACGTCAACCGCGACCACCGCGGCGACGCCGGCAATCGCATGCCGTTCGAGGTCGTGCCGGCCGCCAAGCAGCGCGAGGCGCTGGCCCTGCTGGAAGAGCAGATCTTCAACGACAAGCCGTTCCAGTTCCCGCCGGAGCTGTACAACTCGCTGGCCTCGTCGCGGTGGAGCCACTGGGGAACGACCGCCCGCCCGCGGGTCGACATTGCCGTTCACGAAGTCATCGTCACCTGGCAGGA
Source organism: Planctomycetia bacterium (assembly GCA_016177915.1). GTDB lineage: Bacteria > Planctomycetota > Planctomycetia > Pirellulales > S012-138 > JACOUI01. Next base: position 575 of record JACOUI010000292.1, read on the forward strand.
CCGCGTCCTGGCGCAGCTCCTGGCCACGCAGACGCTCGATCGCCTGCACGACTCGGAGCTGAAAGTCCCCGCCGACCAGGACGCGTTCACCTCGGCCGAGCTGCTCGAGCGCCTCACCAAGGCGATTTTCGCCGAGGTCGATTCCGTGCAAAGCGGCGAGTTCACCGTCCGCAAGCCCGCCATCAGCAGCCTGCGCCGCAATTTGCAGCGCAACTACCTGAAGCGGCTGGCGAACCTGGCGATGGGCAACTCCTCCGCCCCGCAGGACTGCCAGACGGTGGCCTTTGCGCAACTGTCGTCGCTGGAAACGCGGATCGGCGAGCTTCTGAAACGCGAAGCCGTGAAGCTCGATCCCTACAGCAAGGCCCACCTCACGGAGTCGGCCAGCCGGATCAAGAAGGCGATGGACGCCCACCTGACGCTGTCCGCGCCGTAGTTGCACGGCGCGCCCTGAGCGGCGCCCCCGCGCTACCACCTGCTACGACGTCGGAAATCACTCAAACACCATCAGCCCAAATCCCTCGGGCTGCACGGCCGTCGATGCCGGCAGCGTCCATGACTGGAAGCCCGCGCCGGGAATCGTCCGCTGAATGCCGACCGCCCAGGCGACCTTGCCCGACGGCGGCCGGCTCGTCAGCTCCGTGAGCGGGATGGCCGCCTCGACGGTCCAGGTGTCGGCCTCGTCGCGGGCGGCGACGAACCAGGTCGGGTCCCAGGCAGGGTCGGTCCAGCAGGCGTCGGCCGTCCAGCCGCGGTGGTCCATCGTAAAACGGAACCAGGTCGCGTAGTCGCGGTCAATGTCGATGAAGAGGTCGACGCGGTCGTTGTCCAAAAGGTCGGCGTCGCGCGTCCGCGCCACGTCGGATTTCTGGTACTCCACGCCCGGCGCCTTGCGGCATTGAACCGCGACGTAGAGGAACTCGTCGTCGCGCGCGAGCATGGCCACGGCCCTTAAGGCCGCGTCGTCGCCCGCCGCGGCGCGCAACTCGAGTTTTTCGGCCGCGTTCCAGATCGGCTCGTCGACGCGGCCGTCGAGGTACGGCTTTATCGGGCCGGTGCCGCAGCGGAAGACGTTTTTGGGAGGCTGGCCCTGGCGCTCGACGAGCCAATGCTCGGCGGCGGCGCAGGACCACCAGGCGTCGCGCGGCCGGCCGGTGCGCGTGGCCAGGTAGAATTTTTCCGCCTCGCGCGGCAGGCCGCCCGCGACGTACGCCGCGGCCAGCGGAAACCGCACGCTCGGCTCGGCGAAAACGGCTGGCCAGGCCCGCTCGAGCCGTTTGCCCAGCTCCGTGGCGTGCGCCGGGCGGTCGACGTCACTCGTCCCCGTCACGAGCGCGATCGCCTGCTGGCCGCGCACGGACGACACCACGCCCGCGTTGCCGTCGTCGTCTTCTTGCCCGGCGGCGACGGCGCCGGCCTGGGTGACGGTGCTCGACTGTGCCCGCTTCGCCCGCCAGGCCAGCTCTCCGCTGGACCAGTATTGCACGAGCCAGATCAGGCTGGGGGTCGCCAGGGGGTGGTTGGGGTACTTGTCGACGAGCAGCTCGTAGATTTCGGCGGCCATTTCGCCGCGCCCCTGGCGGTGACACTGGCCGGCCAGCGCGAAGAGCACGCGGGGCGCGGTCGTCTCGCCCAGGTCGCGCGTGAGGTCGCCCATTTGCCCCAGCAGTTTTGCCTGTTCCGCGTCGCTCTTTTTTGCCCGGTCGAGGATGGCCTGCACGTTGTGATACTTCTGGGCCGAGCGCTTTTGGGCCTCGAGTCCACCGGGCGGCTCATCGAGCAGGCGCCGGGCCTCGCCGCCGGGGTGCAGGCGGATGCCGCTCATCAGGTCCTGCCGGCTCACTTGTTCGGGGAGCACGGACTTTGAGACGCGGAAGTCGACCGTCGTCGGAGACGCGAGCCGCTCGTTTCCGTCGATTCCCGCCGACACGAGGCCGCGCGGCTCGTCGGCCAGCTCCGCCAGCGACCGGCCGAGGCGCGGGGCAAGCGTGGCCGTCGTGAGGCTCATCGGTCCGTGGTCGCCCGGCGGCAGCCAGGAGACGACCTTCTTGACCTGCCAGGGCGCGAGGCCGGCGTGGACGTGCTGCTGCGGGAAGCTGGTGGGGTCGGCGGCCGAGGAGACGGCCTTGAGGACGACCTGGTTGACGACATTGGCCAGGGGGTCGCGCGCCGAGGCCGTCGCGGCGTGGGTCACAATCACCTCGGGCCGCCAGGTGCGAATCTGCCGCACAAGGTGTTCTTCGAGCCGCTCGAGGCCGCGGCCGTCATGGACGTGGTTCCAGGCGGCCACGATTTCCTCGCCTCGTGCGGTCAGGCCTTCCTGCTTGAGCGGAAACTGCCAGGCCACGTTCGTGCCGCTCACGCCGACCGCCGCGGCGGCGTCGTGGAGTCGGTCCGCTTCCGTCGCCCGCGCCGCCGGTCCGGGTTCCACGTCGCGCCGGCCGACGATCTCGACCGCGGCCAGATAGCCATCGTTGGCCGAGAGCTGTGCGAACATCTCCCAGGGGAGCGTCGCGGCGTCGCCGAAAACGCCCAGGACGGCGGCGCGCGTGCCGCCGCCGTGCTGCCTGCGCCAGCTTTTGCCGCCGTCGCTCGTGGCCAGGATCGTGCCTAGATCGCCCACGGCCCAGCCGCGCATCGGGTCGATGAAACGGACCGCGCGGAGCGGCAGGGTCTGGCCGGTGGGAAAAACGTTCCAGGTGCGGCCGGCGTCCGGCGTGTGCAGCACCAGCGAGCCGGGCGAGCCGGCGATCCAGCCGTTTTGCCCGACGACGGAAAGCGCCAGAAAATCGAAGTGGTCGCGGAGCGGATCGGGGATCGGCGCGGGCGGGAGCTGCCACGACATGCCGAGGTCAACGGTCGTCAGCACCAGCCCCCCTTCGCCCACGAGCCAGCCGCCGCCTTGCGCATTGAGCCGCATTTGCATCAGACCGCGCAGGCCGAACGAGGGCGTGCGGGCGGGCTGCAACGCGCCGCGCCGCAGCGCCGCGATCGCGCCGCGCGGGCCGGCCAAAGCGCCGGTGAGAGGGTCCATCAGGTCGCCCGCCGCCCAGCCGGAGGCCATCGCGCCGGGGAGCGGGCGCCACGTTTTTCCCGCGTTTTCGGTCGTGAAGACGCCGGAGGGAAACAGGCCCGACGACTCGCCCAGCGCCCAGCCATGCTCTTTGTCGCCGAAGCGGACGAGCCGCAGAGCGGGGAGCAGGTTTTGCTCGCTCCGCCAGTGCCGGCCGCCGTCTTGCGTGCGCAGGATGACGCCGCGCGAGAGGTGCGAGTGGACGACGCTCTCGCCGCCCACGGCCAGGCCGTTGTCCGGGTCGGAAAACCAGACGGACCGCAGGGCGCAATCGACGCCCGATGCCTGCAGGCGCCAGGTGCGGCCGCCGTCGGCGGTGTGCCAGATGACGCCGCGGTCGCCGACGGCCCAGCCCAGGTCAGGGTCGAGGAAAAACAGGTCGCGAAGCTGAGCGTCCTCGCGCATGGCGGGCGTCGACTGCTGGCCGGCGCGGGTCGGCGCGGCAAACAACGCAAACAGCGCGATGGCCACGCAGACAGCACGAAGGCAGTGCTGCCATTGCCGGCCGTGCAGTCCGCGATCGGCCCGCTGGCGTGCAGGGCTAGATTGAGTCGTCGGCGTTTGTCGTCGTCCATGACGGGCCATGAATTCAGTCTCCGCGCAGGGTGGCGGCGCGTCAGAAAGGGGGCCGGATTGTAGGGAATGACGGCTGATGGACCTAGGCCGGATGGGACAGGTTGGCCGTCGGCTCAGCGCGTAAGACGGCAGGCGAGACGCCTGCCCCACGCACAAAGCACGACGGGCCCCGGCGTCGCTCCTGCAAGCGGCCGAGGCCCTGCGTGATCAGGGGGATCAGGATGAAAGGATGGTGACCGTCGGCCGGCCTCTTTTACCCTTCCGCCACGAATGAGAAGCCGTGATAGGCTTCGTTGCCGTGCTCGCCCGCGTCGAGGCCCTCCATCTCTTCCTCGCGCGAAACGCGGATTCCGATCGTGTACTTCAAGAGCCCCCAGCAAACGGCCGCCGCGACGGCCACGTAGACGGCCGTTGCGCCGACGCCGATGGCTTGGGCAGTCAATTGGCCCCACCCGCCGCCGAAGAACAGACCGCCCGCGTGCTGGCTCGCCGCTGCTTTGAAAAGTTCGGGGTCCGCGAACAGGCCGATGCAGAGCGTGCCCCACACGCCGTTCACCAGGTGCACCGAGATGGCGCCGACCGGGTCGTCGACGCGGATGCGGTCAAACGTGATGACGGACAGGACCACCAACACTCCGGCGACTGCTCCGATGATCGCGGAGCAGGGGACGGTGACAAAAGCGCAGGGCGCCGTGATGGCGACCAGACCCGCCAGGCACCCGTTCAGGGTCATACCCAAGTCGGGCTTGCCCAGCAGAATCCAGGAGGCGATCGTGGCCGTCAGTACGGCCACGGCGGCAGCGGTATTGGTCGTGACGCAGATATGGGAAATCGCCGCGGGGTCGGCCGCCATGGTGCTGCCGGGATTGAAGCCGAACCAGCCCAGCCAGAGGACGAAGCAGCCGATTGTCGCCCCCATCATGCTGTGGCCGGGAATCGCCTTGGGCTTGCCGTCCGGTCCGTACTTGCCGATGCGCGGACCGAGCATCATGGCGCCCACGAGGGCTGCCCATCCGCCAATCGAATGCACTTGCGTGGAACCGGCAAAGTCGCGAAAACCCAGACCAGCCAGCCAGCCGCCGCCCCAAATCCAGTGGCCGACGACCGGATAAATGATGATCGCCATGAACGCGCTGAACAAGATGAAGCTCAGATACTTGATGCGTTCGGCCACGGCGCCCGAAACGATTGTGGCGGCGGTGCCGGCGAAGACGAGCTGGAAGAAGAACTTCGCAACCAGCGGGACTCCCGTCCAGTTCAGCGCCCCGTAGTCGCCTTCATAAGCGTCGAGCATGGCGGGGCTGTTGTCGGCCCCGCTGAGCGTAAAGAGGCCGGTCGTGCCGATGTACGGGCCGACTTGCTCGCTCCCGCTGCCGAACATCAAGCCAAAACCGAGCACCCAGAAAAAGAATGAGGTAACCGCGAAGACGATGAAGTTTTTGGAAAGGATGTTGACGCAGTTCTTGGCGCGGCAGAACCCGGACTCGACGCAGGCAAAGCCCAGGTTCATGAAGAACACCAGCATGGCCGTGACCAGCACCCAAATGGTGTCGACGGCGACCTTCATTTCGGACTTCAGGGCCGCGACGGGGTCGGGCGCATCCGGCTTCTTGGACGGCTCAGGCTGCGCCTGCGTAGACTCGGGAGTCGCTTGGACCGACGCGCTGTTGACCGGGACTGTGCTGTTCACGGACGATTGAGGCGCCGCGGGCGACGTGGCGGCAGAAGTCGTTCCAGCGGGCTTGTCCGGCTGAGCGGCCGCCAGACCGCAGAGTCCGCCGGTGCCGAAAAGCACGGCGGCGCACAGCACGAGACGAAAGGCGAGCTTGGACTTCCAACCTGCGCGGGCGCCATTGGAAGAGGCCGGTGTTTTCAGTTCCAGGCGCGAGGCAAGTGATTTTGGATCGACCGGCAGGGAGGCGTGAGAGCGTTTCTTTTCCGGGCGCACGGTATTGCTCCGCAGGCAAGAGAATTTCCCAGCCGATGCGCGCGGCGCACGGCGTGACGACGGCCCGGTGGAAAGCAATCCCTATGCCAGGATGTGCTAGCGGCCCGCGGCACCGCGTGCATCACGCTGTCCTGCAACGACTTAGCAACGCGCTCAGCGGCGACCTGGGGGTCGACAACCAAGCAAACACAGCGCAGTGCTGCCGTCACAGGCAGCACGGCGTGCCAGTGCATTAAGCAGCGTAATGATCCGCCGGTCCGCAGTTACGGCACGTCGCGCTGTGCCCGCGTGGCCATTGCCTGGTACGACGCGTGGCTCATCGTGGGATTGAACAGTCGTGCGGAGCCGTCGCAGAGGACGAAGTTCGCGCCGTTGGTGTGGAAGCTGCCGAAGTCGTCGAAATGGCCGCCCGGATCGTTGGGCAGGTGGTCGGCCGTGCCGACGACGCGGGCCATGGCCTCCTCGCCGCCGCTAACGGCGCCTACCCAGGTCGAGAAGCCGTGCAGGCTCGATCGCTCGCCGACGAGCAGCGTATTGCTCAGGCCGTCGATAATCGATCCGAACGTGACCTCGCTGTTGTGGAAGAAAACGCCGTCGCTGACGCACTGCTGCGAGCCCAGGCCCTCGCACATTTCGATCTCCATCGACCCGAACACCCCCACGTAGTTCGACGTGGCCAGGACCGTAAGGGGGTTGCCCGCGTCGTCGCTGAGCGTGAAGCGCGGATGGGTGGCGACGTCGGTCGGGCAGTGGAAGAGCTTCATCTCGAAGTCGCGGATGCCATTGTGGACGGGGTCGGTGATGGGGAGGCTGTAGTTGATGCGGTTGGCCAACGGCGACTGCTCGACGAACGGGAGCATGCGGCTGGCCCAGCTCCAGCCGGGCTCGCCTTCGGGGTTGGGGACGCCGCTGGCGTCGAACGCCGTCCAGCCGTGCGGCAGCACGTTGTAGATGTCGTGGTGCAGGTGCAGGGCGATGCCGAACTGATGGAGGTTGTTCTGACAGGCCGTGCGGCGGGCGGCCTCGCGGGCGGCCTGGACGGCGGGCATCAAGAGCGCGATCAAAAGGCCGATGATGGCGATGACGACGAGCAGCTCGACGAGCGTGAACGCGCGGCGAATCTGCCGGCAGTGGCAGGAAAGCATATCTAATCTCCTCATGGGCGCGGCAAAAGGGCCGCGCCGCAAATGGCGGTCGGGTCTGGCGGAAAACGAGAAGCTGTTGGGCCGGGTGGCACGCCCTGAGCAACGCGAAGGGCGTGGTTTTTCAGGCACGCCCATCACTGCGTTCTGGGCGTGCCACCCGCGCGCAAACGAAGGCACGACAGAGAGGCACTAGACCGCCGGAGGGGCGCGGGAGCGCGTCAGCCAGCGGGGCAAGAGAAGCTCGGCGCTGGCCGGCTGAGAATCAACGAGAGGCAGGGCGGACCGGACCGCCAGGTCGCAGGAGACCGAAGCGCTGACGCAGCGCTGGGCCAGATAGGTGCAAATAAAGCACTCGTCGCCACAGGCGCTCGGCGCGAGCGCCGGACCGGACGTCGATGGCTGTCCAGCTTCATGTTCCGCCGTGCTATGGCGGCAGTGCCGATGGGCGTCTTGCGAATGGTCGTGTGAATGGCTGTGCGAAAGGCCGCACAGGGAAGCATGAACGTGCGAACATCCGCCGCCGCGCGCGCCGTGGTCGTGCAGCACAGCCGCCCCGGCCTGGGCCAATAGATAGGCCGCCAGGGCCGCGATCGAGAGCCAGCGGGTTGGTCGCACGACGAGTCGCATCGCTACGTTTACGTATCCGGCCGCCGCTCGGTTCTATCGGACGGTTGGCGTTTCCCGGATATCAATTGACCGCTCAGTGCCTTGCGTTGACATGCCGTCGCCGATGGGTCTAGGATTGCGATGCGGCGACGTACACGCAATCCTTAACCATTCGCCCTGCGGCCCACTCGATTGAAATACCAGTCACGGATTTCATTGCGCCGCATTGCCTTGCGGACGGCCGTCGCCGGGCTGGCCCTGGCGCTCCTTCTAGCGCCGCGCGGCGACGGCGACGCGCCGCGGGCGATCGCCTTCGCCCAGGAGCCGGGGCAAAAAGCGCCGGCGAACGACCCGGCAAAGGGCAACCCTGCCGCCCGGGAAGCGGGCGCCCAAAAGCCGGCAAGACGCTATCCCAAGGCCGTCGTCGTCGAGTTGCACGGGCTGCTCGATGGCTTGGCGGTCTTTTCGCTGGAGCGCCGGCTGCGCGAGGCCCAGGACCTTCGCCCGGACGTGCTGATTGTGGAAATCGACAGCGCCGGCGGGACGGTCCAGCATAGCACGGCCATCGCGCGCATTCTGTCCGACTTCGAGTGCCACACCGTGGCCTACATACGGCAGATGGCGCTCAGCGGGGCGGCGATGGCCAGCCTGGCCTGCGACGAGATCGTGATGCACCCCGGCGCGCACCTGGGCGACGTGGGCGTCGTCGGCGTGGTGGACGAGGCCTTCCGTTTCGCCGAGGAAAAGCAGATTTCCGAGGTGGTCGTCACGATGCGCCGGCTGGCCGACGACCAGGGCCGGCCGGCCGCGCTGGCCGAGGCCATGGTCCGCCGCGACACCAAGGTGTTCTTCGTCCGCCCCAAGCACGGCGGCCCGGACACGTACCTCACGGAGGCGGAATTGAAGGCGCGCGGCGAGCAGAATTTCGACGTCCTGGCACCGGTCGTCGAGACGCACAAAGGGCTGTTTCTGGCCGTGACGGGCGACCGCGCCGTCGAGCTGGGCCTGGCCAACGCGACCGCCGGAAACTACGACGACCTGCAAAAACGCCTCGGCTGGGAAGGCCAGCCCACCCTCCTCCACGACACCTGGGTCGAAACGACCGTCTTCATCCTCAATTTCTCGATCGTCACCGGCCTGCTCATCGTCATCGGTCTCGTGGGCTTGTACCTGGAGATCAGCTCGCCGGGCATCGGTATTGGCGCCGTGATGGCGCTCCTCTGCTTCGGGCTCTTCTTCTGGAGCCACTACTGCAACGGGACGGCCAACGCGTTCGAGGTCCTGCTCTTCGTCGGGGGACTCGTGCTGCTGGCGCTGGAGCTGTTCGTTTTCCCGGGCTTTGGGATCGCGGGATTCACCGGGGGCGTGATGATCGTCGCCAGCCTGATCCTGGCGATCGGCGACAAGGTGATCCCCGAGTCGTCGCTGGACGTGGCGATGCTGCGCAACTCGGTGCTGACGGTCGTGGGATCGGGCGTGGTGTTCGTGGGTGTCGTTTTCATTTTCCGCAAACGGCTGGGAAGGCTGTCGCTGTTCAAGGGCCTCGTGCTGGCGCCGCCGGAGCCGGACAAGCGGCCGGGGCGCCGATTGGCCCCGGCAACCGCGGGGGGCGGGGCGACGACGGCCGGAGCTGCATCCAAGGCCGCCGCCGCGCGGTCGAGTGCGGCTGGCCCGATCGACAACTTCGTCGGCCAGCGGGGCGTAGCGGCGACGCTGCTTCGACCGGCGGGAAAAGTGCGCCTGGGCGGGAAGCTGATCGACGTGATCGCGGCCGACGGCGATTTCATCCAGCCCGGCGAGGAAGTCGAGTTCATCCCCTCGTCCGATGCGCGGGTTCAGGTGCGGCGGGTGGAGAAGACGTAGCCGCGATGACGTGCGGTCCCGCTGCGCGCAGCCGGCGGGCTTTGGCCGACCCCAGCAGGGCGCGGCCGAACCACGGCGGCCGGGCGCCTGTCTTGTGCGATAGGGAAGCGCATCTACAATTTCGTGCGCTGGCACCGTGCCGCGCGCGGGCCAAGGCGTCCTTTGTTTCGACGTCGCTTGGACCGCGGCATTCCCCCCTGGGACGGAAATCATGCTGCGGATTCGGCTCCCCGATGGAAAGGTCCTGGAATCCAAGGGCCAAATCACGGTCGCCGAAGCGGCCCGGATGATCGGCCCGAAGCTGGCGAAGGACGCCCTGGCGGGCGAGGTGGACGGCAAGGTCATCGGCGTCGACTACCTGCTCCCCGCCGACGGCGAAGTGGCCTTTCGCGTCTTCACGCAGAAGGACCCGCAGGCATTGGGTGTGATGCGGCATTCCTGCGCGCACGTCATGGCGCGGGCGGTGATGCGGCTCTTTCCGGACGTGCAGCTTGCCTTCGGGCCGACGATCGAGGGCGGCTTCTATTACGACATGGGCCTCGCGCACTCCATCACGGAAGACGATTTTCCACGCATCGAGGAGGAGATGCGGAAGATCGTGGGGCAGGACGAGCCGTTCGAGCGGTTCGTCGAGCCGCGCGAGCGGGCCCTCGCGCTCTGCGATCAGATGCACCAGCCGCTCAAGGTCGAGCACATCGGCGACGGACTCAAGGACGAAAGAACCCTGTCGTTCTACCGGCAGGGCGAATTTGTGGACCTCTGTCGGGGGCCGCACGTTCCCAGCGCCGGGCGGATCGGCGCCTTCAAGCTCCTCTCCGTCGCCGGCGCCTACTGGAAGGGCGACCAGAAGCGCCAGCAGCTTCAGCGCCTCTACGGCACGGCCTTCTTCACGCAGCAGGACCTCGAGGCCCATCTCCATCAGCTCGAAGAAGCCAAGCGGCGCGATCACCGCGTGCTGGGCAAGCAGCTTGAATTGTTCACGACCAGCCCGCTCGTCGGCTCGGGCCTGATCCTGTGGCTGCCCAAGGGGGCGATGATCCGCGCGACGCTGGAGACGTTCGTCCGCGAGGAGCTGGTCAAGCGCGGCTACGAGCCGGTCTACACGCCGCACATCGGCCGCGTGGAGATGTACGAGACGTCCGGGCATTTCCCGTACTACTCCGACAGCCAGTTCGCGCCGATCGAGATGGAAGAGGGCGAGCGGTATTTGCTCAAGCCGATGAACTGCCCGCACCACATCATGATCTACCAGTCGAAGGGGCGGAGCTACCGCGAGCTGCCGGTGCGGCTGGCGGAGTTCGGCACGGTCTACCGCTACGAGAAATCCGGGCAGCTCGGCGGGATGACGCGGGTCCGGGGCTTCACGCAGGACGACGCGCACCTGTTCTGCACGCCGGAGCAGGTGGCCGACGAGTTCCGCGGCTGCCTGGAGATGACGCAGATGATGCTCAAGGCGGTGGGGATGGACGACTACCGCGTGCGGCTGGGCTTTCGCGACCCGGCCAGCGACAAGTACGTCGGCCGGCGGGAGCTGTGGGACCGCGCCGAGGCGGAGCTGGAGGACGTCTGCAAGACGATGAACCTGCCCAACATGGAGAAGCCGGTTCGCGGCGAGGCGGCGTTTTACGGGCCCAAGGCCGATTTTCTGGTCACCGACTGCCTGGGCCGCGAATGGCAGCTTGGCACGGTGCAGCTTGATTACAATTTACCCAGCGAGGAGCGATTCGGCCTGGAGTACATCGGCGCCGACAACGCGCCGCACCGGCCGGTGATGATCCACCGCGCGCCCCTAGGCTCGCTGGAGCGATTCATCGGCGTCCTGATCGAGCATTTTGCGGGGGCGTTTCCGCTCTGGCTGGCGCCGGAGCAGGTGCGCGTTTTGCCCGTCAGCGAAAAGTTCACGACTTACGGAACGCACGTGACGGAGCAGCTTCGGGCGGCAGGCTTGCGCGTGACGGTCGACGTGCGGCCGGAGAAGATCGGCGCGAAAATCCGCGACGCGCAGCTTGCGCACGTTCCCTACATGTTCGTCGTCGGCGCCCGCGAGATGGAAGGCGGCAGTGTGAGCGTCCGCGACCGGATCGACGGCGATCTGGGGGCGATGCCGCTTGTGGCGGCGATCGACAAGCTCAAGGCCGAGGTCGCGGCGCGGACCGTCCGCCAGAAGGTGAAAATGTCACGGCCGCAGATCGGCGGCGGCACGGCGGAGAACGAGTATTAGCTCTGGACTGCGGCGACTCGTCGCCGCGTATAGAAATTGCTGCGCGCCGTAAGTGTCACACGACGTCATCTGCGGCCCCAACCGTGCCAGCATGAGCCCAACAAACGACCCGGTCCGGCGCGGATTCACCCTCGTCGAGGTGATCGTTTCGATGGGGACGATTGCCATCTTGCTCGCCCTCCTCTTTCCCGCCGTTCAAGCGGCGCGAGACGCCGCCACGCGCACCAAGTGCGCGAACAACCTGCGCCAAATCGGCATCGCCTGGCACAACTACGAAGCGACGCGGCAAAAGGGCCTGCCTAGAGAATGGAGCGTCGAGCTGTTGCCCTACCTCGAATGCTCGCACATCGCTTCGCTGCCGCCGCCCGTCCGCGCCCTACAACCCGTGCCGGTCTACCTCTGCCCCAATGAACAACCTGCGCCGCTAGACGTGCCTGCGCGGGGTTCGTACCGCCTGAGCGCGTTTGCGATCAACGAGATCGCCTTCCAGAAAGGTCGAAGCAACACCGTCTTCGCCGACGAGAGTCGCAGGGCCGGGGCTTGGGCGTCTTCGCCAATTACGTTCGCCGTCGATATCGACTCCGGGCTTCACGCAAGTGGGGTCAACGTCTTATGGGGCGACGGCCGCGTGACCATCGAAGGCCCTCGGACGCCGCCAAGCCGCCTGAATCTCGATCCGTTTGACGTTCCGCTCACGCAGTAGTGCTCGCGGGGGCGCCGGGCGTCCCGCCCGGCGGCAGGCATGGATTGCCTATCATGACTTTACATGACCGATCGCCAAACCGGCCCGCGCCGACTCCAACTCCCAAATTCGCCGCCAACAAGTTGCCGGCCATCGGCAGCCATTATCCCAATTCCGCGATCTTCTGAAACGCCGTTTCCAGCGCCGGATACAGCATCTTGTAAATCTCAAACCCCCGGTCGTAAAACGCCCGCGCCGCCGCGTCGGGAAGGTGCTTGTCGTCCGCCAGTTCGACGTACTTCGCGCACGCGGTGGGCACGTCCGGCTGGATGCCCGCCCCGACGGCCGCCAGGATCGCCACGCCGTAGGCCGGGCCTTGCTCCACCTTGAGCCGCCGGATTTCGTGGCCCAAAACGTCGGCCTGAATCTGCCGCCAGAGGGCGCTCTTTCCGCCGCCGCCGGAGGCCCGCACCTCTTCGACCGGCACGCCCAACTCGCGGAAGATCGCCAGGCTGTCGCGCAGGTTGTACGTCACCCCCTCCATGATCGCCCGCACCACGTGCCCGCGATGATGGGACTCCGTCAGCCCGACCAAAGCCCCCCGGGCATTGGCGTTCCTGTGGGGCGTGCGTTCGCCGGACATGTGGGGCAGGAAAAAGAGCCCGTCGCTGCCGCGGGGCGCCTTGGCCGCCTCCAGGCCGAGGACTTCGTAGGCCTCGACCTCGCACGACTGGCACATGGCGACGAGCGACCGGCAAAGTTTGTTGCGGAACCATTGCAGCGCCCCGCCGGCCGAGAGGTTCACGCCCATCATGTGCCACTTGCCGGCCACGGCGTGGCAGAACGTGTGGACCCGCCCTTCGTCATGGATGATCACGTCGTCACAGTGCACAAACATCACGCCGGAGGTGCCGATGGACGTGGAGAGCCGGCCCTTTTGCACGATCCCCGTCCCCACGGCCCCGGCCGCGCAGTCGCCCGCCCCGCCCACGACCTTGCACCGCGTCGACAGGCCCAATTCCTTGGCGGCCTCGGCCGTGAGCCGGCCCGTCACCTCGTGCGATTCATAGCAGCGGGCCAGAAGACTCTCCTTCAAATCGAGCGCCGCCAGAAGCTCGCTCGACCAACGCCGCCTGGCCACGTCCAAAAGGAGCGTCCCGCTCGCGTCGCTCACTTCCGTGGCGAATTCGCCCGTCAGCCGCAGCCGGATGTAGTCCTTGGGCAGGAGCACCTTGACCATCCGTTTGAACTGCTCCGGGTGATTATTGCGCAGCCAGAGGATTTTGGGCGCGGTGAAGCCGGTCATGGCCGGATTGGCGACCATCTTGATGAGCGCTTTGGGTCCGCCGGCAAGTTTTTCGATTTCCTTGACTTCCTTCTCCGTCCGCTGATCGTTCCAGAGCAGCGCCTTGCGAATGACGCGGTTCTGGCTGTCCAAAAAGACCGACCCGTGCATCTGGCCCGACAGCCCGATCGCCGCCACCTCCTCCGGCGCCAGGCCCGAGCGCTCCATCACGCTCCGCACGGTCGACACGGTCGCCTTCCACCAATCCTCGGGGTCCTGCTCGCTGTGAAGGGGCTTGGGGCGATGGACGGGATACTCTTCGGACGTGCAATCGGCGAGGACCTTTCCCTCCTCGTCCATCGCCAGCGTTTTTGTGCCGGAGGTGCCGATGTCGATGCCGATGACGGCGGTCATGGAAATACCCGAGTGCGGATTCGTGGAATGTTCGGCCGGCCGGGATTTTACCCGCCGCCGCGCGGCCGCGAAAGCAATGACAGCACGACCGTGCCGGCGCTCTTGAGATTGCCGCAGCCCGGCGCGGCCGATACGATCCCCAGGCCCGCCGTTTTTCCACTCGCCGCATTTCCTCGTCTGCGAAAACCCCCATGCGCAAAAAACTGCTTATCGCCGCGGCCGTCGTGGGCCTTTTAGGCTCCGTCTTCGCCCTGGTGCTTTGGAACCGGATGCAGCGCGGCGCCGAGACGGCGCAGGCAGGCGCGGCCGGCGGCGACGCTTCGCAAGCGGCTGCGCCCGGCACGAAGAACGACGAAGGCAAGCCGGCGCCGAAAAAAGCCGGCAGCCTGGCGGACAAACTGTCGGCCCCCGCAGCCCCCGCCGCCGCCGCGGCGGGCAAGCGGTCCGACGCACCGGGCGCAACCGCGGGCAGCGCCGGCCCCAAGTCCGGCGCGACCGGCTCGGCCTGGGGCGATCCAAGGGACGACGGCTCGGCCCGGTCGTCAAATGACACCGTTCCAAGCTGGACCGACCGCTTCAAGTCGGCCTGGGCGCAGCCGGCGGACAAGAGCGAAGGCGCAGCCAGCGCCGGCGACGCCGCGGCGGGAGCTGATTCGGGGGCAACGCCGGGCGTGGCGGCCGAAAACCAGGGCGGCGGCAAAAAATCGTGGGCCGATTTCGGCGCAAAGAGCCGCATCGACGACACAGGACAAAACGCCACTCCGCCCAAGCGGTCGATTCTTGACGTCGGCGACGATGCCGGCGAAAACGAAACCCAAAAAGGAGGCGTCGCGGCCGAGGCGAAGGTCAGCGTCGACGACTTTCCGCGCAAGCAGCCTTTCAAATCGGGCGCGGCCGGCGCGTTTCCCATCGACGACAGAGGCCCCGACACCGCAAAGGGCGACGATCGCCGTGCCGCGACAGGTTCGTCCGCAACCGCGGAGGCGAAGACCAGCGACCCGTTCCCGTCCGCGGCGCGCAGCGGCGCCAGTCCCGCAGCCGAGCCGGCGCCGGGCGCCGAGCGGTTCCCTTCCGCAACCGTTGCACCGAGATACATCGCCCGTTCGGACGACAGCTTTTGGCTGATCGCCAAGCGGCTCTACGGCAGCGGCGACTACTACGAAGCGCTCTACGAGCACAACAAGGACCGCCATCGCGGCATCGCCGACCTGAAGGAGGGCGACCTTGTCGAAACGCCCAGCATCGACGAGCTGCGGCGGCTTTACCCAAGTCTCTGTCCGGCGGCGGCTGAAAAGAGCGGCACGTCGGCGGCGCGGATTGCCGAGCGTTCCGATCCGCCGGCGACGGAGCGGACGACCCGCCCCGACCGCTCGGAGTGGCAGCCCAAGGCCCTCGCCGCCGACAACGCCGCCCCGCCGGATGCCAAGACTCCGATCGACGGGCCGCGCGCCATCGACCCTGCGCCGGCGCCGCGCGCGATCGACCAGCCGGCGGCCGGCGGATTGACAAGCATCGAGGGACAACAGCACTACGTCGTCGGCAAAGGCGACACTCTTTTCAACATCGCCCGCCGCTTGCTGGGCAAGGCGACCCGCTGGGTCGAAATCTACGAGCTGAACCGCGATGTCCTGGGCGACGACGTCGACCTGCGGCCGGGCCTGGAGCTGCGACTGCCGGAGGACGGCCTGGGAGAGAATTCCGCCGCCCGGCCCGACGCGGCAGGCCCGCCACGGTAACGGCCGCATTTCAGGCCTATTCCGCATCGCGGGCAGTTCGCGTTGACGCCATCCCCGGAACGACATACGATTGAATGCGTTGGCGGACCCGAATTCCTGTCTTAACTGGACGCCATGGCCAAAATCGTCCACCTGCTGCTGGCCGCGATGGTCCTGACCTGCCCGTATCTTTGCGGGGCGGGACTCTGCGGACCGCGCGCGGGCGAGGGCTCGTTGCCGTCCGGTTCCGATTCGTGCGGCGACCAAAGCGCTCCGACGCACGAGCCCAAGCCGAACGGGTCCGCGCCGTGCGGCTGTATTTGCGGGGGCGCGATCTTCCTGAAGGCGGACGTGACGGATCTGCGGCTCGATGCGACCGAGTTCATCGCGACAGCGGACGATGAGATCGCGGACGGTGACGCCGCCGCCCGGGCCGCCTCCGCCGCGGCGCCCAACGACCACCTCGCCGCGCCCCTCTCCGGGCGCCATCTCCGCGCGCTCATCTCGTCGCTCGTGTGCTAGCTGACAGCGATGGAAGCACCGCCCGGGCGTTCGTCTGCGCCCGTGCTCCAGCGAGATTTCGTACACAGGCAGGCTGACGCCGGCCGCTCGCCGCGACGGCTTCGGAGATGGATCGTGCTTGGACTTCGGCTCCTCCCCTGGGAATACGGCGTGCGGAATTTGTTCCGCCGGCCGCTGCGGACCGCGCTGACATTTGCGGCCCTTAGCACCGTCGTGTTCCTGGTGCTGATCGTGGCCGGCTTCATCCGCGGCCTGGAAAAGTCGCTGGAGGTCAGCGGCGATCCGCAGGTGGCGATCGTTTCGTCGCAGGGGATGGGCGAAAACCTGGAATACTCGTCGATCGCCGCCGGCACGCCGGACTACTTGACCGCCAGCGTGAACGCCGTGCAGACGCGGTTCGGGCTCAAGCACGTCTCGCCGGAGCTGTACCTGGGCACGATGGTCAAGATCGAAGGCACCGGCGAATCGATGGGCCTCGTGCGCGGGGTCCAGCCGTCGGTGCTGCTCGTGCGGCGGCAGGTCGAGCTGGTCGACGGAAAGTGGCCCGGCCCGAGCGAAATCCTCGTCGGCCGGCTGGCGCCGACGAAACTGGGCGCGACGAAAGAGCAGCTTGCCGTGGGACGGCAAATCGAGCTGGAGGGGAAGAAGTGGACGGTGTCGGGCACGTTCGCCGCGCGCGGGTCGGTCTTCGAGGCGGAGCTGTGGTGCCGGCTGGACGACTTGCAGCGGGCGATGAAGCGCGAGGACTTGAGCCTTGTGGCGCTCACGCTCGACTCGCCCGGCAGCTTCGGCAAGCTGCAAGCGTTTTGCAAGGAGCGGTACGATCTGGAGCTTCAGGCGATCCGCGAACCGGAGTATTTCGCCGGCTTGCAGCGCGACTACGGTCCCATCAAGCAACTTTCCTGGCTCGTGGTGGTGATCGTCTCGGCGGCGGGAGTGTTTTCGGGCCTCAACACGATGTACGGGTCGGTCGTGGGGCGGGTGCGCGAGCTGGCGACGCTCCAGGCGATCGGATTTCTGCGGCGGGCGATCGTCGTGAGCCTCGTGCAGGAGGGAACTCTGCTGGCGGCCGCCGCCTCGCTGGCGGCGTGTCTCGTGGCGTTCGCCGTGGCCCACGGTGCAGCCGTGAAGTTCACGATGGGGGCGTTCGTCTTGCAGATCGACGGTGCGGCGGTGCTGCTGGGGTGCTTGTCGGGCATTGCCGTCGGCGTGCTCGGTTCGCTGCCGGCGGCGATCCGCATTTTCACGATGCAGGTGGTGGAGGCGCTGAAGGCGATTTGAGGGAAGGGATGGGACACGGATGAAAAACTTGCGGCGGATTGGCACGGATCAGATCCTCAGATGAAAGGAGATCGATGATGTTTCGGACAATGAATGCGATTGGCGCGTTGGGGCTCTTGGCGGTTGTGGCCGGTTGCGGCGACAGCCAGACGGCGACGCCCAGCGGCCCTTCGGCCGAGGGCGCCAAGTTCATTGCCGCCGCCGAGCCGGCCGGGGCGAAGGACGTGATCGCCACGCGCGAGACCGCCGGCGACGGCGACGACCTGGTCGTCGTCGGCCGGATCGGAGGCTCGCCGAACCCCTGGGTCGAAGGCTTCGCCCAATTCTCGATCGTGGACCGCTCGCTGAAGGCTTGCAGCGAGCGCGAAGGCGATTCCTGCCCCACGCCCTGGGACTTCTGCTGCGACCAAAGCATCCTGGCCAAGTCGATGGTGGAAGTGAAGATCGTCGACGAGACCGGCCAGACGGTTGCAGCCGGGGCCAAGGATTTCCTGGGAGTGAAGGAACTCGACACCATCGTCGTCAAGGGCAAGGCCAAGAAGGACGACAAGGGAAACGTCTCGATTCTGGCCAGCCAGATTTACGTGAAGCGATAGGAATGGGACGCGGATCGCGCGGATGTCGCGCATTCTCGCGGATCAGAAAGAGGGAATGACCATGCCAACCAACCTCGATCTGCGTGAGCTGGCGGTCCACCGCGGGCACGACGATGCGCCGGGCCGGCCGCGGCGGCGGCATTTCTTCACGCGCTACGCCATTCCCGGCGCGCTGCTTTCAGGGTTTGTCGCCGTGGTAGGGTGGTCGCTGCGCGACGTGTTGCTGCCGGCCACGCCCGTGACGGTCGTCCCCGTGAAAACGGTCAAGGGCGAAGTGAGCGAGGCCGGGACGCCGCTCTTCCGCGCGCCGGCCTGGATCGAGCCGCGGCCGACGTCGATCCGCGCCGCGGCGCTGGCCAGCGGCGTCGTGCAGAAGCTGCTGGTCGTGGAGAATGAGTCCGTCGAAGAGGGTCAGCCCGTCGCCCAGCTTGTCTCGCGCGACGCCGAGCTGGCCGTGGCGGCGGCCAAGGCGGAGCTGGACCTGCGGAAGTCGGAGTCCAAGCAGGCCGACGCCGCCTTCACCGCCGCCGAGACGAACTTCAACCGCCCCGTTCACCTCCAGGCCGCCCACGCCGAGGCCGAGGCCGAGCACGCCCGTCTGAACACGGAGCTGGCCAACCTGCCGTTCGAGGTGCTGCGGGCAAAGGCGCGCGAGGCCGTCGCCGCCGCCGAGCTGGAAAGCCGCACGAAGGCCAAGGGCGTCGTCTCCGAACTGGAGATCGAAAAGGCCCGCGGCGAGCTGGACTCGGCCAAGGCCACGACGGGGGAGCTGGCCAACCGCGAGCCGTTCCTGCAGAAGGAAGTCGCCGCCGCCGCGTCCCACGTCATGGCCTTGCACGAGCAGCTACAGCTCAAAACCGCCGAGAGACGTGCGCTCGACGACGCGCGGGCGATGGTCCAGGCCGCCAAGGCCAAAGTCGATCAGGCGCAAGTGGCCCTCGACGAGGCGGAGCTGCGCTTGGCGCGGATGGTCGTCCGCGCGCCCGTCAAAGGCCGCGTGCAGCAGCTTCGCGCCATCCCTGGCACCTTCGTCAACGCCGAAATGCGGAGGGGCGCCGAGTCCGACGCCGCCACCGTCGTCACCCTTTATCAACCGGACCGGATTCAGGCCCGCGTCGATGTCCGGTTCGAGGACCTGCCGCGCGTCCAGTCCGGCCAGCCGGTGCTCATTGAAAACGCCGCGCTCGAACATCCCGTGCCCGGCAAGGTGCTGTTCATCACGGCCAGCACGAACATCCAGAAGAACACGGTCGAAGTGAAAGTCGTGCCCGATCATTGCCCTGAGCTTTTGCGCCCCGACATGCTGATGGACGTGACGTTTTTGGCGGCGGAGCGGCCGGCGGGGACGGCCAAACCGACGGAGCAGACGCGGATTTTCGTGCCCACGCAGCTTGTCGAGGTGGGCGAGGACGGGTCCTACGTGTGGGTCGCCGACCAGACGGCCGGCGTCGCGCGGCACGTCAAGATTCAAACCGGACGCAAGTCGGGCGAGCTGATCGAGGTTGCGTCCGGATTGCAAATGACAAGCCGGCTGATTGTGGAAGGCAGGAATGGCCTCAAGGAGGGCCAGCGGATTCGAGTGACGCGCGACGACCCGTCGCTGGGCGTGGGGTCGACGGGAACGACATCGCAGCCGGCGGAGCATCCGAGCGGCGCGGCGGAAGGAAAGCACTAAGGAGCAGCCATGGCCCTCGTTGAAGTCCGCGGCCTGTCAAAGCAGTTCCACAAGGGGGACCAAACCATCACCCCCCTGGATAGCGTGGACCTGGAGATCCACGAGCACCAGTTCGTGTCGCTGATGGGCGCCAGCGGCAGCGGAAAGTCCACGCTGCTCAATCTCATCGCCGGCATCGACAAGCCGACCTCCGGCACGATCGTCGTCGAGGGACTGGAGATTACCCGCCTGTCGCGGTCAGCGCTTGCCGCCTGGCGGGCGGCGAACATCGGCTACATCTTCCAGACGCACAACCTCGTGCCGGTGCTGACGGCCTACGAGAACATCGAGCTGCCGCTGCTGCTGCTCCCGTTTTCGCGGTCCGAGCGCCGCAAGCGCGTCGAACTGGCCTTGCGCCTCGTCGGCCTGGAGGACCGGGCCGACCACTATCCGCGGCAGCTTTCCGGCGGGCAGGAGCAGCGCGTGGGCATCGGCCGGGCGATCGTGGCCGACCCGCGGCTGGTCGTGGCCGACGAGCCGACGGGCGACCTCGACGCCGACACGGCGGCGCAGATCCTCGAACTTCTTAAGCAGCTTAACCGGCAGCTTGGGACGACGATCCTGATGGTGACGCACGACGCCCAGGCCGCCAACCTGGCCGAGCGCCGGCTCTATCTGGAGCGCGGCAAGTTCATCGAGCTTCCCCATGCAGCCCCTGCGGACGCCCCATCGAACGCCGCCGCTGCCGCCGTGCCCGACATCCGCATCGTTTCCTGAAATCAGACACGATCGACGTTGCGACGCCCCGCCCCAATCCAAAATCAAAAATCTCAAATCCAAATGTTCAAATTCGCCCCCTACATCCTGAAAACCCTGTGGGGCCACCGCGGCCGCACGCTGCTGACCGTTCTCGGCACGGCCGTGGCCATGTTCGTCTTCTGCTTCGTCAGCTCCGTGCAAAGCGGACTGGACGACCTTTTGTCTCGTCGCGAGGCGGAGCAGGTGCTGATCGCGTTTCAGGCCAACAAATTCTGCCCGTTCACGAGCCACCTCCGCGAGGACTACGCCGAGAAAATCGCCAAGCTCGACGGTGTGCGCGAGGTCGTGCCGATCCAGGTTTTTACGAACAACTGCCGGGCGAGCCTGGATGTCGTCGTTTTTTACGGCGTGCCTCCCCAAAAGCTCCGCGGCGTTCGCGACTTCAACCTGACGCAGGGAAGCTGGGAGGAGTTCGAGCGGAACACGGAAACGGCCATTGTCGGGCGCGCGGTCGCCGAGCGGCGCAAAAGCAAGGGGCTGCAAGTCGGCAAGTCGCACACGGTCGGCTCGCTCAGCCCCACGATCGTCGGCATCTTCGAGTCGGACAACCCCGCCGAGGAAAACTACATTTACACGCACCTCAGCTATATTCAGCGGCGGCAGGCTGAGGACGGCACGTCGGACCTCCAGGGCACGGTCACGCAATTCGAGATCCATCTCCAGCCGGGACTCGATTCAAAGAAGGTCGCCGACTTGTGCGAGCAAATCGACGCAATGTCCAAGGGCTGGCCGGAGCTGACCGACACGCGGCCCAAGGGCGTTTTCCAGCAGAAGAGCCTGGGCGACCTGACCGAGCTGATCCGCCTTTTGTTCTACCTGGGCATCGCCTGCGTGGGCCTCGTGATTGTGCTCGTGGCGACGACGACGTTCATGGCCGTCCAGGACCGCGTCCAGGAGCACGCCATCTTGCAGACGATCGGGTTTTCTGGCTTTCGCATTTTCCGGCTGGTGCTCGTCGAGAGCGTCCTGTTGAGCTTGGCGGGCGGGATCCTGGGCGGGGGCAGCGCGCTGGCGATTCTGGCGTGGAAAAAAATGGCCGTCGGCGCCGAGGCCGTGACGATCGCGTTTTTGCCATCCTACGGCCTGGCCGGCACGGCGCTCGTCGTGGCGCTTGTGACGGGCGTTTTGGCGGGGATGGTCCCGGCCTGGACGGCGGCGCGAGCGGAGATTGTGCCGTCGCTAAGGCAGGCGTGAAGGCGATGCCGGGGCCGGAGCCGTCATTTCGGCGTTGAAAGCACTCGCAGCGCCACCTCGACGTAGATCACGATGCCGGCGATGTCGATCAGGCACGCGACAAGGGGGTTGCTCATCAAGGCCGGATCGAGCCCCAGCCGCCGGAACAAAAGCGGCAGCATCGACCCGGCGAGCGTGCCGCAGACAATAACCATCAGGAGCGTCGCGCCGACCACCGCCGCGCCCATCACCGTCGGCGCCAAGAGGAGCGCCAGGACAAAGCCGTTGAGTCCCAAGAACGTCCCCAAGAGCAACCCCGACAAAAGCTCGCGCACGACCACCCGCCGCCAGTGGCCCACGTCGAGGTCCTTGGTTGACAGGGCCGTAATGATCAGCGTGGCCGATTGGTTTCCCGAGTTGCCCCCGCTGGAGACGATCAGCGGAATGAACATCACCAACCAGGGAAAGGGGTTCATCGCCGACTGGTAGCCGTTGAGCAGCACGGCCGTCATCATCGAGCTGAAGAACAGGACCGTAAGCCAGATGCCGCGCTTCCAGGCCAGACGGTAGATGCGCGTTTGCAAGTAGCTTTCCTGCAG
>JACOUI010000293.1 GCA_016177915.1 Planctomycetia bacterium
GCCATCCTGGGCTACGGCTCCCAGGGGCACGCCCAGGCCCAGAACCTCCGCGACAGCGGCTGCACCGTGATCGTCGGGCAGCGGCCGGGGAGCGCGAACTACGACCTGGCCGTCGGCCACGGCTTCAAGCCCATGTCGGTCGACGACGCCTCGCGCCAGGCCGACATCGTGAACATCCTGCTGCCCGACGAAGTGCAGGCCGACATTTACAAGAACCACGTCCGCGACAACCTCAAGGCCGGCAACGCGCTCATGTGTTCGCACGGGTTCAACGTTCATTTCGGGCAGGTGGAGCCGCCGCCAGGGGTCGATTGTTTGCTCGTGGCGCCCAAGGGGCCGGGGCACCTCGTGCGCAGCGAATTCGAGCGAGGCGGCGGCGTGCCCTGCCTGATCGCGATTCGTCCGGGCAGCAGCGAAAAGGCCCGACAGGTCGGCCTGGCGTATGCCAAGGGAATCGGCGGCACGCGGGCCGGCGTGATCGAGACGACGTTCGCCGAGGAGACGGAGACGGACCTCTTTGGCGAGCAGGTCGTGCTGTGCGGGGGCGTGAGCGCCTTGGTGAAGGCGGCGTTCGAGACGCTCGTCGAGGCGGGCTACCAGCCCGAGATGGCCTACTTTGAGTGCATGCACGAATTGAAGCTGATCGTGGACCTGTTCTACCAAGGCGGCCTGAATTACATGCGGTACAGCGTCTCCAACACGGCGGAGTTCGGCGACTATACGCGCGGCCCGCGGATCATCACCGACGAGACGCGGGCGGAGATGAAGAAGATCCTGGAGGAAGTGCAGACCGGGAAGTTTGCGCGGGAGTGGATTCTGGAAAACAAGGCGGGCGCGCCGCACTTCAAGGCGATGCGGCGGCGCGAGCGGGAGCACCTGATCGAGCAGGTGGGCAGGCAGCTTCGGAAGCTGATGCCGTGGATTAAGGCGAAGGAAGTGTAGTTGGTGAACGTTTTGGCGGCTTTCCTCACAGGCGTGGTTGCCGGCGCAAGAGGCTGTGTGTGTCTTACGAAATCACAATCACTCACGACGCAGATGCTCAACTACGCGCGTTGCCGGCTCGGGCGCAACGCATAATCGAGTCGGCGATCATTACACGGCTGACGGAGCAGCCGACAGTCGAGACCAAAGCCATCCAGCGCCTTCGCCCCAACCCCTTCGCCCAATTCGAACTTCGTGTCGGCGACTACCGCGTGCTGTATAATATTGTGGAGGAGACGTCTGAAATCGCGATTGTGGCGATCGGGCAAAAAGTCGGCAATGCTCTCATTGTGGGAGGCCAAGAGTTTCATGCACATCGAAGTGATCCCCCTGAGCCAACTCCAAACGGACACGCCGGCACTGCTCAGTAAGTGCTGCGATTCCGGTCGCGCCTTAGTTGTCGAGTTGCCCGACCACCGATTGGTCGCGATCCAGTCGCTCGAACCGAGCAACGGAGATGATTCGCTCATCGACGATTTGATCGAGTCGAACCCGTCGTTTCGCGCGCTATTGGAAAAATCCAAGGCCAGCCCGCGGAAACCGTTTGTGCCCGGGCCCGATGCGTGATGGATGGCTGGAGAAGGGCCGCCTGAAGGCGGTACTCCAACATTCCGACTACGGCTCATAGCCCAGATTCGGCGACAGCCAGCGCTCGACCTCGGCGACAGTCATCCCCTTCCGCGCCGCGTAGCTCTCCACCTGATCGCGCGTGATCCGGTCGATGGCGAAATAACGCGCCTCGGGATGGGCGAAGTACCAGCCGCAAATGCTGGCCGGCGGGTACATCGCAAAACTCTCCGTCAGCGTGATGCCCGTCGCCTTCGTCGCATCGAGCAGCGAAAACAGCGTCGCCTTCTCCGTGTGGTCGGGGCAGGCCGGATAGCCGGGGGCGGGGCGAATACCGCGGTACTTCTCGTCGATCAGGTCTTCGGGGGTCAGGCTTTCCTGCCGGCCGTAGCCGAAGTCCTCGCGGGCCTTCTTGTGGAGGCACTCGGCAAAGGCCTCGGCCAGCCGGTCGGCCAGGGCTTTGGTCATGATCGCGCTGTAATCGTCATGCTGCGACTCGAAACGGCGGGCCAGGTCGCCCGACCCGTGGCCGGCCGTGACGGCGAACGCGCCCAGATAATCGACGCGGCCGCTCTCCACGGGCGCAATAAAGTCGGCGAGTGAATGGTAAACCGTCTGCCCCTTGCGCTCCCACTGCTGGCGAAGCATGTGGAAACGGCAGAGTTCCTTCCGCTTGCCGACCGGCAGGTCCGCCGAGTCGGGCGCGTAGACGAGGATGTCGTCGCCCTGGGAATTCGCCGGCCAGAAGCCGTAGACGCCGTTGGCCGCGAGGAGCTTTTCCTTGACGATCGTTTTCAAAAGCGCCTGGGCGTCGTCAAAGAGCTTCTTAGCCTCTTTACCAACCTCCGGATCGGAAAAGATCTTGGGGTACTTTCCGCGCAG
Source organism: Planctomycetia bacterium (assembly GCA_016177915.1). GTDB lineage: Bacteria > Planctomycetota > Planctomycetia > Pirellulales > S012-138 > JACOUI01. The sequence goes on from JACOUI010000293.1 coordinate 2,431, forward strand.
CTCCCAAGCCTGGAAAAACGGCGACCAGTCGATGAACGGCACAAGCTCCGCCAGCGGAAACTCCCGCAGCACGCGCGCCCCCAAAAACACCGGCCGCTCGATCTTCGCCGCGGCCCAGTCGGGCGAGAAGCGATGCCGCAGCGCCTCGGCATAGGGCAAAAGCGCCTTTTGCTGCTGCCGCAAAAACGCCTCGCGGAGCCTGTCCTGCTCGCGGCGGTTCACGGCGTCGAACGCCCCCCGCGACGCGGGATTCACGAGCCGCTCGACCACGCCCACGCTCCGCGAGGCGTCCAGCACGTGGACGGTCGGGTTCTCGTAGGCCGGGGCGATCTTGACGGCCGTGTGCTTGGCGCTCGTCGTCGCGCCGCCGATCAGAAGCGGTAGCAAGAAGTTCCGCCGCTGCATCTCCTTGGCCACGTGGACCATCTCATCCAGGCTGGGCGTGATCAGGCCGGAGAGGCCGACGATCTGCACGCCCTCGGCCAGGGCCGTGTCGAGAATCCGCTCGCAGGGGACCATCACACCCAGGTCGATGACCTCGTAGTTGTTGCAGGCCAGGACGACGCCGACGATGTTCTTGCCGATGTCGTGCACGTCGCCCTTGACGGTCGCCAAGAGCACCTTGGCGCGTTTTTGCAAAGCGTCGCCCAGCGTCGCCTTCTCCTCTTCCATGTACGGCTGCAGCCAGGCCACGGCCTTTTTCATCACGCGGGCGCTCTTGACCACCTGCGGCAGGAACATCTTGCCCGCCCCGAACAGGTCGCCTACCACCGACATGCCGTCCATCAGCGGGCCTTCGATGATCTTGAGCGTGGGCGAGTATTTCTGGCGGGCTTCGACGAGGTCCGGTTCGAGGTACTTGTCGATGCCGTGGATCAGGGCATGGCCGAGGCGCTGTTCGAGCGGCGTCTCGCGCCAGGAGAGGTCTTCCGTCGCGGCTTTTCCGCCCTTGGCTTTCACCGTCTCGGCAAACTCGACGAGGCGCTCCGTGGCGTCGGGCCGGCGGTTGAAGAGCGCGTCTTCGACGCGCTCCAGAAGGTCCTTGGGGATGTCCTCGTAGACGGCAAGCTGCCCGGCGTTGACGATGCCCATGTCGAGCCCGGCGCGGATGGCGTGATACAGAAATGCCGCGTGCATCGCCTGCCGCACGACCTCGTTGCCGCGGAACGAAAACGAGATGTTGCTCACGCCGCCGGAGATTTTTGCGTGCGGGCAGAGCTGTTTGATCTGCCGCGCGGCTTCGATGAAGTTGATCGCGTAGTCGCTGTGCTCGGCGATGCCCGTGGCGACCGTCAGGATGTTCGGATCGAAGATGATGTCCTGCGGGGGGAAGCCGACGTCTTCGGTCAGGAGCTTGTAGGCCCGCTGCGAGATCCGCACCTTGTCTTCGATCGACGTGGCCTGGCCCTTTTCGTCGAACGCCATGACGACGACGGCGGCCCCGTAGCGGCGGATGAGCCGCGCCTGCCGCAAAAACGGCCCTTCCCCCTCCTTCATGCTGATCGAGTTGACGATCCCTTTGCCGGGCAGGCATTTCAGCCCCGCCTCGATGACCGACCACTTCGAGCTGTCGACCATGACGGGGACTTTGGCCACGACGGCGTCGCCCGGAACGAGATTCAGAAATCGCGTCATGGCGGCTTCGCCGTCGAGCATGGCCTCGTCCATGTTGACGTCGATGACGTTGGCGCCGTTTTCGACCTGCGAGCGGGCGACGGAGAGCCCCTCCTCGAAGTTCCCGTCGACGATCAACCGCGCAAAGGCCTTGGAGCCGGTCACGTTCGTCCGCTCGCCGATCATCAGGAAATTGCTCTCGGGCCGCAGCGTGAGCGCCTCCTGGCCGCTCAAGCGCAAAAATGGCTCGGGCTTGGGCGGCTTGCGGGGCGGAAGGCCCTCGACGGCCCGGGCGATGGCGCGGATGTGGTCGGGCGTCGTGCCGCAGCAGCCGCCGACCATGTTCAGCCAGCCGTTGCGGGCGAACTCGCCGAGCGTGCGCGAGATCGACTCGGGCGTCTCGGGAAAATTCTTGAATTCGTCCGGCAGACCGGCGTTGGGATAGCAGGTGGTGTAGAGTCCCGAAAGGCCGGATAGCTCTTCGACGTGCGGCCGCAGCATCTCCGGGCCGACGGCGCAGTTCATGCCCACGCTCAAGAGGTCGTGATTGGAGATCGAATTCCAACAGGCCTCCACGGTCTGGCCGAAGAGCGTCCGCCCCGTCTCGAAGATCGTGAACGAGGCCATGACGGGGATCGCGGACGTGTGTTCCTCCCGGTATTTGGCGATGGCGAAGAGACAGGCCTTGAAGACGAGCGTGTCGAAGGCCGTCTCGGCGAGCAGGAGATCGACGCCTGCTTCGACGAGGGCCGCCACCTGCTCGTAGTAGTTGTCGACCATCTGGTCGAAGGTGACTTCGCGCGCGGCCGGGTCGTCGGTGTTGCGGCCGATCGTGAGCTGCTTGTTGCTCGGTCCGATCGAGCCGGCGACGAACCGCGGCTTGTCCGGCGTGCGGCGGTTCCAGTCGTCGGCGGCCCGGCGGGCGACCTGGCAGGCCGCCAGGTTCACCTCGCGGACGAAATCCTGCATGCCGAAATCGGCCATCGCCACGCGCGAAGCGCCGAACGTGTTGGTCTCGATGATGTCGGCCCCGGCCTGGAGATACTCCCGGTGGATGCTCTCGATCGCCTCGGGCCGCGTGATGCAGAGGACGTCAATGAAGTTCTGCAGGTCCTTCGGGTGGCCGGCGAAGCGCTTCCCGCGATACTCGCGCTCCGAGAGGTTCAGCTTATGGACCATCGTCCCCATGGCGCCGTCGATGACCATCACCCGCTGGGAGAGGATCTCTTCCAGCAGCGATCGAATCGGATGGGGACGGTCGTCGGGCATAGCAAGTTATGGCGAATCGAACAGACGGCGGTGGATGACGCCACAGGGCGAATATCGCAAAGAACCCCGGCCTTGCAAATGCCACTGTGCGGCCCGGAACGCCGGAAAACCGCTGCTGCGGTGGGCCGGTTGCCAGGGGACGGCCGGTGTCGGTACGATCACAGCATGCGTAAAGGTATTCCCGTATCGCCCGGTGTCGCCGTCGGCACGGCCTATTGCATTCCCGACATCTTTGTCGACCCCCGCGGCAAGCCCCTCGATGAGACCGAGGTGCTGCCCGAGCTGAATCGGTTTGAGGCGGCCCTGGAGGCGACGGCGGCCGACCTGCGGGCACTGTATCAGAAGGTCGCCAGCCAGGTCGGTCCCAGCGAGGCGGAGATCTTTCGCGCCCACGAGGCCATCCTGCATGACCACTCGTTCCGGGAGAAGGTTCGCGACTACGTGGTGACGGAGAAGCAATCGGCCTCGGCCGCCCTGCGGCACGTCATGGACGAATACACGGCCATCTTCGAAAAAACGGAGGATGAATATCTTCGCGAACGCCTGGACGACGTGCGCGACGTTATCAGGCGTCTCAGCGGGCACCTGTCGGCCATGCTGCAGCCGGGCCAGACGCCGATCCAAGGCCCGCTCATCGCCATCGCCGAAGAGCTGCTTCCCTCGCACGTCGTCGCGCTGGGCGATTTGCAGATTTCCGGCGTCGTGACGCAGACGGGCGGCCAGACGAGCCACGCGGCCATCATCGCCCGCAGCCGCGGCATCCCCGCCGTCACGGGCATTCGCGGCATCCTGCGGCAGGTGGCCACGGGCGACATGGTGATCGTCGACGGCCGCGACGGCCACGTGATTTTCAACCCCGATCCGGAAACCGAGAAAGCCTATCGCAAGCTGGAGCGCGAGTTCTTCGATCTCAAAGGGCACCTGGCCGAGAACCGCGACCACCCCGCCGTCTCCGCCGACGGCGAGCACATCGACCTGTTGGCCAACATCAACAACGTGGCCGACTGCAAGACGGCCGCGGCGATGGGGGCCAGCGGCGTGGGCCTGTTTCGCACGGAGTACCTGTTCCTTACGCACCCGGACGTGCCGGACGAGGAGGAGCAGCTCACCGCCTATCGCGACGTGATCCGCGCCAGCCCGAACCATCGCGTGACAATCCGCACGCTGGACATCGGCGGCGACAAGACGGTCCCCTACCTGGGGCACGCCCGCGAAGCCAACCCGTTCCTCGGTTGGCGTTCGATCCGGCTGTCGCTGGAGCACCCGGAGTTTTTCCTGACGCAGCTTCGGGCGGTGCTGCGCGCCGCGGCGCCGGAGCCGGGCGTCAAGAAGAATGTGCGATTGATGTTCCCGATGATCACGACGCTGGAGGAGCTGCGGCGGGTGCGGATGATCGTCCGCCGGGCGCAGAACGAGCTGACCGCGGAGCGCAAGCCCCAGGGCGAGGTGTCGATCGGCCTCATGCTGGAAGTGCCGGCGGCGGCGATCATGATCGAGACCTTCCTCAAGAATGTGGACTACGTGTCCGTCGGCTCCAACGACCTGGTGCAGTACCTGATGGCCGCCGACCGCGACAACCCCAAGGTGAGCCACCTTTGCCAGCCGCTCAGCCCGGCCGTGCTGCACGTCCTCAACCAGGTGATCTCCGCCTGCCGCGCGGCCGGCAAGCCGGTCACGCTGTGCGGCGAGATGGCCGGGGCGCCGCGGGCGTTCTTGCTGCTGTTCGGTATGGGGCTGCGGAGCTTCAGCATGAGCCCGGCGTTCGTGCCGGTCATCAAAGACCTGGTGTCGCACGTGACGGCGCGGCGCGCGGAGCAGATAGTGCAAACGGCGCTGGAGTTCACGACTTCGCGGCAGATCCAGCATTACATGTCGGAGCAGTTGCGCGAAATTGCGCCGGATTTGAGCATGCTGGAATCGGAGACATAGTTCGCGGGGCAGGCGTCTCGCCTGCCATTCCTTCCCTCGTGGTTCAATCGACGTGTCGCGCGACAACACTCAGCCCGACCCATCCGCCCCCGCCCCGCTGCGAATGCTGCTGGCCGCGGCGGCCATGGTGTTTGCCGTCCTGCTGGTCGCCACATTCGTCTACAAGTACCCTCAGCGACAGGCAAATATCGAGCGCAAGGCGCAGGCCCGCGAGCAAATCTGGACGAAGCAGGTCGGCGCCACGCAGACCGAGGCCGCGCCGCGGCCGCGGTGGCTCGATGTGCTCTTGATGGCGGGCGCAACGGCGGCCGGCCTGGCGCTCGTGGCCGGCTTGGCATTCCTCGCCCTGCGTCGTGCGAAATCGACTTTCAAGGCGGCGCCGTCGCCGGCAGCGCCGAGTTCTCCCGACGATCCGCATTCGTCGGTAGAATGAGTCTTCTATTCCTCAAACCTCATCCCTCATTCCTCACCCCTCGCTCCCGTGAACCTCCCCAACTCCTCCATTGTCGCCACGTACCTTTCGCGCACGCCCAAGTCGGCCCGCTTGGCCGCTGAGGCCCAAGGCATCTTTCCCAGCGGCATCACGCACGACGGCCGCTACCTCAAGCCCTACGGCATCTACGTCGACCGGGCCCGCGGCTCGCGCAAGTGGGACGCCGACGGGCACGAGTACGCCGATTACTCCGGCGGGCACGGGGCGCTGCTACTGGGACACAATCATCCGGCCGTGACCGAGGCCGTCCGCCGGCAGATCGAGCGCGGCACGCACTTTGGCGCCTGCCACGAGCTGGAAGTCCGCTGGGGAGAGTGGGTGCAGAAGCTCGTGCCGTCGGCGGAGCGCGTCCGCTTCACCAGCTCCGGCACCGAGGCCACGATGCTCGCCATGCGGCTGGCCCGCGCCTCGACCGGCCGGACGAAGGTGATGCACTTCATGGGGCACTTTCACGGCTGGCACGATCACGTGGCGTTCGGCGTTTCGTCGCACTTCGACGGCACGCCGACGCCGGGCGTCCTGGCGGGCGTGGCCCATAGCATCGTCATGGCCCCGCCCGGCGACGCGGCCGAAACGCGCCGCCTGATGGAGCGGCACGCCGCCGACCTGGCGGCCGTCATCGTCGAGCCGACGGGGGCAAGCTGGGGGCAAGTGCCGCTGCCGCAGGATTTTCTGCCCGCCCTCCGACAAATGACGGCGAAGCACGGCGTCGTGCTGATCTTCGACGAGGTCATCAGCGGCTTTCGCTGCGCCCCGGGAGGCGCCCAGCAAGTGTTCGCCATCCGCCCCGACCTGACCACGCTGGCCAAGATCATCGCCGGCGGGCTGCCGGGCGGGGCGATCGTCGGGCGGGCCGACATTATGGAGGGCCTGAGCTTTCCCGAGGGCAAGCCGCAGCGCGAGAAAATCTCGCACCACGGGACGTTTAACGCCAACCCGCTCTCGGCCGCGGCGGGCATCGCGGCCCTGGAGATCGTGGGCACGACCGACGCCTGCGACCGGGCCAGCCGGTATGCGGCGCAGCTTCGCGACGCGCTCAACGAAGTCCTGCGCGAGGAGGGCGTGGGCTGGATCGCGTATGGATCGTTTTCCGGGTTCCACATCCTCATGAACCCGCCCGCCGATGCGACGCCGGAAAAGATCAACGCGGGGGCCTATGGCTTCGAGACGTTCAAGACGGGCCGGGACCCCGTCCTCATCAACCTGCTGCGGCTGGGAATGCTGAACGAGGGGGTCGATCTTTTTAGCTGGCCGGGCGGGCCGACGTCGGCCGTTCACACGGGGGACGACCTGGTGCGGACGGTGGAGGCGTTTCGGGGGACGCTGCGAATCCTCAAGAGGGAGGGACACATCGGAGCCACGCGCCGCGCTCCCGTAGGGGCGTAGCCTGGTGCGACTTTCGTACTCGTACTCGTACTCCATTTCGTTCTCGTTCGCTTGCGCAGCGGACGCTAAAGGGGAATGGTTCACGCTGCGGCCCAGATTCCGCGGTAAAGTTGGGCAGGAGAAACCGTCATGCCGCGACGCCCATCAAAGCCGCGCACGATTCGTCGCCAGGCGCAAACCCGACACGACTCGACGCGCACCGCGCTGACCGTGCCGGCGCTGAAACGCGCGATCCTGGACAATCTCTTCTTCATCCAGGGCAAATTTCCCGCCGTCGCCACCAGAAACGACTACTACATGGCCGTCGCCTGCACCGTCCGCGACCGCCTCCTCGACCGCTGGATCAACACCGCCCGGTCCTACTATCAGGAGCGCAGCCGCACCGTCTGCTATCTTTCCGCCGAGTTCCTGTTGGGACCGCAATTGGGCAACAACCTCATTAACCTGGGCATTTACCCGCAGGTGAGGCAGGCCGTCGAGGAGCTGGACCTCAATCTCGACGAGCTGCTCGATCACGAACCGGAGCCGGGGCTGGGGAACGGCGGCCTGGGGCGGCTGGCCGCCTGCTTTCTCGATTCGCTGGCCACGCGGCAGATTCCCTGCATCGGCTACGGTATCCGCTACGAGTTCGGCATCTTCGAGCAGGAAATCGTCGATGGCTGGCAGGTCGAGCGGGCCGACAAATGGCTGCGCCTGGGCAATCCCTGGGAAATCGCGCGGCCGGAAATCCGGCTGGACGTGAAATACGGCGGCCGCACCGAACACCGCCGCGACGGGGACGGCCGGCTGCGCGTGTACTGGCTGCCGGAGCGGATCGTCAAGGGCACGCCCTACGACATGCCCGTCCTGGGCTACCGCGTCAACACGGCCAACCTGCTGCGGTTGTGGAAGGCGGAGGCCTGCGAGTGTTTCGATCTCTCGGCCTTCAACGTGGGCGACTACTACCGTGCCGTGGACGAAAAGGTCGTCTCCGAAAACGTGACCAAGGTCCTCTATCCCAACGACAGCTTCCTGACGGGCAAGGAGCTGCGGCTGCGGCAGCAATACTTCTTCGTCTCCTGCGCCTTGCAGGACATGATCCGGCTCTTCCGGCAGCGCGACCTGAAGCTGGACTGCTTCCACGAAAAATTCGCCGTGCAGCTCAACGACACGCACGCCGCCATCGCCGTCGCCGAGTTGATGCGGCTGTTGGTCGACGAGCACGAGCTGGACTGGGACGCGGCCTGGGGCGTCACGACGCGCACGTTCGCCTACACGAACCACACCCTGCTGCCGGAAGCGCTGGAGAAATGGCCCCTGGCGTTGTTTCAGAAGCTGCTGCCGCGGCACCTGGAGATCATTTTCGAGATCAACCGGCGCTTTCTCGACCCGGTGCGCGTGCGATTCGCCGGCGACGACGATCGCGTCGCCCGCCTGTCGCTCATCGACGAGGGCGGCGAGCGGTATGTGCGCATGGCCCACTTGGCCTGCGTCGGCAGCCACGCGGTCAACGGCGTTTCGGCCCTGCACACTGACCTGCTCAAGCGCCACGTGCTGCGCGACTTTCACGAGCTGGCGCCGGAGAAATTCTCGAACAAGACCAATGGCGTGACGCCGCGGCGGTTTTTGCTGCTGGCCAACCCGCGGCTGGCGGCGCTGCTCGACGACCGCATCGGCAACGGCTGGGTCTCGCAACTCGAGGAGCTAAGGCGGCTGGAATCGCAAGTGGGCGACCCCGGCCTGCGCCGCGCCTGGCGGAAGGTGAAACAGGCCAACAAGCGGGACCTGGCCCGCTACGTCCGCCAGCGCCTGGGCATCGCGGTCGATCCGCAGTCGCTGTTCGACGTACACGTCAAGCGGTTTCACGAGTACAAGCGGCAACACCTCAACCTTTTGCACGCCATTACGCTCTACAACCGCCTCCGGTCCGGCGGCCGCGAGGGATTCGTCCCGCGGACCGTGTTTTTTGGCGGGAAGGCCGCGCCCGGCTACGCGCTGGCCAAGCAGATCATCAAGCTCATTCACGCCGTGGCCGACGTCGTGAATCGCGACGAGGAATCGGGCGGCCTGCTGAAGGTGGTGTTTTTGCCGAATTTCAACGTGGCCGGGGCGCAGCGGATTTATCCCGCCGCCGACCTTTCGCAGCAGATTTCCACCGCCGGCATGGAGGCCTCGGGGACGGGAAACATGAAGTTCGCGCTGAACGGCGCGCTGACGATCGGCACGCTGGACGGCGCGAACATCGAGATCCGCCAGGAGGTCGGCGAAGAAAACTTCTTCCGCTTCGGCCTCTCGGCGGACGAAGTGCGCGGCGTGAAGGCCCGCGGACACTGCCCGCGGCAGCATTACGAGTCCGATCCCGAGCTGCGCGCCGCGATCGACCTGATCCGGGAGGGCTACTTCTCGCGCGGCGACCGCGAGGTTTTCCGGCCGCTGGTGGAGTCGCTTTTGGACCACGACCCGTATCTGGTGCTGGCCGACTATCGCTCGTACGTGCGCGCCCAGGACGAGGCGGGGCGGGCATTCCAGGACGCGGACCGGTGGACGCGGATGTCGATTTTGAACGTGGCCCGGATGGGGAAGTTTTCCTCGGACCGGGCGGTGGAAGAGTATTGCCGGGACATCTGGCACACGGAGCCGGCGCCGGTGGAGATGTAGAATTGGCGTCGTGGAAAGAGCCACACGAGGCCGAGCCGGCGCCTGATCAGGCGGGCGAAGCATGCCGAGAGATCTCCCATCCGCTGGCGCCCGTCGCTTTCAGCCGCAGGAGCCCGGTGACGAGCGAGACCTGCCGCAAAGCGACGCCGCCCATGCGGCCGAAGCGGCGCCGGTGGTCGTGGCTCTGCCGTCGCAGCGAGACGTAGCCTGCCTGGATTCGCCAATCCAACGCGTCCCTTCGGCGCGTCGCAGAACTATCTCCGTCGCCGCTGTTCTGGCGACGCACGTACTCTTTGATGCCGCACTCGTCGTCTGGTCGTTCCTCGACCCCAAGAGCGCCCAAGATCTTGCCATTTGGATTGGCTTTGCGCCCGTCATGTCTCAGGTTGGCCTGATCGCGGTCTGGGCGGCACTGGCGCAGCGGGGGTGGTATTTTCGCCTGCCATTGCTCCTGGCCGTTGTGGCACTCCTGCCGGCGCCGGTGGCGGTCTTGGACTTCGAAAGCGCCGTCGTCCTCGCACTTCCCTTTGTCGTCACCGCACTCGCCGTGGCCGTCCCGCTGATTTGCATTCGCCAGGCGGGGCTGCGATTCGGCGTGCCAGGCGCCTCGGGCGTCGTCGAAAATCAGCGCAAGGGCCAATTCTCGATCGCGGCGCTGCTTATGTGGACCCTGGCTGCGGCCCTGCTGATCATGCTCGCAAGAACCGTGGTCGCGACCATCCCATTGCTCCATCCGCCACCGGCCACGTCGTGTGGTCAAAATCTCACCAATCTCTTCAACCTGGTGTTCGCAGTGTTCTTCGTCTGGCTGCCGCTCATGGCCGCCGGCGGCGTGTTGGTGGCGCTGTGGGCCGCGTGCGGGCGCTCGCGGATCGTATGGCGCATCCTGGGCTTTGTCGCGGGAATCGCCGCGATCGGGCCCGTTTTCGGTCTCGTCCTGCTCGTGCCGCCCGACGAGGGGGCCTGGTGCTGCTTCGACGTGCCTGGCGCGGCGGTCGGAATCGTCTCGCTGGCTTCGTTCCTCGTTCTACGCATTGGCGGCTATAAGCTCTACTGGCTCTGGCAGACCCAACAGGATGTCGGACGGCGTACACCGTGAGTTTTCGTTTGTCCTTCATCCGGCCAATCCGGTATGATGGAGACGCTTTTGGGATCCAACCGCAGGCCGCGTGATGCTTGCTCTCGGCCACCAGCGAGTTCCCCTCTGCGACGGCGTTTCGCGCCGCGAGTGGCTCCGCGTCGGGGCGCTCGGCGCCGCCGGGATCATGCTGCCCGAACTGCTCCGAGGAAGGGCCGTAGCGCGGGCGGCGGAAAGGAGCGCGCGGTCGCCGGCGGGCCAGAGGTCGTTCGGCAGGTCCTTCGACGGGGCCTTCGGCCGGGCGAAGTCGTGCATCCTGTGCTTCCTCTTCGGCGCGCCGGCCCATCAGGACATCTGGGACTTAAAGCCCGAGGCCCCCGCCGACGTCCGCGGCGAGTTCGGGCCGATCGACACGAGCGTGCCGGGCATTCTGCTGGGCGAGCACGTCCCGCACGTCGCCAAGACCGCCCACCGCTTCGCCCTCATCCGTTCGGTGCAGCACCCGGACAACACGCACACCGTGGCGATGCACTACATGCTGACGGGCCGCCGGCACGCCCGGCCCGAGACGAACCCCCAGAACCAGCCCGGCGACTTTCCGTGTTTCTGGGCGGTGATGCAGTATCTGCGGCGGGAGGGAACC
>JACOUI010000294.1 GCA_016177915.1 Planctomycetia bacterium
AGGGGGACGAGTCCCCTCCCCCTGGACCCCCTACCCTCTTCTCTTTTCCGGGGGTGGGAGGAAAGCGAAGGTACCGAAGGGAGCCTTACACAAAATCGGGCAGAAAAATTCCAGTTGAACCCCGCGCTAAGACACTCCCGCGAGTGGTCGATGCGCTCCATCGTGAATTCGGCGGCCAGTTGGTTGTAGCTGTTCAACTGGTCCGCCACAACCATTTCGGCGTCGGTATCGACGAACTTGCGAACCTCATCCTCGATCGTCTCGGCGGTGATGTTGGGGATGCAGTTCATGCGCACTTCCCCGCCGCGCTCCTTGACGCCGAAAACGACCGTCTTGTTCGGCGCACCGCGCCCGCGCTTGCCGCCGCGCGACTTGCCCCCCAGGTAGGACTCGTCCACTTCGACAACACCGGTGAACTTGGTCAGCCAAGCGGTTTCCCGCATGGCGCGCCGGAGCCGATGGCCCAAGTACCATGCGGTTTTGTAGGTGACGTGCAAATCGCGGGCAAGCTGGCACGCCGACACGCCCTTGCGGGCGTTGCAGATCAGCGCCGCCGCGAGAATCCACTTCGTCAGCGGAATGTGCGAGCGGTGCATGATCGTGCCGGCCGTGACGCTGTACTGGTAGGCGCAGTCGCCGCACTCGTACAGCATGCGCTCCTTGATGCGGTAGGCCAGCTTGGATTCGCAGTTGGGGCAGGACGGGCCGTTGGGCCAGCGAAGCGATTCCAGGAGGGCGATGCACTTGCTGTCGGTATCGTACTGCTGCGCGAGTTCAACGAGACTCACGGGGCGCGACTTGAGAATCTTGCACATCTTTGCGGCCTTTACGGTTGCGCCTTGACCGTAGAGACCAGCGTGGGCAATAATTGCCCTGTAGGGCTGAGTCTGCTGGCTTCACGGTCCAGGCTCGGTCTAGGAGCGCCTGGGTTGCACCCCAGGCGTTCCGTTTCAGTTCAAAAAGGCAGGTGTGGACTGCAAGGGGGTAGAGCCCTCCCTGGCAGGCTTTGGACGCTCATCGGCGGAAGGGGATGGCACCCCCTGTCCGCCGTCCGTCAGGCTTATACCGCAGCCAGCGGTTTCGCAGTCCATTCACCGGCCGGATCATTTCTCCTCATTTTGGCTGTTCTGGTTGGCGAGCACCTTCACGGCGTTGTACATGGCCTCCACCATCGGAAGCTGCGCGACGACGATGGTCCTAGGGACACGCATGAAGTAAGCATTCGTGTCGCCGATCGGAATTGGAAAGTCGATCGCATCTGGCGGCGTGGATCGGCCATTCTCCGCCCCATGCCTTTCGCCGTCCTTTTCTGGCGACTCGCGGCGCGCCTTTGGCTTGCGTTTCGGCTGCGCCATGGAGGGCCGCGTTGTGGCTTCTCGCACCGTTGCAAGATGGCTCGAAATACTCGCGCCGCTGACACGCAGCGCCGACACGTAGAATCGCACGGCCTTCCGCAGCATTTGGCCATCCACGTCGCCATTCTCCCTAAACCGCTTCGCCAGTTGGGCTGCCGTTGCCCTGTCGATCGGAAGGTCGCCGACGATTTCGTCGTAGGCAGGCAGTACGTGTTCTTTGACGGCCTGCGCCCACGAATCTTCGCCGTAGGCGTCAACCATCGCTTCAAGGCCATCGCTCACGACATTGCCGTCTTTCGTCAGCCCCAAGAACCGAAGGGCCGAGAGCAATTGCCGCCAAAGACCGCCCGACATCTTCTTCGGCCTGACGCTGTTGTCGAGCGTGTGCGGGACGGTCGTTTCGCTCTTGAGGTTGGCGATGTAGTTCTCAAGAGTTTTCCACGGGATGTACACCGGGCTGAGCGTGTGGGATTCCTGCGTGGCCATGCGCTGCTCCTTTGATTACCTGATTACGCAGATTCTAACGCCTGAGATTACTGTGTCAACTGGCCAGACAGAAAAAAATCCAGCCAATCGCGTAATCATTCGCGGGTTTCGGGACAGGCCCGCCGCGCTGGTTGCCGTTGAAGTGAGGGGGGCTGCTGTGGACGTGGTGGGCAGTGACCAAGAGTCGCCGATGCCGTTTCACCTGGATCGTGCGTTCGCTTTCGATCAGGTGCTCTACGATCAACTGGCGGAGGCTTACGCCACGAGAAATGCGAAGGCGCTTGCCGCCTTGTGGCGGAAAGCTACGCCCTTTGTTCCTGACTCAAAGGGATAATTCCCTTCACTTTTGCCGTCGCTGGCCCTCGCGCAGCGCCTGACGCCCAAGGAAACGACCGGCTTCAAGCCGCTTACTGAAATGTCGGCCGACGACCGCTACAAGGAGGAGGACGGCGGACTCTATGGGAAGGGGCGCAACGCGCCGCCCGAGGCGCACGAAAAGGCCGCCAAGGCGGAACTGGCGAAGATCGAGCCGCTGGACGCCGAGGGCAAGCCGGCCAGGAACGGAAGGATCGTGTTTGTGTCGATCAGCATGTCGAACGCCACGCAGGAATTCTCGCTCTTCAAGCGGCTCGCCGACGCCGACAAGGAGAAGTCGCCGCTCCTGACCATCGTCGACTGCGCCCAGGGCGGCCAGGCGATGGCCGAGTGGGCCACGCCCGACGCCCGTCCCTGGACCGAGGCCGACCGCCGCATTGCGTCCGCAGGCATCACTGCCAGGCAAGTGCAAGTGGCCTGGATCAAGCTGGCCAACAAAGGCCCGCGCGGCGACCTGGCCGAGCACGGCAAGAAGCTCAAGGCCGACACGCTCAAGGTGATTCAGATCGCACGCCAGAAGTTCCCCAACTTGCGGATTGCGTACTTGTCGAGCCGCATCTACGGCGGCTACGCGGGCGGTCCCTTGAACCCGGAACCGTACGCCTACGAATCGGCGTTCGTCTGCCGCTGGCTGATCCAGGACCAGATCAAGGGCGAGAAGGAGCTGAACTTCGACAAGGCCCGCGGCGAGATCAAATCGCCGCTGCTCCTCTGGGGTCCGTATCTTTGGGCCGACGGCACGACGCCGCGCAAAAGCGATGGCCTTGTGTACACGCGCGAGGACCTGGGCAACGACGGCACGCACCCCTCGAACTCCGGCCGGGAGAAGGTGGCCAAGGTGATGCTGGAGTTTTACAAGACGGACCCGCTGGCGAAGGGGTGGTTCGTCGGACCGGGAAAGTGACGACTGCGATTCGTTCGACGCGCAGTTTCTGCGACGACACGGCTACGCAGCCGGACGGCATCGTCGCGGAAGAGACTGAAAAGCCGCGTCAACTCGAGCGATTGGGCCGCTGCCCGGCTCGCCGTCGCCGGCATCTCGGAAAAGTACGAGGCGCGCCTGGCGGAGCGGGCCGACGCCGAGGACGAGACGCCGCCGGAGCTGCCGCGCGGGACGATCCCGCCGCCGAAGCTGCGCAGATAGGTGCGGAACGGCGGGCTGTACCGTCGGTTCAACTCGTTGCATTCGCCGGTGCGCGAGGTGAGAATACCCGACGTCGGGCATCGGTCGTCCTGCCGATCAACTGCCCAGCCGGTTGCGTTGGGCGTATAATGGCGTACGGCTATGTTCAATCTCTCCCCCGTGGCGGATGTAGCGAGCATCGCCGGATTCGTTCTTTCCGTTGTCACTCTCATCCTAGTCGCGAGACTTCGAACCGCCCTCAAACGCCAGTCAAGACACAAGCACTTGATTGACATCATCGACCGCATCCTGCAGATGCGCCGGAAGGAAACACTGCCGGACTCCACCTGTCAGCGAATAGGATTCGTCGTCGAAGTGGCGCGCCAATACGATTTCTCGTTTTGGTCCTTCTTCGACCGGAAGGCGAAGCGGCTCGTTGAAAGGATCGAGGCCGAATTAGCGCAAGGCAAGCGTCGCGAGGTGTTGCAGGACCATCTCCGGTTGCTGAAAGACGAGATTACGCTGAGGTGACGCATGGATAAGTACGACGCAACGTTGGCCCGCGTAATTGACGAGACGGCCGATGGCACCGTCAAGTGGCGAATGGACCATCCGGACAATTACGCCGCTGTGATTCTGAATTCGGATCGGGTGATTCGAGCGTTTACGGCGAAACTGCCGCTTGGGCACAAGGAGTTCCCGCTGCTGTTCATTGAGAAGAAGGCACCGAGCCGCGACGAATACGACCAGCTATTTGAAGGCACCGAATTCGAACTCTACGTGCTCGACGACTTCGGACGGATTGTGCTGCCCGTTTACGAAGGGTTGGTTGAGGAGCGACAACTCGAGCGATTGGCAGAATTGGTCTCGCAGTCAAACGAGGCTGCTCGAGAGTTTTTCGACGCGCTCGAGTCGTCCGGGGACGGATAGCGATCCCGACGCCACGGACTCAACGAAGCCGAATAGCTCCCGGCAGAATCGCGCCTGCGTGAAGCGCAGGGCCGAGCGGCGGGCGACCTGGGGGCTGAACATCTCCCAGCGGCTCTCGAACCACTCGATGGCCTCGGCCAGCGCCTCGGGCCTTTGCTCGTGGAAGAAGTGGCCGCTGCCCGGCTCGCCGTCGCCGGCGGGGACGATCGTCTCCGTCGCGCCGCCGCGGCCGAAGGCGATCACTGGCGCACCGCAGCCCTGGGCCTCCAGGGGCACGATGCCGAAGTCCTCGTGGCCGGGAAACAGCAAGGCCCAGCAGCGGCGGAGGTGGTCGCGGATGACCTCGTCGGGCTGCCAGCCCAGGAGCGTGACGGTCGGGCCGGCGAGCCTGGCCAGGGCGCGGCGCTGCGGGCCGTCGCCGATCACGATCAGCCGCCGCTTCATCCGGTTACAGCAGGCGATCGCCAGGTCGATGCGCTTGTAGGGCACGAGCGCGGAGACGCAGAGGAAAAAATTCTCCCGCATCGCGGCCGGGCCCGCCGAATCGTCGGCAGGCGTGTAAAAGTCCGTGTCGACCGGCGGATAGATGATGCGGCTGTCGCGGCCGTAGGAGGCGCGGATGCGGTCGGCCACGGTCTGGCTGATGGCCACGAAGTGCGTCACGCGGCGGCTCGACTCCCGGTCCCAGGCGCGAAGGCGATCCAGCAGCTTGTCGCGCGCCCAGGCGGCGGCCCTGCCGACGAGGCCCTTTCCGCTCTTTCCGTCCGCGGCGAAGTAATCGTCACGGAGCTCCCAGGCGTAGCGCATGGGCGTGAAGCAGTAGCAGACGTGCGGCACGCCCGGCGGCGGAACGACCCCCTTGGCCACCGCGTGGCTGAAGCTCAGGACGAGGTCGGCGTCCGGCGGCAGCGCGAGCCGCTCGATGGCCCAGGGCATAAGCGGCAACAGGTAGCGGTAGTAGCGGGGGGCGGCGGGCAGCTTTTGCAGAATGCTCGTGCGGATGCGCATCCCGTCGATATCGGGCGGCGTGCTGCCCTTGACGTGCAGCAGCGTGAACAATTCGGCGTCGGGGAAGCGGCGGCAGGCCCATTGCAGGCATTTTTCGCCGCCGCGAAAACCGGTCAGCCAATCGTGAACGAGGGCAAGTTTCATGGCGTGAGAGTTTGTCGAGCCCGATGGTCGCGCTGGGAGCGACAGACTGTCTACGACCATGCGCTGGCGGTCAAGGCAGAATTGCGCCCCAATAATGGAGAGCCGCGCGCCCGCTATGTAACCCCGTTGGGGTATGCGATCTCCTCTACCCGCGTTCCCAGGGTGCGCTGCTGTGCAGCGACCCTGGGCTTTGGCTGTGAAACGCCTTCGGCGTAAAGAAAGACGGACGACGTCACGGCCAACACGGGGCCGCATGAATGCGGCCACTACGGACAGAGGACCGCATGAATGCGGTCACTACGAACTGCTAGCGTTGCTACTTCTTTTTCGGCCGGAACGCCACGACCTTCGTCTCGTCCGTCGTCAGGTACGGACCGTCCAGGAGGTCGATGCAGTAGGGAATGGCCGGGAAGATGGCGTCCAGGCACTCGCGGATCGCCCGCGGCTGGCCGGGGACGTTCACGACCAGGGCCTTGCCGCAGACGCCGGCCGTCTGCCGCGAGAGGATGGCCGTCGGCACTTTTTCGAGCGAGACCTTTCGCATCAGCTCGCCGAAGCCGGGCAAAAGCTTGTGGCAGACGGACACCGTCGCCTCGGGGGTCACGTCGCGCTTCGCCGGGCCAGTGCCGCCGGTGGTCACTATCAGGCAGCAGCCCTGGGCCGCCAGCTCGCGCAGGGTTTGTTCGATGACGGGCTGCTCGTCGGGGATGATCTTGGCCAGGGGCGTCCAGGGCGACGTCAGCACTGCTTTCAGGTAGTCGGCGATGGCCGGGCCGCCCAGGTCCTGGTACTCGCCCCGGCTGGCGCGATCGGAGACGGTGACGATGCCGATTTTGGCGTGTTGGTCGGGCATTCGCAGGGAAGGTGGGCGATGCCCACCCCTACGGTAGGTTTCGGTTCAGATGAAAACGCCAACGACGCAGGCCGTCATGCAATTCGCCAGCATGCCCGCCAACATCGCGCGCAAGCCGAGCCGCGCCAAGTCGGCGCGGCGTTCCGGGGCGAGCGGGCCGATGCCGCCGATTTGGATGCCGATCGAGCCGATGTTGGCGAAGCCGCAGAGAGCGTACGTGGCCAGGATCGTGGACCGCGGACTCAGCTTCATTTTGGTGAGCTCTTCGTAGGCGATGAATTCATTGGCAATGGTTTTGAGACCGAGCAGCCGGCCGACCTGGAGACACTCACCAGGCTCGACACCCATCAACCAGGCGAGCGGCGAAAAAACGTAGCCGAACGCGGCCTTGAGGCTCCAGTCCCACTGCAGACCGAATGGCCGTCCCGCGAGCAGGCCGGCTTGATGAACGATCAATTCGCCCAGTTCGATGAGGGCGAGGAAGGCGATGAGCATGGCGACGACGTTGATGGCCAGCTTGGCGCCGTCGGCGGCGCCGATGGCCGCGGCATGGATCACGTTGACCGCCTCGATGGGGGCGTCGACGGCCACCGTTCCCAGGGTCTTGGGCTTGTCGACTTCCGGCTGCATGATCTTGGCCATCAGCACGCACGCCGGCGCGGAGATAAAGCTGGCGGCCAGCAGGTGCCGGGCGCTGACGCCCATGTCCACGTAGGCCGCCAGGACGCCGCCGGCCACGGTGCCGAAGCCGGCGACCATCACGCACATCAGCTCCGAAAGGGTCATGCTCGCCAGATAGGGGCGGATCATGAGCGGCGCCTCGGTCTGGCCCAGAAAGATGTTCGCCGCCGCCGACAGCGTTTCCGCGGCCGAAGTGCCCAGCGTCCAGCGCATGACGAAGGCGATCGCGCGCACGACCTTCTGCATGACGCCGTAGTAGTAGAGGATGGACATCAGGGCCGAAAAGAACACGATCGTGGGGACGGCCGTGAGGACAAAGGACTTTGCCACGTAGGGCTCTTTGAACCACAGGTCGCCGAGCACGAACTTCGTGCCGGCGCGCGTGCACTCGACGACGGCCACGAACGCGTCCTGCGCAAGACCAAAAACCCATTCGCCTGCTTTCGTTTCCAGGACGAGTCCGGCGAAGGCGAACTGCAGGAGCGTCCCGCCGACGATGACCCGCCAGGGGATCTTCCTTTTGTGCTTGCTGAGGAGCCAGGCCAGGAACATGATCGCCAGCAGGCCGAAGAAGCTCGTCAGCTTCAGCATGGCACAAGGCTCCTTGCGTTTCGCAGGCGTTCGGGCGGCGAAGTCGACGGCCCATCACGAACCAGTCGCTCCGTCCGTGGTCCCGTCAGATACGCGCGGCTTGTCCAAAGCCAACAACTCGAAACAGATGATCTCCATTCTCCGCCGGTTGACGCCAAAGTCGCTGCGCCCGACGCGCGACGCCGAGCGGAAATGCAGCTTGCGCGTCGCCGCGTCCGCATAGAATTCCACGTCGTCGACAAAGTTAAACACAGCGCTGCGGAACTCCGCGCAAAGATAGTCGTCGCGCTGAAACACGATCGTTGACCGCGGCATGGATCCTACGACCGATGCCACGTGAGCGATGATCTCGCCTGGCGCGCATGAAAAAGCAATCGGCTCCATGAAGTGTTCCGCGTCGTCGGCCTGCGTCGAGACGCAATTGGGGGTCCCAGTACAGGGCGCCAGTCTACCGGCGACGACACCCCCCGTCGTCCGGCGTCTCGAGCTCACAAGCGAGAGGATCACCAACGACAAGAGTGCTACCTCAACCAGTATCGCCACAACAAACGCAGCATACTCCCAGAACATGACAAATGCACAGAACTGCGTTGTGTCGTAGTTAGGCGCGTACCGCCGGACAAGCTGGGAGCGCCGTCTCGCCACGCGCCGCCGCGCTGGTCTGCTGCGCCGCGTGCCATTGCCGCAGGCGCTGCATCCCCTCGGCCAGCGAGACGCGCGGGGCGAAGCCAAAGTCGCGGCGGGCGCGGCCCACGTCGAAGTAGTGCGAGCGCCCGAGCTGCGCAGCCAAAAACCGCGTCAGCGCCGGCTCGCCGCGCCGCCGCAGCAGTCGATATGCGGTTTCGGCGACCGCGCCCCAGCGCCAGGCCCAGCCGGTGGAGATCGATTTTCCGACCGGCGGCAGGCCGGCGATCGCCAGCAGGTCGTCGATCCACTCCCAGCAATTCACCGGCTCGCCCTGGCTAAGGAAATAGACGTTGCCGGCGACGGGCGATCCGGGACGCAAAGCGTCGGCCGCCTGCAGGTGGGCGTCGGCCGCGTTCTCCACGTACAGCGTGTCGATCAGGTTCGTTCCGTCGCCGACGCGCCGCAGCCGGCCGGCCCGCGCCCGCTCCCACAGCCGCGGCACGAGTTGCCGGTCGCGCGGACCCCACAGCAAGTGCGGCCGCAGCGCGCACGTCGCCAGCTCCGGCGAATTCGCCGCCAGCACCTGCTGCTCGGCCAGGGCCTTGGACTTGGGATAGTGCGCCAGCCAACGCCGCGGGTAGGGGACCGATTCGTCGACGCCGCGCTGGTCGCGGCCGTCGAACGTGACGCTGGGGCTGCTGGTGTAGACGAGCCGGCCGACGCCGGCCGCGCGGCAGGCCGCCACGACGTGCTGCGTGCCCAGCGTGTTGATGGAGTAGTAATGGGACCACGTTCCCCAAATCCCCGCCACGCCGGCTGCATGGAACACGACGTCGACGCCGCGGCAGGCCCGCGCGACGGACTCGGCGTCGCGCACGTCGCCCACGATCGTCTCGATGGCCAGGGCGTCGAGCGCCGCGGAACGGCGGCGACCCAAGGCCCGCACGCGGTCGCCGCGGGCAATCAGCCGCTCGACGATGAACAGGCCGAGAAATCCCCCGGCCCCTGTCACCAGCGCGTTCAGAGTCAGGCACTCCCGCGAGCGTAGGTGTTTTCCTCACCCCACTTTCGCTCTTTGTATCCGACGCGGAAGCGGCGCGGCAAGGAGCGGTCGGGTCGCCCAGACTTGCCGCGTGTCGCCAGCCAAGGCACACCGGCCGTTGGGCTCGCTCACGCGCCCAACCACGCGAAGCGGGAATAATGAACGGCGGCGATCTTCGCTGGAAAGTCGCGCTGGAAACGAGTAAACTACTGGCGGTTTCCCACCCGCTGCGCCGGCGCCCGAGATCATGGCAGGGGCACGCCGGGCCTGTCTGGCGCCGCGAACCTACGAAGAGGCACCGTCATGCTCCGCGCCGCCCTGTTGTCGCTCGCTTGCCTTTCGCTCGTCTTTGTTTCGCCGGCCTTGGCCCAATATGGCCGGCGGCCGAATCGCCCGCCGCAAGGGCAGCAGCAGCCGAAGCTTCCCCCCGTTACCGTCACGAACGCCAAGGTCGAGGGCTTCGAGCAGGGGGCGATCAAGATCAACAACGGCCAGCAGACCTACCTGGTTTCGCCGCGCGCGACCAAGGCCAGCATCACCGGCCCGGCGCTGCCCGACGTGCTGGCCACCGGCATGTGGATCAGCTTCACGATCAAGATGGACCAGAAGTACAGCCCCCAGGAGGACATCGCCGCGCTGGAAATTTTCACGCCCAGCGACGTCAAGGTGCCGGGCATCCAGCGGGAGAATGACGACCGGGTGTACGTGTCGGGCAAGCTCACGAGCCTGAACAAGACGGGGAAAGTGTCGATCCAGACGGTGGACCTCCAGACGCGCAAGCCCTACACGATCAAGGCTCAGCTTGCGGAGGGGGCAAAGGTGACGCTGGCGCTGTCGGATCCCAGCGTCGTGAAGTACATCCGCGTGGGGGACACGGTGACCGTCGTGGGCAAGCTGCTCAAGCCGGCGGTCGACAACCAGGTCGGGCTCGTGGTGGGCGAGGAGTTTGAAATCACACTCAACGCCGCCGAGCCTCTGACGCTGGCGAAGAAGAAGAAGGAAAAGGCCACGGAGAAGCCAGCCACAGAAAAGGCTGCCGCAGAAAAACCCGCCGCGGAGAAACCCGCCGCCCTTAAGCCGGCTGCTCCCGGGGCCAAGCCGGCGGAAAAGCCCGCCGAGAAACCCAAGACGCCGGACAAGGCCGCCGGCTAACGTCGGACATCCTGAATTCACCACGATCGTTGGGGCCGGTCAACCCGGCCCTTTTTCATGCACTACATACAAGACTTCCGATGCCCGATTTCCAGACTCCCACGCGCCGCGAGTTCCTTGCCCAGGCCGGGCGGCTGGCGGCCGCCGGCGCGGCGCTCGCGCCCGTTTCGTTCAGCCAGGCGGCTGACATGGAGAAAATCCCGATCATCGACACACACCAGCACCTGTGGGACCTAAAGAAGTTCCGCCTGCCCTGGCTGAAAGACGTGCCCGAATTGAAGAAGGACTTTCTGTTGGCGGACTACCACGAGGCGGCCCAAGACCTGAACGTGGTCAAGACGGTTTACATGGAAGTCGACGTTGATCCGGCGCAACGGGCCGCCGAGGCCGATTACGTCGTCGAGCTGTGCGGGAAGAAAGACAGCAAGATGGCCGCCGCCGTGATTTCCGGCCGGCCCGCGGAGGAAGGCTTTGCGGCGTACCTCCGCAAGTACAAAGAGCCGGGCCACGTGAAGGGCGTCCGGCAGGTGCTGCACACGCCGGTCACGCCGGCGGGCTATTGTCTGCAACCGGCGTTCATGGCGGGCGTGCGCGTTTTGGGCGAGTTGGGGATGAGTTACGACGTTTGCGTGCGGCCAGGGGAGTTGCCCGACGCCGTCAAGCTGATCGACGCCTGCCCGGACACGCGGTTCATCCTGGACCACTGCGGGAACCCCAATCCGCTGGCGAAGGACCTGTCGCCATGGCGCCGCGATATCGCGCAGGTTGCCAAGCGCGAGCGGGTGATGTGCAAGATTTCGGGCCTGGCTGACAAGGCGATTCGCTCGACGAAGGAGCCGCCGGCGGAAGGGCGGCTGGCCGAGGACCTTTCCCCTGTCGTGCGGCATGCCCTGGACGTCTTTGGGCCCGATCGGGTGATGTTCGGCGGCGACTGGCCGGTCTGCACGCTGGGCAGCAGCCTCCGGCAATGGGTGCTGGCGTTGCAAGCGATCGTCGCCGGCCGGCGGGAGAAGGAGCAGAGGGCGCTCTTCCACGACAACGCGGCGAAGTTCTACGGGCTGGGGTGACGCTTCCGGCCGGCGCGTGCCTGCGGCGCGGCATGTTCGATTTGGCAAGCTGGCCGAAGATTCCGGCCTGAAAGCGCGATAGCGGGCGCCGCGCCCTTTGCCTGACGCGCACCGACGGGGCAAAGCCGCGGTCCGCGATCAACCGGAATAGCAGGCACGGCCGGACCGGCGGCCAAGCGCGCCGGGCGGGCTGCCGATAGTTCGATTGTCGACTCCACACCACCCGCTGGCACGGACGCCGCGAGAACGAGCGCTGTACGTGGTCACCCCCCACGGCAGCGCGTCATGCGGCTCCCGCGCCCAGCCACAGGATCAATCACCCCGTGACGACCACCGCGCAGCCGATCCGCAGTCTCGACGATCTCCGCCAGTACGTCCGCGAAGTCCTCTGCCGCCGCGGCCAGCTCGACGAAGGCGCCTTTCGCATCACCGAGCAGGTGCTCCTGCGGCGCAACCGCCCCTGCGGCGTGCAGTTCTGCCTGCACGGCCCGCGGGCGGTGACCTTCTTTGCCATTTGGGATGCGCTGGAGAACATCATTTTGTTCTACAGCTCGTCCGGCGAGCGGTTTTGCACGGTGCGGCTGCTGGAGGCGCCGGAGCTTGCCATGGCGGAAACCGCTTGAACGGCGGTTGTGCGCACCGCTTACGAAGCTAAGAATAGTCGCATCTTTAGCGCATGCGCGACGACGCGTCGAAGCATGGCGCGAAGCCGACTGTAAATGCGCCGATGCTCAAAGCGCTCTCCACCGCCGCGCCAGGCGACGATTTCGATGGCTGCCTGGCGATCGCCAAGGAGGCCGGCTGGACACGGTTGGAGTTGGATTTGCGCCAGCACGCGCTGACCAATCGGCGCGGCGAAGCAATCCAAGGCTTCCCTTCGTTCGCTGTGCGAGGGGGAATCGCGCTGAATCTGCAAAGCCAGGGGTTCGAGATCGCGTCGGTCGTGGTTGACGTCGACGATGCGTCCGGTGCATCGCTCGATCTCCTGAAGCGCGACGTGCAGCAGGCCTTCGACATTCGTCCGCAGTGGATCGTCGTCGCGTTTCGCGATGAGACGATGCCCCCGCTGGCCGAACTTCCCCACGCGCGTGACGCCCTGCGGCGCATCGGCGATTTGGCAGTCGAGAAGGGATTCACCCTGTGCCTCGAGACGCAACCGCCCTGGTGCGGACATTACCGCGAGATGGCCGCGACGATCGCTTGCCTCGATCACCCGGCCTGGAAACTCAATTTCGACACGGGGCGGTATCAGCTCTACAACTTCGAGTCCGTCGGAGAGGTCGCGCTGCTCAAGATCCTGGGGCTGGTGGGCAGCCTGCGGATCACGGACCTCGATATCAGCGACCACAACGCCGGGGCCGACTGGGTCCCGCCGGCCGTCCCGCGCTTTGCGCCGCTCGGGCAAGGAGGATGTCTCGACCTGGGAAGGCTGCGGCAGATTCTGGACGCAGTCGCTTTCGCGGGCGGGTGGAGCCTGTCGTTCTCGGCGCAGTCGACGGTGGAGTTCGGAACGGCGCTGGAGCACAGCACGCGGGCCCTCCGCGCGGCCGGGTTTTTCGATCCGCCGCCCCCCCAGGGTTACTCGCCGTAGAACGAGTCCTCGTAAATGGGGTTCAGCTCGACGGCCTTCTCATAGTCCTGTTTCGCGGCGGCCTTGTTTCCCAGCGCCGCGTGGCACTTACCGCGGTTGTAATAGGCGGCCGCGTTCTCGGCGTCGTGCCGGATGGCCTCGGAATAGTCGGCGATGGCGTCCTGGTAGGCCTTGGCATCCAGGCGGATGGCGGCCCGGCTGACGTAGGCCTTCGCCAGCGCCGGCTGCAAGCCGATCGCGGCGTCGTAGTCTTCCAGGGCCTTGGCGGTCTGGCCGGCGCGCTTCCAGGCGTCGCCGCGCTGACAGCGGAGGTCCGCGGACTTGGGATCGAGCCGCACGGCTTCATCCAGGTCGGACATCGCGCCCGTCGCGTCGCCCTGCGCCAGCCGCGCCAGGCCGCGCTTCGCGTAGGCCGGGGCGCACGATGAGTCGGCCTTGAGGGCCGCCTCGAAGTCCTCCACCGCCGCTTCGAGGTTGCCGGAATTCCAATGGACCTCGCCGCGGGCGACGAGGGCCTGGGGCGACTCGGCGTCGATCTCCAGGGCCCGCGTGCAATCGGCCAGCGCGGCCTCGAAGTCCGCCTGCTGAACGTGGATCTGGCCGCGGAGCAGGTGGGCGACGGCGTCCGTGGCGTCGCAGCCGATGGCCGCGTCGGCGTCGGCGAGCGCTTGATCCAGGTCCTCAAGTTCCAGGTACACGGAGCAGCGCTGGCGATGGGCGGCAGCTAACTCCGGCGCGAGGCCGACCGCCGCGTCGAGATCGGCGAGGGCGTCGCGCCATTTTCCGATCGACGCCAGCGCTTCGCCGCGGCACAAGTGCGCCTCGGCTGAATTCCCGTCGCGCTCGACGGCGGACGACGCATCGCCAATCGCCTCCGCGTGCTTGCCGAGGCGGCCCTGGACCCGCGACCGCAGCACGAATGCCTCGGCGCCGTGCGGGTTCGCGCGGATGGCCCGCGAGAGCGCGGCCAGCGCCTTGTCGTCGTCGCGCATTTCGAGCAGGGCGCGGCCGAGGCACAAATGCGCTTCGGCGTCGGCCGGCTGGATGCTGGCCGCGGCCTCGGCGTCGGCCGCGGCGGCCGAGAATCGCCCCAGCTTGAGTTGGCACAAGGCCCGCTCTCGATGGGCGACGGCCGACTGCGGGCCAAGTTCGACGGCGCGCTGGGCGTCCTTCAGGGCGGCTTCGACGTCCCCCCGCAGGCGACGCGCCTGGGCGACGGCGGCGAAGGACTCGGCCGAGGGCGAAACCTCGCTGGCTTGCTGCAGGTCCTGGATGGCCAGGTCGTCGCGCTTTGCGCGGACGTGAATCACCGCGCGGTGCGCCAGAAGCGCGGCGTGCTGTTTCGGGTCCTTGCGGCCTTCCTTTTCGGAAAGCGCGATCGCGTCGGTCAGTTCGGCTACGGCCTCGTCGTGCCGCCCCGTCCGCGACAGCATCTCGGCGCGTTGACGGCGCAGCTCGACGGCGCGGGGTTCGAGCCGAATCGCTTCGGCGAGGTCGGCGTAAGCCTCCGGCAGCTTGCCCAACTCCGCACGAACCTTGGCCCGCGCCCCCAGGGCGGGGGCGTGATTCGGCTGGTAAGACAGGGCCAGGGTGAATTGCTGGTCCGCGGCCTGGAACTGGCCGGCGGCGGCCAGCGAGACGCCCTTTTGATACGGCGCCGCCGCATCGGAGTTTTGTGGCGGGGTCGCAGGCGAATCGGCCGGCTGCGACGGGTGCTCATTCTGCGGCGACGCCGACCAGGGCTGAGCGGGCTGCGTGCGGCGGCTCGATGTGCCTGCTGGGGGGGTCGAGGAGGCCAGGTCGCCTGCGGGCGGCTTGCCGTTCAGCGCCAGCCGAGACCCATCGGCCGGCGGCTGGGCGTCGCCCGTCCGGAGTTCGATGCGCTTGCGCTCGGGCGGCGCTTGCTGTGCAACTTTTCCGGCAGGCTGCTCGGCGGCTTGCACGGCCGCCGGCGGATCGATCGGTTTGGCGCCGGTCGTGATCGTGGGCATGGCGGCGCTGGCGACTTGCGGCGGAGATACCTGCGCCGGCTGGTCCGCGGCCGGCGACAGTCGCGGCTCGGCCTTGGGCGCCCGCGCAGCGCCCAGGCCGGGGTTCACGCGTCGCGACGATCGGGGCTGGTCCGGCGAGAGCAGCAGGTCGGCCAGCATGCCGGCCGCCACGGCCCGTTCGTGCGAGGTCGCCGCGGGAACGAGAGTGTCGTCGCGCGGGGCGTTGGCCAGCTCGAGGTAGGCGGCTTGGACGGCAGCCGACTTAGGCGCTTTGGCGCCCGTGAAATCGCCGACGGCCGACGCCACGTCGCCCAGCCGCCAGTAGATCAATCCCCGGTCGTAGTGGGCCAGGGAATCGGCCGGGTCGAGGCGGATGGCCTCGGTGAGGTTGGCGATGGCCGCCTCGTCCTCGCCCTGGGTCAGGTAGATCAAGCCGGCCTGCCGGTAGGCGGCGGCGAGGCTGGCGTCGAGCTGGACCGCGTGGTCGTAGTCGTCGAGGGCCTCGTCGAAGCG
Source organism: Planctomycetia bacterium (assembly GCA_016177915.1). Lineage (GTDB taxonomy): Bacteria > Planctomycetota > Planctomycetia > Pirellulales > S012-138 > JACOUI01. The sequence continues at coordinate 15,530 of JACOUI010000294.1, forward strand.
GCCCAGGCGGCGGTAAGTCTCGGCGCGGTCGAAATAGGCCTTGGCGGTCCCCGGCCGCAGCTCGATGAGACGATCGAAATCGACCAGCGCCCGCTCGTAATCGCCCAGGTCGAACAGGGCCAGGCCGCGGTTGCCGAGGGCGTCCACGAGGTTTTGGTCGAGCGCGAGCGCCTTGTCGTATTCGAAGACCGCCTCGCGGAGCTTGCCTTGCTCGGCAAGCTGGCGGCCGTCGCGGGAGTGCCTGCGGGCCAGGGAGAGCACGTCGGACGAAGAGGGGTCGGCGCCGCGGAGCGCCGCCGGCGGATGGGCCGGGCCGCGCCGGAAATCGCGCGGCGGCTCGCCGGCGAGCGGCGCGGTCGAGATTGGGGCGGTCGAGGCCGGCGCCAGCCGGGAGTTCGAGCCTTCGTAATACGGCGCGTCGACGGGCTCGCCGTAAGGTGCGCCGCGCACGACGGGCGCCGGCGAGCGGTCCGACGAGTGATTCGACGAGTGGTCCGACGTGTGATCCGACGGGGGCGCCGAATCGTCGTCGAAGTTTTGGGCCTCGGTGTCGGCGCTCTCGTCCGACCCGCCGCCGGTGAACTTCGAGACCGCATTCCACAGGGAACCGCCCAGGAACGAGGACTTGCCGGAGGCAGGCGCGGAAGCCGACGGCGTGCGGCGGCGTGCCTGGTGATGGCTGGTCTTTTGCGGAGGCGCCGTGGCCTGGCGCGCGGCCGAGGCCGGCTGGCGCTCGTCGAGCGTTTCGTCGGAGAACCCCGTCGGGCCGCCGTAGCCGGCCGGCGCGCCGTCGTAGGTTTCGCTGGCGGGAAAGCGCTGCACACCCGGCGGTCCCTGCGGCTGGGGTCCCTGCGGCTGGGAAAAGAGCTTGGGCGCCAGAGCCAGGCTGGCCAAGGCGCCAAGCGCCAAGAGCGGGGCGAATCTGCGCAATGTCATCGAGCAATCTCCCTCGAAACCGCCGGCAGCGCGCCGTGGGCTTCGAACGATGTCGTTTCTCAGGCCGCCTGGGCGCGGACGCGCGGCGGCCCTCAGATTGGGCTTCTTCGATTACTTCGGCGTACCTGGCAAAACCGGTTGAATCGAAACAAACGGCATAACCGGCTTAAGCTGCACGGACTGGAAAGGTTTGCCGGTTGGGGGGGCTTGAACGAGCTACGTGCTGTCGGCGCCAGCAGTGACGAGTTCGGGGCGAGGTCGCGCCGGAGTGGCGGTGGGCGTCGCAAGCCGCCGGTCGTGCGATCGGCACGTTGCGCCCAAGTACGACGTTTGACCGGGCGCGAAAGCTCGCCGAACTTCGGCTTGCTCCACCCACCCTACGATCTGGCGGCACCAGCAGGAAGCGACGGCGCCGCTAGTGCGGTTGACCGAATTTCGGTTCCCGCTTACAAGTCTCCCCGCGGCTTTCCCGACCCACGTTTGTCACCTGCGCACTCGCTCAAGGAGGGGCCGATGCGCGACGTTCACAGCCTGCACCGCAAAGGGATCGTCCTGGCCGGCGGCTCCGGGACGCGCCTCTATCCGCTCACCCAGGCCGTCAGCAAGCAGCTCCTGCCGATCTACGACAAGCCGATGATCTATTACCCGCTCTCCGCCCTGATGCTGGCGGGGATCCGGGAGGTGCTGGTCATCAGCACGCCGCAAGACCTGCCGATGTTCCGCAAGCTGCTGGGCGACGGCGCGCAGTGGGGGATGTCGCTCGAATACGCGGAACAGCCGCGCCCGGAGGGCCTCGCGCAGGCCTTTCACATCGGGCGGCCGTTCATCGGCCGCCACCTGGCCTGCCTCGTGCTGGGGGACAACATTTTTTACGGGCACGACCTGACGGCGCTCTTGCGACGGGCCGCTGCGCGGCGCGACGGGGCGACCGTTTTCGCCTACCGCGTCCACGACCCCCAGCGGTACGGCGTCGTGCAGATCAACGACGAAGGGCAGGCGGTCGCCATCGAGGAAAAGCCGGCGCGGCCCAAGTCGAACCTGGCGGTGACGGGCCTGTACTTCTACGACAACGACGTCCTGGAGATTGCCGCCTCGCTGAAGCCTTCCGCCCGCGGCGAACTGGAAATCACCGACGTCAACCGGGAATACCTGGCGCGGGGAAAGCTGCATGTGGAGACCATGGGGCGCGGCAGCGTGTGGCTGGACACCGGCACGCACGATTCGCTCTTGGACGCCTCGCAGTTCGTGTCGGTCGTCGAGAAGCGGCAAGGGCTCAAGATCTGCTGCCCGGAGGAGATCGCCTGGCGGATGGGCTACATCGACGCCGAGCAAGTCTGCTGGCTGGCTGCGCCGCTGAAGAAGAACGGGTACGGGCAGTACCTCTTGGACCTGATCGAGAGCGAGGGGGCAGAGCAGGTCCGGGAAGTCGCGCGGGCGAAGGCCGCGGCATAGTGTAGGATGGCCCTTCCGGGCCGTCGCGCAAATGACGGCCTGGAAAGGCCGTCCTACCACCCAATCTCTTATGCACGGCTTGCTTCCAAACGGCAGCGCTGCACCGGCTCGTCCACGGATTCTGCTGGTCGGAGCGACGGGGCAGGTCGGGCGTGAGCTGTTGCGGACGCTGCAGCCGCTGGGCGAAGTGATTGCCACCGGTCGGCCGCGTGACCAAGAACCTTGCTCGCGTCGGGTTCCGCTCGACCTGTGCGATTTCAAAAGCGTTCGTGAGATGGTGCGGCGCGTGGCGCCGCAGCTCATCGTGAACGCGGCGGCGTACACGGCCGTGGACCGGGCGGAAAAAGAGCACGACCTGGCGATGGCGGTGAACGCGGCAGCCCCGGCGATTCTGGCCGAGGAGGCAGAACGAATCGGCGCGGGGATTGTGCACTACTCCACGGACTACGTTTTCGACGGCTCGGGCACGCGCCCCTGGCGTGAGGAGGACACGACCGGCCCGCTCAACGCCTACGGCCACAGCAAGCTGGCCGGCGAGGAGGCCATCCGCGCGAGCGGGGCGGCGCACCTGATCCTGCGAACTTCGTGGGTTTATGCCGCGCGAGGTTCCAACTTTGTGCGCACGATGCTGCGGCTGGGGCAGGAGCGCCCGGAATTGCGGGTCGTCGCCGACCAGCACGGGGCGCCCACGGCGGCGCGCGTGATCGCTGACATGACGGGGCAGATTCTGGCGCAGGCCGGCGGCGAATTTGCAAAGTTCCTGGCGGAGCGTGGCGGCACGACCCACCTTTGCTGCCGGGGGGAGACGACCTGGCACGGCTTGGCGACGGCGATTTTTGAATTTGCCCGGAAGCACGGCATTTCGCTGGCCGTGCAGAACGTTGAGCCGATCCGCACGGAGGAATATCCCACTCCCGCTCGCCGCCCGGCGAACTCGCGGCTGGACTGCGGGCGGCTGCGCGAGCGATTTGGATTGACAGCGCCGGCATGGCAGGAGGCGCTATCGCTTTGCGTACAGGAAATGGTCTCGTCGGGCGATTCGGCGGTCCCAACGCCCCAGGCGTCGGTGGCGTCAGCGGTTTCGGTGGCGAGCGCGGCGGCAAGTCCGCACGTCAGCGCCGTACGCAGCGAACAAACGCCCGTGGCGACGAAGCCCGACCTGGAAATTGGCGTCATCTACACGCACGAGCGGTACTGGATGCCGCGGCTCCTCTCGTCGCTGGCCCGCTCAGGTGACGACCTGGCCCTGCGGATGATCGCCGTCGACAACGCCTCGTCGGATTGGAACGCCGATTGGGAGCGTTACGTCGGCGAGATGACGGTGCTCAAGAACTCGCGGCGGATGGGCTACGCGGCGAACCTGAACCTGATTCTCCGGTCGTCGTCGGCCCCATTCGTGCTGCTCCTCAACACCGACATGTCGCTCGATCCGGAGGAGCAGTGCCTGTCGAAGATGGTGCGGTTCATGCGCGAGCATCCGCGGTGCGGAGTGAGCGGCTGCCGGCTGTATCATCCGGACGGGACGTACGCCTTCCCAGCGCGGCGCTTCCAGAAGCTGGGGACGATCGCGGCCCGACGGACGCCGCTGGGGCCGCTCTTGCGAAGGTCGGTCGATCGGTATCTCTACCGCGACCGCGACGAACAGGGCGTGTTCGAGTGCGACTGGCTCTCGGGCTGCTTCTTGATGGTCCGCCGCGAGGCGTATCTCGAGGTGGGCGGCTTCGACCTGGGCTTTCAAAAATACTTCGAGGACGTGGACTTCTGCCTGCGGATGGCGCGGGCGGGATGGGACGTGATGTTCAACGGTGGGACCTACTGCTATCACTACGAGCAGCGCGCCAGCAAGAAGCTCTCTAGCCCGGACGCCTGGCGGCATTTGCGATCGTATGTGCGGTGGTTGCGGAAATGGGGGCTGGCGCCGGAAAAGGCGGCGGCGCAAGAACACGATCAAGTGCGCCGTGCGGGATGATGCTGGCGGCGATAGCAGGTCCGAGGATTTCCCAGGGTGCGCCGCTGCGCGTCGACCCTGGGCTTTGCTATCGAACGCCGTTGGCGTAGAGAACCAACGCCTAAGCTTTGGAGCGAGCGAGAGGACCAATCGCACGCGGCCAGGCCAGCACGAGTGGAAGTCAAGGTTGCTGTCGCGGGCCGTTTCACGCTATGTTTCTCCGCCGCGGCCATTTGCAGATCGCCGCCTCCTACATTCGACGGCAGGAAGCCATGAAGATCCTCGTCACCGGCGGCGCCGGGTTCATCGGGTCGGCCCTCGTCCGGTTTCTGATTCGCGAGACGGACGCCCAGGTCGTCAACCTCGATTGCCTCACCTACGCCGGGCACCTCTCCACGCTGGCCGCCGTCGATGGCAACAAGCGATATTGCTTCGAGCGCGTGAACATCTGCGACACGCGCGCCGTGCGCCGCGTCTTCGACGAGCACCGCCCGGACGTGGTCATGCACCTGGCGGCGGAGTCGCACGTCGACCGCTCGATCGACGGGCCGGCGGCCTTCGTTCAGACGAACATCGTCGGCACCTACACGCTGCTGGAGGCGGCGCGGAACTATTGGACTTCGCTGGCCAGGGACCAGCAGGCGCAGTTCCGCTTTCAGCACGTTTCGACCGACGAGGTCTACGGATCGCTGGGCAAGGGGGGTTACTTCACCGAGACGACCGCTTACGACCCCAGCTCGCCCTATTCGGCCAGCAAGGCGTCGGCCGATCATCTCGTCCGCGCCTGGCACCGCACGTTCGGGTTGCCGGTGCTGGTCACAAACTGCTCGAACAACTACGGGCACTTTCAGTTCCCCGAAAAACTCATCCCGTTGACGATCCAGAACGCGCTGGCCGGCAAGAAGCTGCCGGTCTATGGGACGGGCGAGAACGTGCGCGACTGGCTGTTTGTGGACGATCATGTGCGGGCGCTGTGGACGGTGCTCGTGAAGGGCCGCGTGGGGGAGACGTACAACATCGGCGGCGAGAGCGAGCGGACGAACATCGCCGTGGTGCGGACGATTTGCAAGCTGCTGGATGAGCTGCGGCCCGACTCGCCGCACGCGCCGCACGAGGGGCTGATTCAGTTCGTCACCGACCGGCCGGGGCACGATTTTCGGTACGCGATCGGCGCGGCGAAGCTGCGCGGCGAACTGGGCTGGCGGCCCGTCGAGTCGTTCGAATCCGGCCTGAAGAAGACCGTCGAGTGGTATCTCGATCACCAGGAGTGGTGCGGGCAGGTCGTGCGCGACCGGTACGACGGGCAGCGGCTGGGCGCGAAGCCGGCCGGCACAAAGGTCGCGGCGGTCGCATAACGTCAGTTCGTGGAAAGTTTGAAATGAAGGTCGTCGAGACGGACATTCCGGGCCTTTTGATCTTCGAGCCGGCCGCGCGCGGCGACGAGCGGGGATTTTTCATCGAAACCTGGAACCAGCGGCGATACGCGGAGCACGGGCTCGACGTGGCTTTCGTGCAGGACAATCTGTCGTTCTCGGGGCGGGGAACGTTGCGCGGGCTGCACTTTCAGAACCCGCAGGCGCAGGGGAAGCTCGTTTACGTTTTGCAAGGCGAGGTGTTCGACGTAGCGGTGGACATTCGACACGGCTCGCCGACGTTCGGCCGCTTTGAGGCTGTTACGCTTTCGGCCGAGAACCAGCGGCAGCTCTACGTTCCGCCGGGCTTTGCACACGGCTTTTGCGTGACGAGCGAGACGGCGCTCTTCGCCTACAAGTGTACGGACTATTACAGCGCGGCGAGCGAAGGGTCGGTGCTGTGGAACGACCCGGACCTGGCGATCCCCTGGCCGGTGAGCGAGCCGAAGCTTTCGGAAAAGGACCGGCGGGCGCCGCGGCTGTGCGAGATTTCGCCGGAGCGGCTGGTCTTTGCCGAGGCCGCGGCCGTGACGCCATGATTTCCATCTTGCTGGCGACGTACAACGGCGCCGCCTGGCTGCCGGCGCTCTTGGAAAGCGTTCAATCGCAGACGATTGGCGGCTGGAAGCTATTGGCGCGCGACGACGGCTCGACGGACGAAACGCGCGATCTGCTCAATTTGGCGGCGAAGCGCGACCGGCGGATGGTCGTCGTCGAAGACTCGCTCGGCCGGTTGGGCGTGAAAGGGAACTTCGAGCAACTATTGCTGCGGGCGTCGTCGCGCGGCGCACCTTATCTGGCCTTGGCCGATCAGGACGACGTCTGGCTGCCCGAAAAGCTCCAGCGCCAACGGGCGGCGATGCAAGAACTGGAAGCCGCACACGGCCAGCGTACGCCGCTTCTAGTACACACCGATTTGCGCGTCGTCGATGAGCAGCTTCGCACCCTTCACCCGTCGCACACGGCCCATGAGCGGATCGCCCGCGACTGCCCGGGGGAAGACGCGCTGCGGGTGGCGCTGGCGCACAATTTCGTGACGGGGTGTGCGAGCCTTTGCAATCGCGCGCTTGTCGAACTTGCCTTGCCGATGCCGGCCGAGGCGGTGCTGCACGACTGGTGGCTGGCGCTGTGCGCCGCGGCGGCGGGGCACGTCGCCTACGTTCCGAAGGCGACCGTGCTCTATCGACAGCACCGGCAAAATGTCGTGGGGGCGTCTGGCATCGCGCGGCTGGTGAAGCTGTCGCGCTGGCGGCGGGCGCGCGAGAACCTGCGGCAGAGCAGCGCGCAAGCAAGAGCGCTGGCCCGCCGGCTGAGAGACATCCAAAACCCCCAGCTTGCCGCGGCGGCGAATCTGGCGGACCGGTACGGGGCGCTCTTTGGGAAGGCAACGACGGTCCCGCGGCGGCTGGCCGAGGCCTGGCGGCTTTCCGCCGGCAGACCGGGGCTGGCCTGGCGGCTGCTTTTCGCGGCTGCCGCCGTGCTGCCCGGCAAGGACGCTTCGCACAGGCGGGCAGCGTAACCCCTTCGCCGTGCAGCGTGCTATCACAGTCGCGTAGGGCGGGCCAAGCTCGCGTCGAGCCGAGGGTGGGCGTCGCCAGCCGCAGTCACGCGGAGCGACCGTTTACGCAGTGCCAGCCCTCGATCGCCAGCGCAGGCCCGCCGGCGCCGGGGGTGGCTCTGCCCACCCTACACCCTCTGCCGACACTCGCGTTCATCGCCGTTTTTCGCGGGCGAAAGCGGTCTTGTCCGGCCCTTGGTTTTGCATCATGATCCGGCCCCTTATGACGATTCCGCTCGAAAACGACGCCGCGCCGCCGGCAGCCGGCGACGCGCCGCTGACGGACGCCTGCTGGCGGATCAACTCCGCTCGGCGCCGGCGGTTTGCGCGGGGTGAGCGCGCGATCGACTCGCTGGCCGACCTGTGGGCCGCGCGCGAGCTGGCCTGGCGGCTGCTCGTGCGGGACCTGAGCGCGAAATACCGGCAGTCGCTGCTGGGCTATGCCTGGGCCTTCCTGCCGCCGCTGATGCTGGCGCTGAGCTTCACCTTGGCGGGCCAGGCCGGCATCCTCAATGCCAAGTCCGGCGACATTCCCTACACGCTGTTCACGCTGGTGGGCACGGTCCTTTGGCAGACGTTTTCGGAGGCGATCCACGCGCCGATCCGGGCCGTGAACGAGGCCAAGTCGCTTTTGGCGCGGATTCGTTTCCCGTATGAATCGCTGGTCTTCGCCAAACTGGGCGAGGTGGTGTTCAATCTCACGGTAAGGTTGGGACTCATCGCGGTGGTGATGGCGCTGTACGGCGTGGATTTGAGCTTCTGGATTCTGCTGGCGCCCGTGGCGATGGGCGTGCTGATTCTGCTGGGGCTGGCGATCGGGCTGTTTGCCGCGCCGCTGGGGGGGATTTACGACGACGTCGGATTTGCCATCACGCTCGTCCTCAGCGTGTGGTTCTTCCTGACGCCGATCATGTACGACCAGGCTGCGCCAGGGTCGATCGTGTCGGCGATCAACGCGGCCAACCCGGTGAGCCATTTGCTCGTCGCAACGCGGAGCTTCCTGCTGTTGGGCGAGCCGCCGGCGCCGGGGGGCCTGTTGATCGTGACGGCGGTCACTTTGCCGCTGCTCGTCGTGTCGTGGCTGGCGTTCCGCACGTCGCTGGTCTTCACCGTGGAAAGGGTCAGCTCGTGATCAGGATCGCCCAGCCCGAAATCCCGCAGGCTCCTCCCGGCGCCTCCCCCAGCGCCGACCTGCTAGTGGAAGCCTGCGAACTCTCCAAGAAATACTGCCGCAACCTGAAGCGCTCGATGCTGTACGGGGGGCGCGACATCCTCGCGCAGTGGCTGCGCGGTTATCGCTGCCAGCGCCTGCGACCCGGCGAGTTCTGGGCGCTCAAGAACGTCTCCTTGCAGCTCCGCCGGGGCGAAGCCCTGGGAATCGTCGGCCCGAACGGGGCCGGCAAGACGACGCTGCTGCGAATCATCGCCGGGGTGATTCGGCCCGATGTCGGCGAGGTACGGAACCGAGGGCGAATCGCGCCGCTCCTCTCCCTGGGCGCCGGTTTCAACCCCGTGCTCAGCGGGCGCGAGAACATCTGGATTAACTTGTCCATCCTGGGGCTAGGCCGACGCCAGATCCGCGCGCGCTTCGACGACATCATTCAATTCGCGGAATTGGAATCCGCGATCGAAGCCCCCGTCCGGACGTACAGTTCCGGAATGAAGGCGCGGTTGGGTTTTGCCTGCGCCGTGCACACGCAGCCCGATGTCTTGCTCGTCGACGAGGTGCTCGCTGTGGGCGACATCACCTTCCGCGGAAAGTGTTACCGTCGACTCGCGGAGATGCGCGCGGCCGGGACGGCATTCATCCTGGTGTCGCACAGTCCCCATTCCGTGTTGTCGATTTGCGACCACGGCATTTACCTCAACCAAGGGCGGTGCCGGGCCGCCGGTGCGATTCACGCCGTGATGGCCCAATATGAGAGCGACGTATCGAAGGGGGCGGCCGCCCCGGCGGCCAATCGTCTTGACGTGCGTCCGGCCGAAACCGGGACCGGATTGCGCATCGCGTCCGTGTTCTTTCGGGGAGGGGACGGTGAGGTCACGTCGCGCCTCCAGACGGGTCGCCCCATCACCTTTTGCATTCGCTGCGACGTCGCTTTGCCGCTAGAGCGCATCACCGTGGCCCTGATTATCCGCGACTCAGCACGGGACGCCACGTTGACGCTGAACCTCTCCGGGATCCATGACGACGCCTGGCTGGATGTGGCGCCGGGCGAGTGCGAGCTGCGGATGTCTGCGCCTCAGCTTGGCTTGCGGCCGGGCGTGTACCTCGCCAAGGCCGTCGTCGTACAGGGCGCGCTGACGCAGTTGGACGGCATTGAGAACTTTCAGTTTCGGGTGGAGCCAGGACTAACGGTCGCCGATTCGACGTTCTACCAACCCCACACTTGGCAGGTCGTTCCCATCCATCAGGAAAGCGCCTCGGCGCCAATCGCCATGGCCGGGTAAAGCGTCGTCGGACGCGGGTGAGACTGCTGGCAGCGCCGCCACAAACCGTTGGACGACATTCATGATGTCCATTGACAAAGCACTGCTTCCGCCGCAGCGACCCAAGGACAGGTTCCTTGTCTTTGGCGCGCCGCTCATCGAAGACGCCGAAATCCAGGAGGTCGTCGACTGTCTCAAGTCTGGTTGGCTTGGAACGGGCCCGAAAGTCGCACGGTTTGAGGAGGAGTTTCGAAAGTACAAGCGCGCCCACCACGCCGTCGCATTAAACTCCTGCACCGCCGCTTTGCACCTCAGCCTGCTGGTGGCGGGCGTCGGTCCCGGCGATGAGGTGATTACCACGGCGCTGACCTTTTGCGCCACGGTGAACGCCATCATTCATGCGGGGGCGACACCCGTCCTGGCAGACGTGGATCCCCGCACTTTGAACATCGACCCGCGGGAAATCGTGCGCAAGATTACCGCGCGGACACGGGCGATCGTCCCGGTCCACTTTGCCGGCCGGCCCTGCGACATGGACGGGATCCTCGACTTGGCGCGTCGCCACGCCCTGAAAATCGTCGAAGACTGCGCCCACGCCGCAGAGGCGGAGTATCGCGGCCAGCCCGTCGGGACGTTCGGCGACTTCGGGTGCTTCAGCTTCTACGCCACGAAGAACATCGCCACTGGCGAAGGCGGCATGGTGCTGGCGCGCCGAGAAGAAGATGCGGCGCGCATGAAGACTCTGGCGCTGCATGGCATGAGCAAGGATGCTTGGAAGCGCTTCAGCGATGACGGATACAGGCACTATCAAGTCGTTGAGGCCGGTTTCAAGTACAACATGATGGACCTGCAAGCGGCGATCGGCCTCCATCAATTGGCGCGGGTCGAAACCGCTTGGCGGCGAAGGCGCGAAATCTGGGACCGATATCAGAGCGCGTTCAGCGATCTCCCCGTCGTCGCGCCTCCGCCGCCAGAGCTGAGCACGCGTCACTCGTTCCATCTCTACAGCATTCTCATCGACCCCGACCGGGCCGGCATGAGCCGCGATGAATTCCTCGGGGCCATGACGGCGCAGAACATCGGCATTGGCGTCCATTACGTCGCCATTCCCGAACACCCCTTTTATCGCGATAGGTTCGGCTGGCAGCCAGACGATTATCCGCACGCCGTCCGCACTGGTCGCCAAACGGTCAGCCTCCCGCTGTCAGCCAAACTCTCCGACGCCGATGTGGACGACGTGGTCGCAGCGGTCCGCCGAACTCTGGGATATCCATCGAAGAACGGCCAGCGGCGCCGTGAGGGAGGTGGATAGGATGCGAGTTGTTTTCATTGGAAAGCACAACCACTTCACCCTGGCCCCCTTAGCGGCCGTTGCCGAAAGGCATGAACTCGTGGGATTGGTGGAGTCGGCCAAGCGCGTGCGGCGAGCGACCGCCGGGACGCAGGCGCGCTCGGCGGCCGGGCCGGTGACGCTTTTGGCTCGGATTCTTGGTAGAGCGCGGCGCCGTCCTGCCGAAAAGTCGCTCGAAACCTTGGCTGAGAAATTCGCGGTGCCCTACCTGTTCCTGGACCGCGGCAACGTGCCCGATCTTGCCGTTTACCTGCGGCGGCTTTGCCCCGATGTGGTCTGTGTGCCGTCGTTGTCGCAGCTTCTTCCTGCCGAAGTTCTGAACATCCCTCGATTCGGGTTTCTGAACTTGCATCCGTCGTTGCTGCCCAAGTACCACGGCCCCTTTCCCTGGTTTTGGCAATACTACCACTACGAACAGTTTTTCGGGGTTACGGTCCACCGCATCGATGAGGGCCAGGACACAGGGCCGATCCTCAAGCAGGCGCCGTTCTTCGTCGAGCGCGGCACGGAGGTTGGCGAGGCCGAGCGACGGGGCGCTGACGTCGCTGCCAACCTGCTCTGCGAGGCGCTGAACGAACTCGAAAGCGGCACCGCCCGCCTTCGCCCCCAACCGCGACACGACTTCCCGAAGGCACGGATCGTGCGTCGGGACGAACCGCTCGTGCAATGGGACGAGTGGGACTTGCAGCGTGTCTGGCACTTTCTCCGTGGGACACAGCCCTGGCTCGACGCCGTGGCCTACCCGCCGGGCGGCCCGTGGCGAATCGGCCCCTACGAGCTCGGTGCTTGCGGCGAACAATCTGGAACTGTCGGCAGGGATGACCAGGGCAACTTTATTGCGCACCGCCAGGGGAAAATCCGCTTATGGCGGCGACAAGCAGGTTAGCGTTTCGGCGAACGTCATGTTGCTTCCTCCACACCTCCATTCCCGACGGCTGCTGTCACGAGGTTTCCGGGCGTGAATCTTCCTCCGCTCTGCCAACTTCCAGCATCGCGCGCGGGGCGCTACTAAAACGACATCGGCGAGGGCCGCGATCATGGCGAAGACATGGAAGACCCTGTTGATCTACCGCATCATGGAGCGGGAGGTCCGACGCTCCGCCGCAAAGTACCTGACCGGCCGCCTCATCGACATCGGCTGCGGAACGAAGCCCTATTACCACCTTGTTGCGCCGGGCGTGTCGGAGTACATCGGGCTCGACCGGGACCGGCCCTTCAACAAGGCCGCCAAAACCGACCTGGTGGGGACCGCCTACGAGATCCCGGTCGGGGACGCCCACTTTGATTGCGCCCTGTCCACCGCGACTTTGGAGCATCTGGCGGAACCTGAGCAAGCGCTGCGCGAGTGTCACCGCGTCCTGAAGCCGGGCGGATTTGCCGTCTACACGGTGCCACTCATCTGGCACCTGCACGCGGAGCCGCACGACTTCTTCCGCTACACGAAATACGGACTCGCGCACCTCTTTCGAAAGGTCGGCTTCGACGTGGTTGAAGTCCGTCCCATGGCCGGTTTTCCCACGACATTTGCAACGTTGCTGTGCTACTACATCGGACGCTGGCATCGTGGCCCGCTTCGCTACGTGCCGGTGATCCCCTTGATCGGACTCGTCGCGCAGGGCATCGCCGCCCTGGCGGAGAGGCTCGATACGACCGAGGAATGGACATGGATGTATACCGTCGTCGCCCGCAAACCCATGGACGCCGACGTTCAACACCGCGAAGCCGCCTAGGCGATTCGCCCGCTCGGCCTAGACGCATCGCGGTCTCCACGCCGCCGCTACGAGACGGGTCGGCCGCGCCTTTGGCGAAGGCTCGAATGGGAGGGCCAGGGATGAGTCGTCCGCCGCTCGGTGGAGGTTGCTGAATGAGTCATTTGCTCTCGGCCGTGAAGCGGCGCCTTGCCCGCGCCCTTGGCGGGCACGACGGCCGTTCGCAAGCGCCCGCGGTCCCGCAGGCGCCTACCGCCTTTCCTCTTGGGTGCGCGCGCTACTTTCCGCAGTTCCGACGCGGTTACGACCACGAGGCCGAAGCCGTCGCCGACATCAAGGTCGTTGAACCGTACACCATGACGAAGTATGACCGCTGTGTCGTGCTTCACAATCTCGTTCGTCACGTCGAACGAAAGGGCATCGCCGGCGATCTGGCCGAGTGCGGCGTCTGGCGCGGAGGCTCTGCAGGGATCATGGCCCTCGCCAATCTTCGATACGGCGCAACGCGGCGCAGGATTCATCTCTTCGATACGTGGGGCGACTGGCCCGATCCCACACAGAACGACGGCAACCGCTTCAGGGATCTTCAAGCTGGAAGTCTGCGAAAGGCCGACAACCGAGGCGCGTTAGACGCGTGCCGCGAACTGCTGGAGAGGCTGATCGCATATCCGACGCACTTTTTGACGTATCACCGGGGCCTGTTTCAGGAGACAGTGCCGCCGGCGCTTGAGAACATTCGCGCTTTGGCGGTCCTGCGCGTGGATTGCGACTGGTATGAGCAGGTGTTGTTTTGCCTGGAGCACCTCTATCCGAAGCTCAGTAACGGGGGGGCCCTTGTCCTTGACGATTACGGCTACTGCGACGGAGCCCGCGCGGCGATCGACGAGTTCCTCTCCCGGCAGCGCGTGCGTTCATTCCTGCACCACGTGGACTACTCGTGCCGGTACCTCATCAAAGGCGAGGGCGGATCCTAGCCACGCCGAGATGCACGCTCACCAGAGGGTCGTGCGCTGCCGAACGCGTGAGCATCGCGGAGAATGGTATGACCAAGGCGCCTTGGACGGGCACCGTACCCGGCTGCAACAGGGCTGCTGGCGATGTGAATCCGCCGGTGCACGAGTGCGCTCGCGGCGACCTCCGGATGCGCGCGGGCACCTCGGCAAACGCCGACCAGGCGTTCGATGTCGGGGCCGCCGCGCGCCCGCTGCGCGTCCTGCACGCGGTGCCGGTTTGGTTGCCGCGCACCTCCACCTGGTTGTTCAATCAGGTAAAGCACCTGCCGAGGCACGTAACAAATCACGTGGCGTGCCGGGAGACGGCGCACCTCGACCAGTTCGCGATCGACAACATCTATCCCTTGAAACAACCCTTTCCTTGGCCATGGTTCTCCCGCTGGCGGACGTCGCCGTCCATGGTCGAAGCATTTGTGGCCCACGTTTCGCGCATGGCGCGCCGCTTCAGGACCGACGTGCTCCATTCGCATTGGGGGCATTACGCGTACCGCAATCTCGACGCCCTGCAGGAACATCGCATGGCGCACGTCGTGACCTTCTACGGAAAGGACGTGGGTTATCTGCCGATGAGCGACCCGGTTTGGCGCGTTCGTTACCGCAAACTGTTCCGCCAGACCGACCTCGTGTTGTGCGAAGGGCCGCACATGGCACAGTGCATCCGCGCACTGGAATGTCCGGAAGAGAAAGTGGACGTCCAGCGATTGGGAATCGACGTCGATCACATTGCGTACCAACCTCGCGCGTGGTCGCGGGGCGACCCATTCCGCGTCCTGATTGCCGCGACGTTCCGGCAGAAGAAGGGAATTCCGGACGCGCTCCAGGCGCTAGGATGCATTCGCGGTGACGTGGACGCATTGGAGATCACGATCATAGGCGATGCAAGCGACGACGACCGAAGCCAGCGAGAGAAGCAGACCATCCTGCAGACGCTGCACGGCTGCGGCTTGCAGGACTGCACGCGCTTGCTGGGGTATCAGCCGCACGCCGTCCTGTTGGAGGAAGCTTACCGACACCACCTGTTCTTGTCCCCCAGTCTGACGGCTGACGACGGCGACACAGAAGGCGGAGCACCCGTCACGCTGATCGAAATGGCGGCGACCGGCATGCCGATCGTGAGCACGACGCACTGCGACATTCCATCCGTCGTGCTGCATGGACGGACCGGACTGCTGGCGCCGGAGCGGTCGCCGACGATTCTCGCGGAGCAAATTCGGTGGTTGCTGGAGGGACCCGATACCTGGCGCCCCATGCTCGACGCCGCACGGCTGCACATCGAGCAGAACTTCAACGTCGTAAGGCAGGCGCGACGGCTGGCCGAGCTGTATGCCGAGGTCTGTGGCCGTCGTTGAGTGGCTGACAGAATGGCTGCCATGCCTCCCCTTCAACCCAAATAACAATCACCGCAAGGACAAGACCCATGCGCGCACTGTTGCGGCGCGTCATTCGCGCGGATCTGCTGGATACGGGCGTCAATCGCGCCGCCGAAAGGCTCGCGCGGGCGGCCGACCGGCTGCTCTATCATCCGCACGTGTCGTGGTGGAACGACCAGTCGTGGCTGGCGCCGTACGAGCGGTATTTCGACAAGCGGCAGGATCTCGACCGGCGGTTCGCGCTCTTGCAGTGGCTGCGGACCGTGCGCGAGCTACGTGGCTCGACGGCCGAGTGCGGCGTCTATCGAGGCGTGGGCTCGGCTTTCATTTGCAAGGCACTGGAAGGGACCTATGCCGCGGGCGAGGAGCACTTGGGCTTCGATTCGTTCCAGGGGCTTCCGCCGCCGGCGGCCATCGACCGCGCCGACGCAGCGGGCGATAGTCCTTACACCGCCCGCGCCGCCGCCAAGCGCCCGTGGAAGAAGGGCGACCTCACCAGCCCGCTCGAGGTGGCTGAGGAGCGGCTCAAGGAATTCCCCTTCTGCCGGCTGGTGCAGGGCTGGATTCCCGACTGCTTTGCGTCGGCCGGCGAGCGGAAATACCGCTTCCTGCACATCGACGTCGATCTGCATCAGCCGACGGTCGACAGCCTGGCGTATTTCTACCCGCGCATCGTCGTCGGCGGGGTGATTGTGCTCGATGACTACGGCTTTGTGACGTGTCCTGGCGCGCGGCGCGCGGCCGACGAGTTTTTTGCCGAACGGCCGGAGCACGTCATCGAGCTGCCGACGGGGCAGGCGATCGTCATCAAGAAGTAGCGCCGAACGTCTCAGGCGATGGGGGGCAGCGGCTGGCCGGTGGCGGCGATCCGGCCCAGGTCGTCGGCCCAGCAGCAAAGGGCGGTGTCGACGCTCGCGTTGCGGTCGATGTGCTCGAGGGCGTCGAGACATCGCTCCGCGCCGGCGGCCGCGGCCTCTGCGCCGGGCCCGGCGGCGCTTGCCCGCTCGACGGCCTTCCGCAAAACGTCGTCCCCCTCCAGCGCCAGGCCGCTCGTCGTGCGCAGAAGCTGCCGGAAGAAGTCTTCGGCGAACGCGAGAACTTGCCTTGCGCGGGCCCGGCGGCGCGGGGCCTCCTTGCCAGCCTCGCCGACGAACGCCGTCACTTTGGCGGAAAGCGCCACACTCGCCTTGCCAATCGTCGCCAGATCCGCCAGGAACGACGAGCGGAACTCCCACAGCGCCGGATCGGCCAGCTCACGGGCGGCCGTCAGGCTGCCGCCGGCGAAGCGGGCCAGGCGCCGCGCTTCCTCCGCCGTCGCGGCGATCTCTTGCTGCTGAATCAGCCGCGCCAGGACGTCCTCCGGCAGTGGGCGGAAGTAAACCACCTGGCAGCGCGAGCGGATGGTGGGAAGCTGCCTCTGCTCGCTCGTGCCGATGAGGATCAGGACCGACTGCGGCGGCGGCTCCTCCAGCGTCTTGAGCAGGGCGTTGGCCCCCTCAATGGCCAGGTCGTCGGCGTCGTCGATGATCGCGATCCGCCTTCCGCCCATGAAGGGCTTGAGCGCCAGCTCGTGGCACAGCCCCTCCTGCCCGCGCTTTTCGCGCGAGCCGATGAACAGCTCGACGGGCAGGCTGCTTTTTTCCTCGGGTCGGGCGATCTGAATCAGGTCGGGGTGCGAGCCAGCGGCGACCTGGAGGCAGGCGGGGCATTTTTCGCAGGGGTCCAGAACGTCACCCCCCCGTGCCCCCCCTTCGGAAGGGGGGGATTTCTGACACAGCAGGGCCTGGGCGAGCTTTTTAGCGAACGTGCGTTTGCCGACGCCCTCCGGGCCGACGAACAGGAACGTGTGCGCCAGCCGCCCGCGAGCGAGCGCTTGGCGGAAGCGCTCGACCACGTCGTCATGACCTTCGATGCCGTGCCACATGGGGGAGGGAGGGAGGCTAGAGGCTGGAGGCGAGAGGCTAGAGGGACCAGGGGCAGGCTGCACGGAAGCGCTACGTGTTTTTCGGCTTGATCTTGCCGGTGAGCAGGTCGTTGAGAGTATCCGAAACGCCGAGCTGCGCGGCCCAGTGCGTCATGTAATCTCGATCGAGGGTCTGTCCCTGGACGGCGACGATCCCGGCCGCGTCGGAAAGCTGCCGCTCGGACGGCGTCTGTTGGTTCCACCGCAGCTTGTGGAGGATAACATCCTCGGGGGCCGCCATCCACGCTGGTTGCCCCCGGACTTCGACGCGCCGACGGCGCGAGAACATGTTCCTCTCAAACGCGTCGTCCCGCAACACCCAGAAATCGACCTTGAACGGCGAACGCTCGTCGATTGCATTGAACTGAAAGGGGGGGCGCAAGGCAGATCGCACCGCATCAGGCTGCAAAAAGAAACCCTCATGAAAGGCCTCAATCACGACGGGCACTGCGGCCGCATCCAAACGCACGACGAGGTCTACATCGTGAGTCGAACGGGGCATTCCCCAGAAGTTGCTGGCCATGGATCCCGTGACCATGTACTCCAGCCCGCCGGCATTCAGTCGCCGCAGGCAGTCCGCCAGCAGTTCGTACTGCGTCATTCTTTCCTCGGTAGACCGAGCCGCTCGCGCAATCGGCGCTCGACCTCCGCTGCGTCGGCTTCGGGAAACTGATGGTGGATTCCGTCGCGGGCGACGTCGCACGACAGGTCGAACAGCTCGGTGCCGATCTTCAGCCGCTCTTCGCCGGTCATGCGGCGATAGATTTCGATCTGGAGTTGCACTGCGTCGTCGGGAGACATGGGAGTGCCGAGTACGGAGTACTCAGTACGGAATACGAAAACGCCGGCCGCGCCGCGCCTACCCCTTGATCAAATCCTTCACCGTCATTCCCGACGGGATCATCGGCAGCACGTGCTCCTGATAGGGAACCTCGACATCGAGCAAGTACGGCCCGTCGTAGGCGATCATCTCGCCGAGCGCGTCAATCAGATCGCCCTTCTCGCGCACCAAGCCCGACCCGCAGCCAAAGCCCTTGGCGATCGTGACGAAATCCGGGTAGCGCTCCTGGTTGCCGACGCCGTTCCCCTTGCCGACGGCCTCCGGATGGTCGATCGGACCTAAGTACGTGTGCGCGCGGTTTCCCTGGTGGAAACGGTCTTCCCACTGCACGACCATTCCCAGGTGCTGGTTGTTGAGCAGCATCACCTTGACGGGCAACTTCTCGCAGTAGCAACTCGCCAGCTCCTGGACGTTCATCAGGAAGCTGCCGTCGCCGTCGATGTCGATGACCAGCTTGCCGGGGTTGGCCGCCTGGGCGCCCATCGCCGCCGGCAGGCCGAAGCCCATCGTCCCCAGGCCGGAGCTGGACAAAAACGTGCGCGGCCGCTGGAACTTGAAAAACTGGGCGGTCCACATCTGGTGCTGGCCGACGCCCACGGTGACGATCGTCTCGCGGTCCTTCGTGAGCCGCGAGAGCTCGCTGATGGCGTGCTGCGGAAGGATGCCCGGGTAGTCCTCGTCGTAGTGCATCGGGTCGGCCTGCCGCCAGCGCTCGATCTTCTTGATCCAGTCGGAAATATCGGCCGGCGGCTGGACGATCTTGTTCAGCTCGGCCAGGGCGTAGCGCACGTCGCTGACGATCGGGAAATGCGCCGGCTTATTCTTGTTGATCTCGGAGGCGTCGACGTCGATGTGGACGATCTTCGCGCCCTTGGCGAATTCGGCGAGCTTGCCCGTCACGCGGTCGTCGAACCGCACGCCCAGGGCCAGGAGCAAGTCGCACTCGTCGACGGCGTAGTTGGCGTAGACCGTGCCGTGCATGCCGAGCATTTGCAGGCAGAGCGGGTCGTAGGCGGGGAACCCGCCCAGGCCCATGACGGTCATGGTGATCGGGATGCCGGTCTTGCGGACGAACTCGCAAAGCTCGCGCGAGCCGCCGGAGGTGATGACGCCGCCGCCGGCGTAAATGACCGGCCGGCGGGCGAGCTTGATGGCCGCGGCCACTTGCGCAAGCTGCTCCGGCTTGGCGCGGAGAGTCGCCACGCGATACCCCGGCAGATCCATCGGCACGTTGTAGTCCGGGGCGACCTTGGCTTCCTGCACGTCCTTGGGCACGTCGACGAGGACCGGTCCCGGCCGGCCGGTCGTGGCGATGTGGAAGGCCTCGCGCATGACGCGGGCCAAGTTGTCGACGCGGGTCACGAGGTAGCTATGCTTGGTGATGCCGCGGCAGACCTCGACGATCGGCGTTTCCTGGAAGGCGTCGGTGCCGATGACCTTCGTCTTCACCTGGCCGGTGATGGCGACCAGCGGAACGCTGTCCATCTTGGCGTCGGCGACGGCGGTGACGAGGTTCGTCGCGCCAGGTCCGCTGGTGGCCATGCAGACGCCGGGCTTGCCGGTGCTGCGGGCGAAGCCCTGGGCGGCGAAACCGCCCCCCTGCTCGTGGCGCGGCAGAACGGTGCGCAAACGGTCCTTGTAGCGCGTGAGCGCCTGGTGCAGCGGCATGCTGGCGCCGCCGGGATAGGCGAAGATAATGTCGACGCCGTGGTTGATGATCGACTGGACGACCACGTCGGCGCCGGTCACGATCTCGGGCATGGGGCAGGGGAGGCTAGAGGCTGTTGCTAGTGGTTGGTGACTGGTGGCTAGAGGACTTCGCGCTTGTGACTGGGGTCGGGAGCAACTACTAAATTATGGCACGCGGCGGCTGCTGACAACCGCCCGGAGCACGTAAAGACAGGCCGGCGAGCGGAAACGTGTCAAAGAAAGAGGCTGGAAACTCGCGGGGAAGACGTCGCCTTTCACCTGCTGTCAGTCCAAAATCCAAAATCTGGAATCCAAAGTCAACTACCCGCCCGCAGGTGGAACTCCGGCACCCGCTATGACCGGCCCAGACCAATCAGCCAGCGAAGTCAGGCCTTCCGACCGCACGTTGTGGCGGGTTGTTTGGTCGAACGTCGTCATTCACGTGATCGGCCTGGCGCTGGCGGCGTTCGGAATTCGCCCGGGCAGCCCGCTGACGCCCGTCAATGAGCGCATTGCTTATTTGGCGACGTGGCCCGAGGCGTGGTATCTGGGCTGGATGAGCTGGGTGCTTTGTGCCGTGGCGCTGGTTTGCGTGATGTGGGCATTTTCGGGGCGGCTTCTGGCCGATGCAAAGAAGAGCGTCGAGGGCGGAGGGTCACAAGGTCCGCCTGACAAGAGGACGGCGCTGGCTTTGCGCGCTTTGGTCATTGTCGCCGCCGTGTTCGATTTGACGTGCGACGCGATTTACATCGTCGTGTTTCCCGTGCTGGCCTTTGAGGCCCAGGCGGCGTCGCTGCGGCCCGAGAAACTCGAGCGATTCCTGTTTTGGGAGCGGACGGTCAATGCGGTCAGCCTGACGGCCGGCAACGGCGTGTACACGATCGCCATCGGGCTTTTGGCGCTGGCGCTGCACCGCGCCGGAAAGGCATCGAAGGCGGCCAGTGCATTGGCGGCGGGGGTTGTTGTTTTCGGGTTGGCGCTCGCCGCGGCCGGGCCGTTGGAGTTGCCGGTATTGGTACTGGCCACGACGAGTCCGACGATCGGACTTTTCTGCGCCTGGAGCATCCTGGCCGCGCGCGACGTGACGAGAGCGGGCCGGCACGGTATGCTCGCCGCGACCGAGCGAGAAAAACCATGAGCGCCAGTACCGTTCCCCCCACGCTGCACTGGGTCGGCGGCCTGGACGGCCATCTGCGGCTGATCGACCAGACGCTGCTGCCGCTGGAGCTGCGCGAAATCGACTGCCGCAGCGTCGAGGACGTGTGGCAGGCGATCCGCGAGCTCAAAGTCCGCGGGGCGCCGGCCATAGGCGTGGCGGCGGCGTACGGCGTTTGCGTCGGGCTGCAGAATGTCGCGGCCGGCAGCGAAGCGGCGCTCTTTGCGCGGCTCGACGAGGTGACGAAACACCTGGCGACAAGCCGGCCGACGGCGGTCAATTTGTTCTGGGCGTTGGATCGGATGCGGCGCACGGCGGAATTGCACCAAGGCAAGGGCCCGCGCGCGATTCTTCAATCGCTGCTCGATGAAGCGCGGGCGATTGAAGAGGAAGACCGGCAGATGTGCCGGGCGATCGGGCGGCACGGGGAGAAGCTGCTTGCCGACGGACAGGGCGTGCTCACGCACTGCAACGCCGGCGGGCTGGCCACGGCCGACTACGGCACCGCCCTGGCAGTTTTCTTCGCGGCGCACGAGGAGGGGAAACGGCTGCACGTTTTCGTTGACGAGACCCGCCCGCTCTTGCAAGGGGCGCGGCTCACGGCCTGGGAGCTGGCGCAGCGGGGGATCGAGGCGACCTTGATTTGCGACTCGGCGGCGGCGCAGGTGATGCGCGAGGGGCGGGTGCAGGCGGTCGTGACCGGCGCCGACCGGATCGCGGCCAACGGCGACACGGCCAACAAGATCGGCACGTACTCCGTCGCCCTGGCGGCCCAGGCCCACGGCATCCCCTTCTACGTGGCCGCCCCCACGAGCACGTTCGACCTGTCGCTGGACGACGGCTCGGCGATTCCCATCGAGCAGCGGCCGGGCGACGAAGTCGCGTCGTTTGCCGGACGGCGGACGGCCCCCGAAGGGATCGCGGTCTACAATCCCGCCTTCGACGTGACGCCCGCCCGGCTGATCCGGGCGATCATCTGCGAGCGGGGGGTGATTTCGCCGGTGACGGGGGAAAAGATTGCGGCGGCGCTACAGGGCGGCTAGAATCCGCCGCAATTCCTTGTTTCACGCCTCATTGAAGCGCACGTCATGAACGGCACAAAGTTCAAGCTCGCGGTGATGATGTTCCTGGAGTTTTTCATCTGGGGGGCGTGGCTGCCGCAGATCTACCAGTATCTGGGCGATGGCAGCCTGAACTTTAATTGGTGGCAAATCGCGCTCGTCATGAACGCGTTCTCGATCGCCGGCCTTGCCGCCATGTTCTTCAGCAATCAGTTCGCAGACCGCAACTTCGCGGCCGAGAAGTTCGTGGCCGCAAGTCATCTGATCGGGGGCGCGTGCATCTTTGCGCTGGCGTGGGCCAGGGACTTCTGGACGTTCTTTTTGCTGATGCTGGTCCACTCGCTTTTCTACGTGCCGACGATCTCCATCACCAACTCCATTGCGTTCACGCACGTCAAAGATCCTCAACGAGATTTCGGCCCCGTTCGCCTGTGGGGCACGATCGGCTGGATTGCCGCGGCATGGCCGTTTGTTTTCATCCTAGCGGATTGGGCCAAGGTGCCCGCCTTCGGCTCGGTCCCCTTCGTCAGTTGGCTCGGCGAGGTGCTCGGCACGGGAAAAACGGGAGAGGCACTGCGCGAATCGAAGACCTTCATGTTCTACCTCTCAGGCGTGGCGTCTTTCGCCCTGGCGGCCTTCAGCCTGACGCTGCCTCACACGCCTCCGAAGCCTGCGTCCGGCATGGACCGTCTCGCCTGGCTCAAGGCCGGGAAACTCCTGGCGGTTCCGTTCGTTTTGGTCCTGTTCGTCGTTACGTTTTTCGACGCCGCCGTCCACACGTGCTACTTCACGCTTACCGAAACTTATTTGCAGAAGGTCGGAATTGCCCAGAACTGGATCATGCCGGTTATGAGCATCGGCCAGGTCGCCGAGATCTTGACGATGGCGATTCTTGCGCTCTTCCTGAAGGCCTGTGGCTGGCGGATTACCATGATCATCGGCATCCTGGGCCACGCCGTCCGCTTTGGCGTGTTTGCATTTGTGCCGATCCCCTGGGTGGCGGTATCGATTAACATCCTGCACGGCATTTGCTACGCGTTTTTCTTCGCCACGGTCTACATCTTTGTCGAGGAGTTCTTCCCCAAGGACGCGCGCTCAAGCGCTCAGGGGCTTTTCAATTTCCTGATCCTCGGATTTGGGCCGCTCGTGGGGTACTTCCTTTGGCCATACCTCAAGGATGTTTTCACAATCGAGAAAGTCACCAACTTCCAACAGCTCTTTCTCATTCCCTCCGGGACGGCGCTGCTGGCGGCAATCGGTCTGGCCCTGTTCTTCCATCCGCCCGCTAAGGCCGCAGACATGAAGCAGCTTGGGCTGTGAACGGTGGATGCCCGCGAGCGGGCGGGAGATGGCACGCAGCACATGGGCCCCTCCGGCCAGACGCTATTGATCCTCGGTGCCAGCGCGCGGGCGGCCGCGATGTCGGCCATTAGGGCCGGGTTTCGCGTCACGGCGGGCGACCTGTTTGGCGACGCCGATTTGCGGCGGGCGTGCCCCGCCGTGCGGTGTGCACACTATCCTCGCGGCCTCGCGGAAATCGCCGCGCAGTCGCCGCCGGGAGAGTGGATGTACACGGGCGCGCTGGAGAATTATCCCGACCTGATCGACCGGATTGCCGCGTCGCGGCCGCTGCTAGGAAATTCAGGCGAGGTCGTCCGGGCGGTCCGCGATCCCCAGTGCGTGCATGCGGCGTTGGCACGGGCGGGACTCTGCTGTCCGGAGTGCTTTGACACGGCCGCGGGCCTGCCGCGCGACGGCAGCTTCTTGCGGAAGAAGCGGCGCTCGGCCGGCGGGGCGCACGTGGAAATCTGGGACGGGGCGAACCGTGCGCCGCCGGAGGATCGCAAGTGGTTTTTTCAGCGGCGGATGGCAGGCACGCCGTGCGCGGCGGTGTACGTGGGCGTTGCGTCGCCGCCGACTTTCCCCCCTTCCCAAGGGGGGGCTAGGGGGGGTGAGTCCGTCACGTCCCCCCCTTACGAAGGGGGGGCAGGGGGGGTTGCGCCGGGGTCGCAGGTGTCGCCTGGGAAAGACACCGGGGCGCTGACGCCCCCCGCTCGCCAAGCTGTGTTGCTGGGAGTCACGGAGCAATTGATCGGTGCCAATTGGTGCGGCGGCGCGAGTTTTCAATACTGCGGCAGCGTCGGCCCGCTTGCGGTGGCGTCAAAGACGCACGAGCAGCTCGAGCGGATCGGGCAAACGCTGGCAGCGGAGTTTTCTCTCGTCGGTCTCTACGGCGTCGATTTCGTCCTCGACGATGGCGGCGACGCCTGGCCCGTGGAGGTCAACCCGCGCTACACGGCGTCGGTCGAGATTCTCGAGCGCGCGATGGGAATCTCCGCCGTCGGGCTGCACGTGGCGGCCTGCCGCGGGGAACGGCTGAGTGAGAAGGACGAGATCCTGAGGCCGGGCTCGATCGGCCCTCAACCCCCCACCCCCACCCCCACCCCCACCCCCACCC
>JACOUI010000295.1 GCA_016177915.1 Planctomycetia bacterium
CTGCTTCGCGACCACCAGGAGCTGAATCGCGAGCTTCGTACCGTGCAGTCGCTCTTGCACAAGGAGACCGAGCCTTCCGACGTGCAGCACGCGGCCGCCGCGGCCGCGGAGCTCAAGGCCCTGCGCGCCCGGCTTGCCCGGCACTTCACGGAAGAGGAACAGGGAGGCTGCATCGAGGAGGCGGTTTGCCGCCAGCCGCAGCTTGCGGGCCGCGCCCGCGAACTGGAGAAGCAGCACCCGGAATTGCTGGCCGAACTCGACCGGATCATCGGCCTGGTCGATCGGCCGCAGCCGGTGCCGCCCGCCGCGCTGGCCCGGTTCGACGCCTTCCTCCGCACGCTCCTGACCCACGAGGCCGAGGAAAACCGCATCGTCAGCCAGGGGTTCAACCTCTGCGAAGCGAGCGAAGAGGGGGAAATTGTCTTCGACGAGGGCGATTCCGCCCGGCTCGCCTCGTGACGAAACCTCCCGAAGGGTCGCCTTTCGCTCCGCGAAAGACGACATTGTTTTTCGTTCGACCCTCACGCTCCGGTCGGGCCGCTGGCCGGCGGGACCGCCGTCTCATTCAGCACCTTGGCCGCCTGCTCCTTGTGAAACGCCTCAAGCTTCGCCAAGAGGTCCGGGCGCCCCAGCGCCAAAATGCGGACGGCTAGCAGCGCCGCGTTCCGCGCCCCCGCTTCGCCGATGGCCAGCGTGCCGACGGGAATGCCGGCCGGCATCTGCACGGTCGACAGCAGCGAATCGAGCCCGTGCAAGGCGTTGTTCTGCATCGGCACACCCAGGACCGGAAGCGCCGTGTGGGCGGCGACGACGCCCGCCAGATGCGCCGCCCCGCCGGAGGCGGCGATGATGACCTGAATGCCCCTGGCCGCAGACGTCCGGGCGTATTTCGCCGTCTCATCGGGCGTGCGGTGGGCCGACAGGACGCGGCACTCGTGCGGCACGCCGAACTGCGCGAGCACTTCGCTGGCGGCGCGCATCGTCTCCCAGTCGGACTTGCTGCCCATCATCACGGCGACCAACGGAGAGGTCATGCGGATTTGGGATACTTGGAGTCCCGGCTTTGGCCGGTCTTCTTTCCGCCTAGGCGGTACGCGAACGGACGATCCTCAGACAACCGCCTAAAGGCGGTACTCCAACAGGCGGTACTCCAGCTCATACGAACTTCGTCACTCCCGGGACGGCGATCACCGGCTCCGGCGGCGCCGCGTCCCAGTCGTATCGTTCCGGCGCCAGCGTCTCCTTCGAGTTCAGCGCCTGCTCCCAGGAAATCTCCTTGCCGGTGTACGTGGCCATCCGGCCCATGATCGCCAGGAGCGTGCTCTTGGCCATGTACTCGCCGTTGTTGATCGGCGTGCCGCTGCGGATGCCGGCGAACAGCTCGTCGTGCTCCACCTGGTAGATGCTCTTGACCTCCTTCGTGAACTGCCACGGCTCGCTGCCGGAATTGCGGATATCCAGCTTCCCTTCGGAGACCTCAGCCGAGCCGCGGCTGCCCACCGCGTGGGCGCTCATGTTGCCGTAGCAGTCGCGCTGCTGGCGGGTGTTGCTGAAAAGCCGGGCCCCGTTCTTGAACGTGTAGACGACGCTGTGGTGGTCGTAGATGTTGCCGAATTCCTTCCCCGTGCGCACCTGCCGCCCGCCCATGCCCACGGCCTTCTCCGGGTAGTCGCCGAAGATCCACGCGCAGACGTCCAGGTAGTGCACGTGCTGCTCGACGTTGAAGTCGCCGCACAGCCACGTGAAGTAATACCAGTTGCGCATCTGCCAGGTCATGTCGCTCCAGCCGGGCTCGCGCGTGCGCAGCCAGATCGGGCCGCGATAGTCGTTGGCCAACAGCGTGTGAACGTCGCCGATCGCGCCGTTGTGGATACGTTTGATCAACTCCTGGAAGCCGGCGTGGTAGCGCAGGCACAGTCCCGACACGACCGAGAGGCCGAGCGACTGCGCCCGCTCGCACGTTTTGAGGACGGAGCGCACGCCGGGGGCATCGACGGCCACGGGCTTTTCCGCGAAAACGTGCTTCTTGGCCTCGATGCAGGCCGCCAGGTGCATCGGCCGGAAGTGCGGCGGCGTGGCCAAGAGCACGACGTCCACGCCCGAGGCGATGAGTTCCTGATAGGCGTCGAATCCCACGAAGCGGCGTTCCGGAGGCACGTCGATCTTGCCGGCCAGGTCGTCCCGCTTCAAAAGCGCCGTGAGGCTGCCTTCGAGCCGGTCCTGGAAGGCGTCGGCCAGGGCCGTGAGCTTGGCGTTGGGATCGGCCCGCAGCGCCTCGCCGGCCGCCTTCGTACCCCGGCCGCCGCAGCCGACCAGGCCGACTCGCAGCACGTCGCTGCCGCCGGCATGGGCGACCGCCGCCAGGTTCACCGGGCCGGCCAGCGCAGCGCCGCCGACGGCCGCAGCAGCCGCCGTTTGCAAAAAGTCGCGCCGCGTAGGGGATTCACCAGAGCGTTGGTTTTTTTGGTTCCGTTGCACGGCGTCCTCCTCGATCGACATCCAACCCAAAGCCCACGGGTTGCAACCCGTGGGACCGACGCGCGATGATGGCGCGCCCTTGAGTGAATGTACTTTGCGCGGCCGCGGCTGTCGATGTATTCGTAGGCTGGGCCAGGCTCGCGGAGAACCGCTGGTGGGCGTCGCAAGCCGCTTCTGGGCGAATCTGCTTTGATCTCAGCATCCGTGACTGGCCCCGAGCGAAGGCCCACCAGCCGTCGGGCTTGCTCCGCCCACCCTACATGTTATTGCGGCAGGCGTCGCCATCGCAACAACAAGCTGTTCCCCACCACCGACAGGCTGCTGGCCGCCATGGCCGCCGCAGCGGCCGCCGGCGGAAGCTCAAAACCAAAAATGCCCGTCGCCGCCGGCAAAAGCACCAGGTTGTAGCCGAACGCCCAGGCCAGGTTCAGCCGGATCGTGCGGAGCGTGGCGCGGGCGAGCGCAATCGAGGCCGGCACACCCGAAAGGTCCTGCCGCACGAGCACGATGTCGGCCGTTTCGATGGCCACGTCGGCGCCCGTGCCCAGCGCGATCCCAAGGTCCGCGGCGGCCAAGGCCGGCGCGTCGTTGATGCCGTCGCCGACCATCGCCACGACGCGCCCGGCCGATTGCAGCCTGCGGACTTCCACTTCCTTTTGTTCGGGCACGACCTCGGCCACGACGTGCTCGATCGCCATTTCCTGCGCTACGGCCTGGGCCGTCTGGCGTCGGTCGCCGGTGACGAGATGGACCGTAAGCCCCAGCCGCCGCAGCGCCTCGACGGCCGATTTGCTTTGCGGCGCGACCTGATCGACGACCGCGATCGTTCCCAGAAGCTCGCCGGCGCGGACGACAAAGAGCGGCGTTTGCCCCGCGGTGCCGGCGGCATCGATCTCGTCTCTGATTTCGGCCGACGAGATGCCTCGCGACGAGAGGAGCCTCTCGTTTCCGACGAGCACCTCTTGCTCATTGACTCTGGCCGAGATTCCCTCCCCCGGCAGCACGGCCAGCTCCGCAGCGTGGGGAATTTCGATCTTTCGTTCGCGTGCCGCCTCGACGATGCACGCCGCCAAAGGGTGCTGGCTGAGCTGCTGCGCGGCCGCCGCGGTAGCGAGCAGTTCGGCTTCGGTCACGCCGGGCGACGGCGCGATGGCTGCCACCTGCGGCCTGCCGAGCGTCAACGTGCCCGTCTTGTCGAGGATCACGTCGGTCAGCCGGCCGGCAGTCTCCAGCGCCAGCGCGTCCTTGATGAGGATGCCCAATTCCGCGCCCCGTCCGCTGGCCACAAGCACCGCGACCGGTGTCGCCAACCCCAGCGCACAAGGGCAGGCCACGACCAGCACGGCGATGGCCGCCGTCGCGCCGCGCGGCCCATCGTTCAGAAAACCCCAAACGACGAGCGTGGCCAGGGCCAGAATCAGCACGCCGGGTACGAACCGCGCCACGACGTAATCGGCCAAGCGCTGCACGTTGGCCTTCGATTCCTGCGCTCGCTGCACGAGGTCGATGACCTTCGCCAGCGCCGTGTCGCCGCCGACGCGCGTCACCTCGGCCGCGAGCGACCCGCCGCCGTTGATGCTGCCCGCCAGGATCGCCGCCCCCGGCGATTTTTCCACCGGCAACGGCTCGCCCGTCAGCCACGATTCGTCGACGGCGGAATGGCCCGACGTGACGCGGGCGTCGACCGGCACGCGCTCGCCGGGACGGACGAGGATCGCCTGCCCGACCTCAAGCTGCTCGATCAGCACGCGCTGTGGCTGGCCATCGACGAGCAGGTTCGCCTCGGGCGGCGTCAAGTCGAGCAGCTTGCGGATGGCGGCCGAAGCCCGGCCCTTGGCCTTCGATTCCAGCCACCGGCCCAGGCTGATGAACCCCAAGATCAGCCCGCCGTCCATGAAATGGCTGCTGCCGTGCCGCGCGAGGTGGATCACGTCGCCGGTGAACGCCGCGGCGGTGCCCAGGGCGATGAGCGTGTCCATATCGGCCGTGAAATGCCTGAGCCGCTTCACAGCGCCGACGAAATACGGCCAGCCGACATAGACCTCGACAACCGCCGCCAGCACAAGCTGCACGGACCCGACGATGTACGCCCGGGCATGCACTGCGTGAAACCACGCGATCCAGCCGGGCACGAACGACAACAAGATCACGATCGACGTGAGGACGATCGCCACGACCCAGCGGCCAAGCCAGGCCTGCTGCTCGGCCGCCTCGCGCTGGGCCAGCTCGCGCACGGCCGACGGCGCGGCGACGCGGGCTTCGTAGCCGGCCGCCGCCACGGCTTCAAAGAGGGCCTCGTTCGTGACGCGGCTCGGGTCCAGCTCGACCGTCGCCTGCCCAAGCGGCAAGTTCACGGCCGCCCGCTCGACTCCCGGCACGCCCAAAAGCGCCGACTGCACGCGGCCCACGCAGCTTGCGCAGTGCATGCCGCGGACTTCCAGCAGCGTGCGGCGGGATTGCTTCTTGCGGGGTTGTTGCATCGTAGGACGCATCGGAAATGCGTCGTCGGTTGGGCGAGTTCGGCGACGGGGCGAGCGAGGCCGTTCTCTGTTCGACACCCTGCGATTCAACGGACGCATTTCAATGCGTCCGAAGCGGACCGAAGATCCCGGCGCACTGCGGACCGCCTTCGACCATCCTATGCATCGCCGGACGCATTGGAAATGCGTCGCGGGATTGCCGATCACGGCGATGCGACCAGGCACGGCGCCGCGCGAATTTCGCCGTTACACGCCCGGCGCGACGCACTTCCCAAATGCGTCCTACCGCCGCGTCACTTGTCCTGGTCCGACTGCCCGAATTGCCGCTCCGCCGCGGCGACGAACTTCTCGTCGCGCTGGCGGATCGCCGCCAGGCGCGTACGCGCCTCGGGCCGCGGGCAGGCCAACAGGAAGAAGACGACGGCCTTCTTCGTCTGCACGTCGTCGAAGTCCTTGCGCCCAAAAAGGGCCGCCACGGCGTCCACGGAATCCCAGTCCTCCAGCCGCGCCAAATCGGCGATGGCCAGGGCCGCAAAGGCGGGCCGTTCGACCAGGCGGCGCGTGGCCTGCGCCAGCCGTTCCGGCGGGATGTCGCGGCCGAACTCGCGATAGAACCGCAGAGCGGTCATCGCGTGCCGCACGTGCCCCACGGCGGCGTCGGGCTTGGCCAGGTAAAGCTCCTCGAGCGTCTTGAGCGCCGCCTCGCCGTCGGCGACGAGAAACCCGCCGATGATGCCGTCCCAGCCGGCCTGAAAGTCCGTCCCCGGCGCCTCGACCAGCTTGCGAAGAAACTTTGCGTTCTCTGCGCGTTTTTCGGGCGGACCGACCAGCCCCAGCGCCAGGCCATAGAGGCCCTTGCGCTCGGCGGGCACGGCTTCGTCGGCCAGCCAGGCGCGGAGCTTTTCGCCGTCGAGCGAATCGGCCGTCTTGGCGACGACGTCGAACGGCGCGTGGGCGAACTCCAGATACGCGTCCTCGGCAATCGCCGGGTCGGCGTGCTCGAGGTACTTGGCGAAATACTTGAGCCGCTCGGCCTGGTCGGTCCGCAGCGAAGGGGCCTTGAGCAGATAGGCAAACGACAGCTCGCTGGCCCGAAACGCAGTCCATTGCAGCTTGCCGTCGTCCGGCGCTTCGGCCAGCAAGAGCACGAGCGCGCCGGGCCTGGCCTCCAGATCGCTTTCGATCGCCAGCGACGCGACACCTGCCATTCGCGACTTGCCGCTGGCCACGTGGTGCACGCGCACTTTCAACGTTGCATCGGCGCGCGACGTGACTTCCGCCAGCGCCACCACCGCCGCCGACTCCCGGTCCTGCGACAGCGTCGGCTTGTAGGCCGAGCAAAACGGGCAGGCGAGAATGGCCCCCCCGGACAACGCCCAGGCCGCAAGCGCCATGGCGGCCGGCGACAGCGGAAGAAGGCGGGGCATAAGAGGGTTCCCCGCTATTGGATGACGGCCTCGCCGTCGAGGTGATAGATCGCCATCACTGTGTCGGTGAACTCGTCCTTCCAGACATCGATGCGGAAGGTCCCCTCCACGGCAATCGGCAGCGTGGTGAAGCTCGTCGACACGCCCGGCCTCAGCTCCACCATGATGCAGTCGTAGACCGCGGCGCCAGGCCCGAAGCAGCATTCCATGTTGTCCCGGACGAACACGAAGTTGCTGATCTGCGGCCGATAGGCGCCGGGCGAATTCGGGTTGATCCACCCGCGAATACGGACCTTCTTGCCGTCGAGCGCCTCGATTTCGGGCGTAATCAGCTCGCGCCGGAACGGCTCCTCTTTGTTCATCGCCAACTTGATGTTGTCGAACGAGATCTCGTACAGATCGCCGACCTTCCGCGGCGGGCGCACGGGACGGGCCGGCTGGGCCGCGCCATTGACCTGCGCGGCGGCAGGCGCCGACACGGGGGTTACGGCGGGCGAGCCAACGTTGCCGCCGCCCGATGCGGCGGTCGTCTCGGTGGACGAAGCTGAGTTGGTGGAAGCGTTCGAGTCGGCGCAGCCCGCCAGGGCGATCAAAGCGATCGAAAGACACGCCAGCCATCCTGTCCGGACGTCTTTCATTGGACGACCGCCTCCTCAATGTGGTACACCACCACCTGCACCGTGCCGTTGCCCTCGGCCCCGACTTGCGACGGCTCGACGCGAAACTTCCCGGCCACCTTTCGCAAGTAGGGCGTGTAGCGAACCGGCTGGTCCCCCTCGATCAAAACCATCACCACGTCGCCCAGCGGCGGCGTGCCGCCGAAGCAGCAGTCGCCGTTGTCGCGGCAAAGCAGGAACCGCACGTACTTCTGATTCTCACCCTGAGGGTAAATGTAGCCCTTCAGGAACACCTTTTTGCCGTTGAGGTCGCTGGCCTGGATCGTCGGGACGACCGGCTGCTCGCCCGCCGGCGGCCGCAACTGGGCGTACGAAATCCGCTCGTAACCCGGCGGGACCTCCGTGGCATAATCGTACGCCAGGTAGCTCCACCCGCCCAGCAGGAACACCGCGCAAAATATAACCCCCAGTTGGGCTGCCCGCAACCCGGCCAACTCCGACGGCCGGGCGCGCACCTGCCGCCAACCGCGAATTCCCAAGAGCAATCCCAGCAAGGGGATCGCGCCCAGCCCCCAGGAGAGGAAGGTCAGCGGCGAAAGGAGGCCCAAGGCGAAACTGAGCGCCGCGGGCGTGCACATGGCCCGGTACTGCTCGTAATCGACTTCCGCCCCGGAAACGTTCTGTGCATCGTCGATTTGGGCTTCGGCTGTCATTGCAATTGGCTCGATTTGGCAACCAACCGAGGGTTGAGAAGCGTCCAAGCTGCGGCAGACCGTTCGCACCGCCGGATGCCGGCGACGCATTCGTCGCTGCCCCATTATATCCGCCATCGTCAGCAGTACGAGCGATGCTACGGCCAAGTTCGCAGTCAGGGCGGTTTGCCGTCCACCCGCCGGCCGGCCGTAACAGCTTTTCTCGACGTTAGTTTTGGCGCATAATGAACATTGGTTCGGTGGGCGCTGGGCACGACGCACAAGCCGCCCACGGCGGGAGCAGATTCCCAACGAACAGTCCCAACGAAGAGTGCAGAGCAGAGTCCCCTGACAAGCGCCGTCGGCCATGTCAGGGTGCAGAGGAGCCCTTCGGGGTCCAGCGATGAGCAAGGGGTTCAGCCCGTACCGGGACTGGTTCAACATCGCCGATCCGGTGCATTACTATTCGCTCTTAGGGTTGCCGCTGTTTGAAGGCGACCCGGCCAAGGTGCTAGCGGCCGGCAACGCCCGCCGGGCGATCGTGCAGCAGCGCTTTGCCGAGGCCCCCGACGAGGCCGTGCGATTGCTGGCGGAGATCAGCGCCGCCGAGACGTGCCTGTTGGACCCGAGGAGACGGTCGCATTACAACGCCGGACTGCGGTCGGTGGAAGGCGAGGCGGCGTACGATCCGATGTTGCCGCCGGGCGTAGGCGCCGGCCCCCCGCGCCAGACGCCGACGAATGTGTCGTCAGCGGCAAGTCCCGCTGCGAGCGACTCGACCAGCGCGAGCATCGAAATCAACCTCTCGGAAAACGGCGGCCTGCCGCCGGCGCTGCGACCGAGCGACTTTCATTCGAGTCCGCCGGGCCTCCCTCCAGCCGCGGCTGCCAGCCCGCCGATGGCCCTTCCCGCTGGGGCGCCGATGGCGCTGCCGGTCGGACCCCCGGCGATTCCCATGGCCCTGCCGGTCGATGTGCCGCTGCCGCCGGCCGTTTCGGCCCCGCCGTTGGCGATGGCCATTCCGACAACCGCGCCAGGCGGATACCAACCTGCGGCGATCCCGCTGGCGGAGGCCGTTCCGTTTGACGCGGGCAGCTTCGCCGGCGATCTGCCGATGGCCACCGCCCTGCCTGCGACCCCGATGGCCGAAGCGTCGCCCGGTGCATTGCCGCCGAGCGAGGTCGCGCCGCTGGCGATGGCGCTGTCGACGCCCATCGATACTCCCCTGGCAAACGCGTCCCTCGCCGGTGCGCCCCTCGCCACACCCTTGACGCCCTCCGATTTTTCCGCGCCGTCGCCGCACGCGGACATCGACGCTGCTCGCTCGCCCGCGGGCGGGCCTGCGGCGCCGGTTCGCCGCACGAGTTCCGGCAATCTGCTGGTGCTGGCCGGCGTGCCGGCGGCGCTGCTCATCGCAGCGGGCCTGCTCTTGATGTACGTCACGGAAACCGGGCCCTTCCGGCCGAAATCCGAGAAGGTCGCCTCAAGCACTCCCGGCACTTCGGGATCGACGACCCCCGCAAAGTCGGGCACGACGCCTGGCGGCGACGGCCGGAATCCCGCCGTGCCCCAAGCAGGATCGAATCCCGGCGACACGCCGGAGCCAACGACCAACTCCGGCGACAAACCGATGCCGGATCCGATGGCGGGCACGCCGACAGAAACTCCCAAGCCCCCGCCGCCGGACACGCCGAGCGTTCCCACGGAAACTCCGAAGCCGCCGTCGGACACCCCCAAGCCCCCCGCAGACCCGCCGTCCGATCCGAAGGTCGACAAGGCCGTGGCCGAGGCGCTGATGGCCGTGCGGTTCTATCTGGCCCATCGCGACTTGGAGGCCGCCAAAGCGCAGCTTGAGAGTGCCAGGAAGATCGCCGCGCCGCGGCACGCGGCGGAACTCGACCGCGTCGGCCGGCTGCACCATTACGTCGCGGAGTTCTGGCGGGCCGTGGCCGAGTCGATCAAGATGCTCGACGGCGGCGACCAGATCACGATCGCCGGCATTACGCTGGGCATCGTCGAAACGGGCCCCGACCTGCTGATCGTCCGCCAGAACGGGCGCAACCGCACCTACCGCATGGAAGACATGCCGCGCGGCCTGGCCCACGGACTCGCCGAGCGCTGGCTCAACAAGGACGAAGCGGCCAGCCCGCTGTTGATGGCCGCGTTTCACACCGTCAATCCGACGAGCGAGCCGGCGGAGGCGCGTCAGCTTTATGAGCGGGCGGCGGCGGCGGGCCTGCGGGCGGACGTCGACGTGCTGCTACCCGAGCTGGACGTGAAAATTCCCGACGATCTGGCCTCGCTGCCGCCGCCGAATGCCAAGCGGCCAGCGCCGGGCGACACGCAGCCCCTTCCCGACCAGCGCACGAAGGTCCCCGCGGCAGAAGAGCTGACGCCGGTGCAGTCGGCCTTGCAGGAGCAGTATAAGGCCGAGCTGGAAGCGGCCAACTCGCCCGCGGAACGAGTCGCACTTGCCGAGAAATTCGACACGGCATCGCGGGCGGCGGGCGCCGATGCCGTCACGCGCTATGCGCTGTACCTGGCGGCGCGCGAGCAGCTTGTCGCGGCGCAGGAAGCGGAACTGGCCTGCAAGCTCGCCGACACGGTCGCCGAATCGTTCGCCGTCGACGCCTTCAGTCTGAAAGCGCAGGCCCTGGCCGACGTCGCCAAGGGGGCCGAGTCGCCCGAGAGCAACAAGAAGCTGGCGGAGTTGGGCCTCTTGATCGCCGACGAGGCGCTGCTGACGCAGAGGTATCCCGCCGCCCTGCGCATCCTGCGCACGGCCCAGGCCGCCGCGCGGAAGGCCAAGGACGCGGAGCTGATCAAAGAGGTCTCGACGCGCTTGAGCGACGCGCAGCTCCAGGCCAAGTCGGGCGGCTGACGAGACCCAAACACACCCCGCGCACCAGCCGCGCTGAGTCTGGTATACTTCCAGGCAGGCGTTCCTGCGTTTGTCGTAATTGTTTACCGCCTTAAAGCAGGCGTACACTGCGTGCTAGCAGGGCCGAGCCCTGCGTTTTCCCGAGGATTCTCAAACCGAACATAGTCAAGCCATATCGGAGTCGAGTGGTGGTTACGCGAACTCGGAAGCGAACGGGAAAATGATAGTGTACAGGTGCTTTCGAGCGGTAAACAATTACCGTTTGTCGAGTGTGGGAGAACTGCTCGTGTCAACGGTCGCGCTGCCGTCCGACGTTCGCTTCCTGGTGCCGCCAGGGGTGCATAACCTGCACAGGTTCCGGGCCTGGGCGCATTCCAAGAACTTTCCCGAGACGGGCAAGGTGACCTTTGTCGGAGGGCAAATCGAGGTTGACATGAGTCCCGAAGGCATTGGCGCACATCTGAAGGTCAAGCGAGAAATCACCGCTCGAATCCTGGACTTCGTTGAGAAGCACGACCTCGGCGACCTGCTCCCGGACGGCGCGCTGCTCGTCAACGAGCAGGCGGACCTCGCCGCCGAGCCCGATATGGTCTTTTGCTTGTGGGAGAGCTTACAGTCGGGCAAGGTCGAGTATCGAAGGTGGGGACAACGGAGCGATGACGACGTCGAGGTCGTTGGCAGTCCGGACCTGGTCGTGGAGGTCGTCAGCCCGTCTTCCGTCGCCAAGGACCGGCTGCGTCTGCGCAAGGCCTATTTCGACGCTGGAATCGCGGAATACTGGCTGATCGACGCGCGAGGGGGCAAGCTCAGCTTTGAGGTGCTCGTCCGATCGCGACGCGGATTTGTCGCCGTGCCAGTGGGACGGGATGGCTACGCTCGATCGCCTCTGTTTGGGCGGAAGTTTCGGCTGGTGCGCCGCTGGGACCGCGTCGGCCGGGCGACCTACCGTCTGCTGATTCGCTGATCCACAAGAGGAGATTCCGTGTCGACTGCCGTTCTCCATCTGCAGAATGAAGTCCACATCCCGGCGGACGTTTACACGCTGCGCAAGTTCCGCGCCTGGGCGCACTCCAGGGACTTCCCGGAGACGGGAAAGATCTCCTTTATTTCCGGCCACATCGAGGTCGACATGAGTCCGGAAAACATGGATTCGCACAATCCGGTGAAGGGAGAGGTCTTTGCAACCCTTCTCAAGCTCGTGCGAAAACACGACCTCGGACGCGTTTGGCCGGACGGCGCGCTGCTCGTCAATCACGACGCGGACCTGGCCACCGAACCGGACGTCGTGTTTTCGGGTTGGAAGAGTCTCCAGTCGGGAAAGGTCCGGATCGCGCCGTTTGGCACGCAAAGCACGGCGCGCGTTGAATTGGTTGGCACTCCCGATCTGGTCGTGGAAGTCGTCAGTCCGTCTTCCGTCACGAAGGACACGGACCGGCTCTTCAAAGGATATTTTGCGGCCGGCATCGAGGAATACTGGCTCATCGACGCACGCGGCGACAGCGTCAGCTTCGAGATCTTCTCTCGCTCCCGCCGTGGCTACGTGCCCGTGCCGGTGGGCCGCGACGGTTATCGGCTCTCGCCGCTGTTCGGGCGCAAATTCCGGTTTGTTCGGCGCACCGACCGCCTCGGCGACCCCGACTATCGCCTGCTGATTCGCTAGCCCGCTGCGGCTCATCCCGCCGCGAGCACCTTCCGTAACAGCCAGATTTCGCCCCCGTGACAGGCCTCGTCGTGCAGGGCGTGCACAAGGTAATACCGCACCGTCCGGCCGCTGCGCCCCTCTGCGGGCCGCGACAGGTCTGCGTCCGACAAGCCCTCGACGACCTTCCTCATCCGCCCGTGCTGCTCGCGCAAGGCTGCCACAATGTCGGCCAACGCGGGCCAGGCGTCTCCCGAAACGGCCGACGGCCGGCTGTCCCAACTGAACATTTCGTACCAGCCCGGCGGGGCTTGCGGCGCGTGCCCCGCCGCGGAAAGCGCCAGCCACTCTGCCAGCACGTAGCAGTGACCCGCGTGCCAGAGGATCGAGTTTTGCAAGCCCTGCGGCGCCCAGCGGGCTTCGCGCGGGCTGACCCCCTCCAGCAGCATCAGCGTCTTGCCGCGGACTTCGTCCACGAGCATCGTCAGCGAGGCGTCGGACATGGATTGCTCCCGGCTGATCCACCGAATTGCCTCCGCTCAGTATATCGCAGGCGTCCTCCGTTGCTTGTGCGTCACGGACCTCGTGGGACCTCGTGTGGACCTCGTGTGGACCTCGTGCCACGTCATTGTCAATCCGCCGCGGGCGGGCAATAATTCAGGTCTCGCCACGCCAGCATCTCGAGGGGAGGACGCATGCACGGCAAGATCGTCGGCCAGGGAATCACGTTCGACGACGTGCTGCTGGAGCCGCGCTACAGCCAGGTCGTTCCGGCCGAGGTCAACGTCGGCACGCGCCTCACGAAGCGCATCCGCCTCAACATCCCGCTCCTTAGCTCGCCGATGGACACGGTGACCGAATCGTCGCTGGCCATCGCCCTGGCCCAGACCGGCGGCATCGGCATCATCCACCGCAACATGACGGTGGAGCGGCAGACCGAGGAGGTCGACAAGGTCAAGCGCTCGGCCAACGGCATCATCTTCGACCCCGTCACTCTCCCGCCGGAGGCCACCGTCGGCCAGGCCCGCAAGGTCATGGACCAGCACAACGTCTCCGGCGTGCCGATCACGCAGAACGGCCGTCTGGTGGGCATCCTCACCCGCCGCGACCTGCGGTTCCTCGAGACTTCCGAGCGCCCCATCCGCGAGGTCATGACCCGCGAGCAGCTTGTAACGGCTACGGGGAATGTGACGCTTGAGGAAGCTGAGAAGATTTTGATGGCAAATAAGGTCGAGAAACTCTTGCTGGTGGACGAAAATTACCGGCTGACCGGCCTGATTACGATCAAGGACATCGACATGATGCGGCGGTTTCCGCAGGCCTGCAAAGATGCGCAAGGCAGGCTGCGGGTCGGGGCCGCGGTCGGCGTCCATGACTTCGAGCGCATGCAAAGCTTGCTGGCCAAGGGCGTGGACGTTTTCGTCGTGGACAGCGCTCACGGCCACTCGGTCAACGTCATCGACACGGTCAAACAAATCAAGAAACGGCACGACATCGACGTGGTAGCAGGAAACGTGGCCACCGAGCAGGGAGCGGCCGACTTGATCGCCGCCGGCGCCGACGCCGTCAAGGTGGGGATCGGGCCCGGCTCGATCTGCACCACGCGCGTCATTTCCGGCGTGGGCGTGCCGCAGGTGTCGGCCATCCTCGCCGCGGCCAAGGCCGCCGCCGACACGCAGACCCCCGTCATTGCCGACGGCGGCATCCGCTACTCCGGCGACGTCACGAAGGCCATCGCCGCCGGGGCCGACGCCGTCATGGTGGGCGGCCTGTTCGCCGGCCTGGAGGAAAGCCCCGGCCAGCAAATCCTCTATCAGGGGCGGACGTTCAAAGTCTATCGCGGCATGGGTTCGATGGGCGCCATGGTCGAAGGCTCCAGCGAACGCTATCGCCAGACGAAGCAAGGCGGCCCCGACAAGCTCGTTCCCGAGGGCGTCGAGGGCCGCGTCCCCTACAAGGGTCCGTTGGGACCGTTCGTGTACCAGCTCGTGGGCGGCCTGCGTGCCGGAATGGGCTACGTCGGCGCCCGGAACATCGAGGAGTTGCGAAAGGATGCGCGCTTCATTCAAGTCTCCGCGGCGGCCGTGCGCGAAAGCCACCCCCACGACATCGTCATCACCCAGGAAGCCCCAAATTACACGACGGGGTTCGTGGACGAAAACTAGCCCCCTCCTCCACGCTGGTAGGCACACTTCGTGTGCCGTCTCCTCCCTCCCCCCTTGCGGGGGAGGGTTGGGGTGGGGGGTTCCGGCGCACCGCGGGAGCCATTCGTCTTCGCTGTGCGCGATTGCCTTGCGGCAACCGCCGAGCGCCGTTTTGCTGCGCCGCGTGATGTTGCTGACGGAAAGCCGGGCATTTCGCGCCGTCGTGGCGTTCCTCGCCCTGTTCGCGGTTTTTGCTATCGCGACGTGCGCCCTGGGCGGCGAGCGGAAGGGTCGCAGCAGCGTCCGTCTCGTCTCGCACGACCAGGCCGCCGACGCCGGCCCCGCTTTCACGCATCCCGACGCCGACGACGAGCTCCCGCCGCCGACCGTCCAAAACAGCCGGGTCCCTTTGCTGCTGCCGGCCGCCCAGCCCCCCGACCCGCGGCAGGCGCCGCCGGGCGCCCTGGGCGAGCAAATTCCTGGCCGCCGTTGCCCCGTGCAGGGCGACCTCAAGTCGATCCACGGCATCGACCTGGACATTCGACTCCTCCAGGGAGACGTGCCGATCGAGTGTCCGCTCTTGGAGGCGCCATATTACGGCCGCTATTGGGACTGCCTGACTTTCACCTGGAAGGCCTCGTCGCTGTGCCACAAGCCGCTCTATTTCGAGGACGTGCCGCTGGAGCGCTATGGCCACTCCCAGTGCCCGATCTCGCAGTCGATCGCTTCCGGGGCGCACTTCTTCGGGTCGCTGGCGATCCTGCCGTATAAGATCGGCCTGGAAGACCCCTGCGAGTGCGTTTACGCCCTGGGCTACTACCGGCCCGGAAGCTGCGCTCCCAAGCTCGTTTACTCGCTGCCCCTGAGCGCGCGGGGGGCGGCCTACCAGGGCGCCGCTGTGACGGGGCTGGTGTTCTTCGTTCCGTAGGCTGAGGTTTTTGTAGGACGGACTTCAGTCCGTCCCGGCTCGCCGTCGTGAAAGTCGACGAACGGCGGCTCGTCCTGCGCAAGGAACGGACGGACTGAAGTCCGTCCTACAAAAATGTCCGATCCTGCCCACCTCATGCGCCTGGCGATTGAAAAAGCCCGGCAGGGAATCGCCAAGGGCCAGTCGCCCTTTGGCTGCGCGATTGCCCGCGGCGACGAAATCCTCGCCGTCGAGCACAACGTCGTCTGGGCCACGACCGACATCACCGCCCACGCCGAGGTGACGGCCCTCCGCGCCGCCTGCGCCAAGACAAAGCAGGTCGTCCTTCCGGGCACGATCGCCGCCAGCACTTGCGAGCCTTGCCCCATGTGCATGGCGGCCCTGCTTTGGGCGCGGGTCGAGACCGTCTACTTCGGGGCCACGATCGCCGATGCGCAGGCCGCCGGCTTCAACGAGATCCCGCTGCCGGCGGCCGAGATCGTCCGCCGCGCGGGCGGCCGCCTGAAGCTCGTCGGCGGCGTGCTGGGGGAAGAGTGCACGTCGCTTTTTGCCCAATGGCAAAATGCCCCCTCGCGCCGGCCGTATTGAATGGCCGTGCTTTAGAAGCAAAAAAAACCGCTCCCCTCGGCGGATGCAAATCCACTGCGAGGAGCGGGTCGTGTTTCGATCGCGAGCTTACAGCGAAGCCGTCCTGCCTAGAACCCGCCGGCGCCGCCGAACTGGACGGCCAGCCCGGCCGCCGTGCCGATCAGCTTAATGACGCCCTCCTCGGCCTCGAGGCGCCCCGTGGCGCCGTTCTTGATCGTGCGGCTGTAAATCCGCACGTGATCGTCGTTGGAGTCGTCGCTGATGCCCTGGGCGATGGCGCCGAGGACCGGGTTGTCCGGCTGGGCCAAGGCGACGGCCTTGAGGACCGGTCCCACGGCGACTTCAAGCTGGAACGGCGGCAGGTCGCTGCGCGTGCCGGCCTTCATCACCGATTCCAACGCTCCCTGCGGATCGTCCCCGACGGCGACGTAGAAGACGTTCTTGCCCCCGCCGTACATGATGCTCGGCTCCTTGCCGAGAATCGCCTTGCCCGCCTCATCGTCGGGCGCCGGCGGTACGACCTTGCGGAACACGATCCCCTTGACCGTGGCGGCCTCCTTGACGAACTCAATGGGCGCGTCGGTCTTGAATTCGTCGACCAGCTCCGTCATCGCCTTGTCGGCGGCGGCCCCGTCGGCCACCTGTGCGCCGACCACGAACGTGACCGGGCCCTTGCCCAGCGCCGCGGCGGCCATGTCGATCTTGCCGGCCTTGATCGTGGCGTCGAGCTGGTCCATCAGCTTGCCGGCGAGCTTCTTGACCGTCTCCTTGCGCCGCTCATCCAGCTTGTCGTTCTTCTCGATGTGGCGGATCATCTGGGCGCGGGCGCCGCCGATGGCCTGCAGCGTCGGTTCAATGTCCGACTCGGCCAGCTTCTGCGTCACAATCAGGCTCCCCAGCGCCCGGTCCTGGACGAACCCGGAGAACATCGTGGGCATCGTCCGGACCTGCATCCGCTGGGCCGTCTTGGAGCCGGCCAGGGCCGTCAGGCTGAAGTCGAAGTAGGACTTCTTCTTTTCGGCGTCGATGGAAAAGCCGATCGTGATCTGGTCGGCGTCGTTCACCATCTCGATCAACTGGTCGATCTGCGCCTTGGCGAGGGCCTTGCGCGCCTGGAATTCCTCTTCCGACTCGTCCTCTTCGGGCTGCAGCGCGCCTTCGAAGCCCTGCATCATGCCGCCGATGGCGATCTGGCGGAACTGCTCCGGAATGCTCTGCACGTTCAGCCGCATCCCGAAGTCGTAGTCCTTTTCCAGCCCGCCCAACAGCGCCAGCGGCTCCTTGGGGACGTTCGTCAAGGAACCCTTGTTGGTGGTGAAGTAGGCCCAGCCGTCGCTCCCCTTGACGTAAAACGGCCGGTCCTCGATGCGGAATTCCTTGATCCCCTCGCCGGCGTCCTCCGGGTTTTGCACGAACGCCTGCAGCGACTCCAGCAGCTTGTCGAGGTCCTTGACGGGGAGAAAGACGAGCGCGTCGGGCTGGCCCGTCGGGTCGAGCGCAAACGTCATCCCGATCGGCTTCGTCTTGTCCAGCCCGTCCAGGCCGCCGGCGAACAGGGTCAAGAGGCCCTGCACGTTCGTGGCCAGGTCCGGCTGATTGGAGAGCTTGCCGATGTACGAAAGGTCGTCCATCAACGCGTCGTAGCTGGGGATGCAGGCCACGACGAGCGGCTTCTGCTCGGCCTTCTTCGTTTCCTGGGCCGAGGCCTGACCCGCCACGGCCGCCAGCACGGCCACGGCCAAAAGCGAGGTCATCAGTTTTGTTGCCTTGATCACGTTCATCTCCTGAAATGTTCGGGATGGTTCAATGCCGGCGGCCCGACGGTTGCCGCGCAGAATGCACCACGTGTGTATACCTTAACGGGGGAAGGAAAGTTTATGGAAATTCCCGCCCGTCCGCCAGGGGCCGAACGATCGCGTGCTCCTGTCGCAGGACGCATTGGGATGCGTCGTGGAGAGCAAAGGTCGTGCGAATACCGCGTCCAACCCGTGGAAACGCCAACCGCTCTGCCGGCCACAACGCATTTCCCAGCGCGTCCTACGGGCGGAATTCGCGGCATGAGCGATACCTCTGTAACGTCGGCGCAAAACCGATCGTGGCAGAAGGGCAACGCCGGCAACGATTTGTGCCGTTGGAACCGCCGCTGGCTGGCCGGCCGCCAGTGGAACGGGCTTGGAAAGCCCGAGCGTCTCAGGTTCGCTGAAGTGGCGGCACGATCAATGCCCCGCGGCAGCGGGGACAATTCGAAGGCTTGCCCGCCAGGGCCGCCGACACTTGAAACACTCCCCGGCAGTGGGGACAGGTGAAGGCGACGTTGGCTGCGGCGGCAGCCGGCAGCGCCGAGGGCATCGTCGGCAGCGCCGAGGGCATCGTCGGCAGCGCCGAGGGCATCGTTGGTGCTGGCTGTCCACCCGCGGGACTCGCTGTGGCGCCGTACCCTGGCGATGGCATTGGAACGGGCGTTGTCGTGGGCGGAATGACCGGTGGGCGCTTGTCCATTGGGCCGGCGGCTTGGCCCGGCGGAACCGGCACGGCGGCAGACACGGCTGGTGGAAGCACGGGTCCGCCGGCAAACGGCGACGAAGGCCCAGCGGGCACGGCCGCCGCCGCGGGTTTCGCACCGCCGCCCATCCCGGCGGGCAACGGGATCGGCCGGACCGCCGGGCGGGCTTGCGGGGCCGCGCCAGGTTGCC
Source organism: Planctomycetia bacterium (assembly GCA_016177915.1). Lineage (GTDB taxonomy): Bacteria > Planctomycetota > Planctomycetia > Pirellulales > S012-138 > JACOUI01. Next base: position 18,568 of record JACOUI010000295.1, read on the forward strand.
CAGCGGGCTGGGCTCCTGCGGGCACAGCGGCGCCTGCCGGTTTGGGCGCGATCCAGGCGTGCGCCGGGGCGCCGCCGTACTGCCGCTTGAGCTGGTCCAATTCCTGCTGCACCGCCATGTCGAAGGCGTCGAGCCCGCCCTCGCCCGCCAAGACCTTCTTCCATTGATTCAGCCGGTCGGCCGACATCGACTCGTCGCGTTCCAGTTCCAGCCGCACCTCGCGGTTCGTGCCGCGCACCTTGGCATGGACGTTCAGCCGCCCGTTGACGCCATATTCATACGTCACCTCGACCGGCCAGCCCTTGGGCAGGTTCGGCGGCAGCTCGCGGATGATCGTCCGGCCGATGGCGGTGCACTCCGCCGGCTCCATGCTCTCCCCTTCGAGCACCTGCACGACCACCGTCCGCTGGTCGGCGATTTTGGTCACGCACTCGGTCGTCTTCTTGGCCGGCAGCGCCGAGTTCCGCTTGATGAGGATCTTGTTGCGCTTGCGGTGGGTCGCCGGATCGATCCCCTCGATGCCCAGGCTGTGGGCATTGACGTTGGTCACGTCGAACGTCGGCTCGTGCTCGCCCTCGCCTTTGGCCGCCAGGAGATACCCCGCGTAGACGGCCGCGCCGCGAGCGACGGCTTCGTCCGGGCTGACCGACTGGTCCGGCTCGATGCTGGTCAGGTCTTTGAGCATCCTTTGGACCATCGGCATGCGTGTGGAGCCGCCGGTGAGCAGGATGCGGTTGATGTCTTTCCATTGCAGCCCGGCCGTGGCGATGAGCTGCCGCGTCGTGTAGCGCGTGCGCTCCAGGAGGTCCGCCGTCAGCTCCTCGAACTGCTCGCGCGTGATCGGCACGTCGAGCGTCTTCCCCTCGTGCGCCACGAGCATCGTGGCCCGGCTGCGGGCGCTGAGGGTGTGCTTCGTCTCCTCGGCGACGGCCAGCATCCGCTGCAGGCTGACGAGCGACTGCCGCGGGTCCTCGCGGTACTTCTTGACGAACTCCGCCGCCATATAGTCCACGAGGCGCATGTCCCAGTCGTAGCCGCCAAGTTGCACGTCGCCGTCGGTGCAGATCGTGCGCAGGTCGCCCGCCTGCATATCGATGAGCGTCACGTCGAACGTCCCGCCGCCCAGGTCATAGACGATGACCTTCATCCGCTCGCGCGGCGCGCCGAAGCGCGTCAAGTAGCCCATGTCCTCGCCGAAGGCCAGCGCCGCCGCCGTCGGCTCGTTGAGGATGTCCAGCACCGTCAGGCCCGCCATTTCGCCGGCCTGGTAGGTCGCCGTGCGGCGCGGCTCGTCGAAGTAGGCCGGCACGGTGATGATCGTCTGGAAGCCCTGGCCGAGCTGCCGCGCGACGTCCTTCTTGATCTTCCGCAGGATGTACGACTGCACGACTTCCGGCGGCAGATACTGGCCGCGAATCGAGCGCGAATACACCGGCTTTCCCATGTCGCGCTTGACGCACTGCGCGACGCGGTCGGGATAGATGACGGCGACTTTCTTGGCCTCCTTGCCGACGACGACCTGCTTGTCTTCGAACAGGACGACGCTGGGCGTGAGGAGTTCGCCTTCTTCGTTGGGGATTAGCGCGCTTTTGCCGCTGTCGGCCATCCAGGCGGCCGCCGAATAGGTCGTCCCCAGGTCGATTCCCACCGCTCGTGGCTTGGGCATTCCGCTCTCGGCCGTTTTTTTCGGCCGCCTCGAATTCTGTTTCGCTTTCGCCCGGACCCAGCGCGTTACTGGCGCCTCCCCACGATCGCACGGCATTCAGTATGCCCGGTGAGCGCGGACGAGGCCAGCCTTCCGGCGACAATCGACCCGTGGCGCGGCGCTTAAGCGTCCGGCCCTGTGACGGAGCCTTCGCGCGTCGATTTGTCCGGCACGACGATGACCGCACCGCCCGACGTGTCGCCGCCGCCCGGTTCCGCGGTGAAATGCCGTTGCAAGACCTTCTGCCGGAACCGCCGGTCGCCGCGGCTATAGCGCCACGCTCCCCAGACGAACAACAATCCCGCCCCGACGAACAGCGCGCCGCCCAGAAGTCCCGCGTAGGGAGTCTGGCTCTCCTCCGCCGGCGCCCAGAGGACGCCCGATGCCAGAATGAGCGGGGCATCCTGGTGGCGTTTGAGGCGCGGGTCGATCTGGGCCGCCTCGGATCGGTAGGACCACAGCTTGAAGAACGCTCCGGACACCCGCACTTTCTCACCGATGTCCGGTCCCCAGGGCATGCCGGAAGGAAGCTCGCGGACGCAACAGACGATGGGGTAGGAGCCCACGACCTTTTCTTTTTCGCCCCTGCCAAACCGGGCCGGCTGGTCGCAAAAGACCTCCAGTTCCCAATACTCCTTGAAACCGAAGCGCTGCGCGATGTCCGGGTCCTCGATGGCGATGCGCGTGGCGCGGCGGGCGATCCCCTCGAAGACCACGAGCTTCCCCTGAAAGGGACGCGGGTTCTCCAAGAGCGGTTTGAGGTGAAACTCGCGCTGCGCCGAGGGAAGTTCCGCCAGCCGCGCGTAGTCGGCCGAGAGGGCGGCCGCCTCACGATAGCGCTGCGGCAGCTCCGTCATTGCAAAGCGGTGAAGCTGGTTGGCCGGCAGCTTGCGCATCTCGTGCAGAAGCCGGTAGAAGCACTCCGTGTCGTCCGCCCGCAGCGCCCCGCGCGAGGCCACGTCATCCCACAGGCCCATGTCCATCCCGGCGTCGCCCAAAGGTCCCCCCGGGTGCCAGGCCAGGCGTCGCGCCACGAACGCCGGACGGAGCGGCCCGCCGGCTTCCCCTTCCAGCTTCAGAAAGAAACCCTCGGCGCTGGCTCGCTCGGCAAGCGTTGTGTTCAGCTTCCAGGCCTTGGGCGAGCGGCGCGAGTAGACGGCCACGGGAATGTCGGTGTCGCCCAGCGTCATCTCGCAGCGGTAGTAGCCCTCCATGTCGAAGCGCTCGGCCACTTCCGGCGCGAGCTTCTCGTAGGTGACTTTGCGGGCAAAACCCGACAGGAGGTAGATTTCGCCCCGCAATTCCGCCGGCGCGCGATGCAGCTCGGCCAGATCCAGCTTGGGGTGGAGGAATTGCCGAATGTCGAGCGCGTCGAACCGGCTGGCGGCGAACAGGATCTTGAGCAGCGCTTCCTGCTCGTCGGGGTGCATCGGCCGCCCGTCTTCCAGGGCCGCAAAGTGGCTGTCGTCAACCCGCAGCAGCTTGAGCAGGTCGCGGGGTCGTTGGATCGCCCGCGGCTGCTCAGCCGGGCCGATTTCGCCAAGGGGCGGAGCGGTGGTTTGCGCGTCTTGATCCAGCGGATCCGCCGCGGGAGCGACCTGGAGGGGCTGTTCGTCGGCTCGCGACTGTACTGGCCAGCACGGTGCGAATGCGACAACGCACACGATCGGCAGCGCGACGAGTTTCCAGAACGGCTTGCGCATCGAAATCGTTTCCGACGGTGTCCCGCGTCGTCGCGTCACAAGCGTAACTTCCAGCCGCTCGAATCGCGTTGCACATGCCACACGGCAAAAACGACCGCGTTCTGCTCATCGAGCAGGTAGAGGAGGCAGTATGGAAATCGGCGCACTGGCACACAGCGAACGCCCTCTTCGTCTGCGGCGAAGGACCTGGGATGGCGCCGCACCCGGTCGACTGCCTCTTCGACGCAACGAATCAACTCGGTGCCGAGTCCAGGGCTCCGGTCTTCGTACCAAAGCGCCGCCTCGGTTAAATCGGACTCGGCGTCCGCTCGCAGCGAAACTGGAATGTCCCGCGTCATAGCTTCGAGAGAATACGCGCTTTCACTTCCTGCCACGGGCTGCCCGGATTGCGATCGGCGCGGTACGCCGCCAGCCGCCGGTTCAGTTCGGCCTTGCGCTCCGGCGAGAGCTCAAAGCCCTGTTGCTCCGCCGCGATGCTGTCCCAAAGATCCTGAACCAGGATTACGCGCTCTGCGAAGCTCAAGTCGCCAAAGCCGGTCGGTTCACTGGCTGTGCTCATGACTTCCACCTGTGCGTCAAAACGCCTCGTAAGGCTGTTGATTGTAGATTCGACTTCCCGGCGTGGAAATAAACATTGCGAAAGCCAGGTCAATGCGCCATGGCCGGCTCAAACGCCCCGTTCAGGTTCCCCTCCCCGTCGAATTCCAGGTCGTGCAGGCCGTTGACGATCTCCAGGTCGTCGCGCTTTCGGGCCTCATCCAGGTACGCCGCCGAGCACTCGACCTCCGCCACTTGCAGCGTATTCCTGATCCACTGAATCGCCGCCTGTTCCGGCGGCACAAGGCCCACCGTCCCCAGCGCCGCGTCGAGCACCTCCCGCTCCGTGTCGTAATGGACGGGGATCATCGCCCCCACGGGGCTGCCGCCCGTCAGGCAGTTGATCTTCGTGATCGCCAGGTCCATCTCGTCGATGACGCGCCGGCTGCAAAACTCGGCGCAGCCGATCCCCGCCGCGTTGCCGTGCGTCTCTTCCGTCAGGCTGCGGACCATGATCCGCTTGATCTTCGGCCATTCGTGCTCGGCCGGCGCGTGGTCGACGTATTTCCGCCCGACCACGTTCGTGTCCATGCCCGAGCCGCTGATGTTCTTGCCGAACTCGTCGATGATCAAAAGGTCCGCCCGTTTGAACGGCAGCCGCGGCATCCACTCCTTGGCCAGGACGAGCAGCTCCCTCTCGCGGGCCTCGAATTCCTCCGGCGCGACGGCCTTGATCTTCGCCGTTTCGTCGTAACCGTTCTCGACGATCCCCACGCCCGCCGCGATATGGCACTTCTTGAGCACGATCCCGGCCACGCTGCGCACGATCTGCCCGAAGCTGTAGTCGTTGATCGCGCGGTGATAAATCTTGGCCCCCGCGTGCTTGCCCAGGCCGATGAGCATCATCTTCATCAGGCCGCTTTCGATGTCGCCCACGAAGTTCGTGTGCGGCTTGACGCGGCCGACGACGACCACGTGGTCGGACTCGTAGGCGAAGCGGTCGAAATGGACCGGAAAACCCTCGGCCGTCTGGCAGACTACGACCGTCTCCATCGTCGCCCGGATCGGGCAGCCGACGAACTCCTCGGTGATGCCGTAGCCCTCGACGATCGCCCGCTGGCCCTCGGCCGTGCCGCCGCCGTGGCTGCCCATGGCCGGGACGATAAAGGGCTTCGCCTTGAGTTCCTTGAGATGCTCGACGACGGCCTTGATGATCAGGTGAATGTTGGCCACGCCGCGGCTGCCGGCCGTGACGGCCACGCTCTGCCCCGGCTTGATCCGCTGCGCGAGTTTCAGCTTGCGCAGCTCCTGGTGCGTCTCGGTGCCTACGTCGTCAACGCGCGGCCGCGGAAACTTCTGCCGCACTCGAAAAAACTGCGGATAGCCGGCCATCCACCCGTCTCCGTGACTTGCCGCAAGAAACCATGCCCCACGTCGATTCTATCCGCAGCGTGGCGGCGTTCCAATGGCGCCCTCGTAGTCGGCACACTCCCGCTCCCAGTAAGGGCGGCCAGGGCGGGGGCGTGCCGCGCTTGCGGGCGCCACATCGCGATCAGGTGGCGCAAGTAGCTACTGCCCGACGACGTACACCGGCCACGGCGTGACCGTCAGCTCGATCTCGCCCCCTTGCACCGCCGCCGGGACCGTCTCCGGCATCGTCTGGCCCGCGCGCGAGATCATCGGCTCGATGGCGAACGTCCCATTGCCGACTTTGAGCGAAAACCGCTTCTCCGGCGCCGGCTCGCCGGGCAGAAAGACTTTGCCGGGATCGAGCCACGCCACGAAGACCGGCTTGCCGCCCGGCCGCCAGGCGTAGGCGCGGATCGACGGGTCGGTTGTGGCCACGCGCTTCACGTCCACCCGCCGCGGAAAGCGCCTTTGAAGCTGCTGGATCGCGTAGAAGTTCGGCCGCAGACCGGTGACCGTGCGCGTGTTGTCGGGGTGCAGTTTGGTCTCGGCCATGCCGGCCCAGGCGGCGGCCCCTTCGCCGGCCAGCAGCTTCTGAAACAGCACGTGGTCCTCGGTAAACGAGGTGTTGACGAGCGCCACGTCCTGCTCCGAGGCGATGACGACCTTCTGCACCATGTCGGTCGCCACGAAGGCCTGCGTCCATTCGAGAGCCGCCTTGTCCTTGTCCAAAAGCTTCTTGAAATGCGCCGCCAGCCGCGGCCGGTCCGCCTCCACTCCCGGCGGCAGGATCACGCCCAGCAGGTTGACCGGCCCTTTGTCGTGGATGGCGCTGCCCCAGCCAATGAGCGGATTGGGGGCCGTGTCGGAAATGACGATCAGTTTTCGGTATCGCCGCTTCGTCATCTCGTATTTCAGCCAGGCGACGGTGTCTTCGATTTCGCCGGGTTCTCCCAGGGCGTGAAAGTTCAGCGCGTCGAACCATTCCGGGTGATCGAGCACCAACCGGACGTCGGCCAGGCCCTTGGCCTTGATCCGCCTGTCGACCGCCGCAAACGCGGCCGGGTAGGGATCGTCCTTGGTCGTGCCCTTGGGGTGGTTGCGAAACGCCGTCGTCGCCAGAAACGCCGCGTGCAGCACGATTGCGTCCTTGTTGACGGCTTTCACCGTCTTGTAGCCGCGCTCCAGCATCTTCAAATAGTCGGCCGTCGGCTCGGGCTGGAACGACGAGAACTCCGTGCCGATCTCGAAGAAGCGCACGGGGCGTTTCAGGCCCGGCATCGAGCCGGCCCCCGTCGTGCCGTACCGCGTGACGACCGCCCTCACCCAGGCCTCGTACAGCGGCCAGTATTCCTCCTTGGGAACGGTGTTCCGGGCGGCAAGCTTCGTCACGTCGCGCGAGGCCCAAGTGCTGTTCGACTTGAGCGACAGGTAGAACTCCGTGAAGCCGGCGTCGTGATATTCCTTGATGAGCCGGTCGAGCTGCAAAAAGTCGATGGGAGCGTCCTTGCTCTTTTGCATCGCGCCCCACTCGTGGAACTCGGCGTAGGGCTTGGCCAGCGGGACTTTCAAATCGCCAAACGCCTTTCCGCCGCCGAGATAAACGTACTCGACGCCGACGATGATCCGGCCGTCGGACGAGATCTTCACCTGCGCCGCGGCCGGCGCGGCAATCGCCAGGGCGATGGCGAGTGTCAGTATCAATCGGTTCATGCAGGGGCCTTGCAGGCTACGTTACTTCTTCTCGCCTGGTTCCAGCAGCTTCGCCGCCTCCTTGACGACCTCCTCCGTCTTCTCCTTTGTCAGCTCCTCCGCGCGCAGCGACCAGATGGCCTTGATCTGGGCCTTGTCGACAAGGATGACCGTGCAGGCGGCCTTAGCGTCGGGAACGACCGACTTGAAATCCTCGCGGCCGGAGCTGCGCGACGAGCCGACCGTGAACCGCTCGATGCCGTGCTTCTTGGCCGGCGCGGTCAGCTCCCCTACGTCCATCTCGAACGCCACAAGGTAGCCCTCGATCTTGCGCGTCTCGTCAAGCTGCCCTTCCAGGGCCTTGGCTAGCGTGAAGACGGCCTCGTCCGGCGCTTGCGCCCAGACGACGATCCCGCGGGCCTTGTGGTTCTTGATCATCACCGAGGGGCAGCCGGCGCCTTTCCCGTGCGGACCCAGCGCGAAATCGACGACGACGAACGGCAGCTCGCCGCCGACCTTCAAGCGCGTGTCATCCTTCGGTGCATCGTTCTTGTCGTCCGCGGTCGATGAGCCAGCAACGACCGCGAGAATGCACGCAGCCGCCCCATGCAGTCGTCGTCGGAGGTTGAGCATGGTTGAATCTCCGGGATGTCATTTCAAGAGCACTGCGAAGCCCGCCTGCTCAAAGTGGTGGTCGGCGGTCAAAGCTTCGGCGATATTTTGGTCGCGCATCACCACGAATGAAGTGCAGTCGGTCAGGGACCAATTCTTGTCCGGCCGTTGGACGTACAAATTGCGACCTGCGTCGAAAAGCGTGCGAGTCGCCGGCACAATGTTACATTGTGGGTCGGCAAGCAGTTGTTCGACCAAACGGACAAAGACAGGGCGATCTCCCGTCCGCGACATCCAATTGCCGAATTCCACAAGCACAAAGTCGGTGGTGACCATCATTCCGCGGAATCCCTGCGCGAATCGAGCGGCCGCCACGTGATGCAGATCGTGCCGGTTCGCAATCGCGACGTAAAACGACGTGTCGGCGAACACGCGACTCATTGCTTGGGGTGCCCGTAGAGGTAGTGGTCTACATTTTCGGATGCGTCCGGAGGCAGTCCCTTGGCGGCACCAACGACGGGCTTGAGCCGCTCGAACAAGGTCGGCGCTTCACCGGCGACTTCGGGCGCTGACTGCGACGCCACGACTTCAACCTGGACTTGTGCCCCTTCCGGAAGCACGGCTGCATCGTCCAGAACGATGTGCCCGTTCTTGATCTGGCCTCGGTAGATCATCGCCTTTCTCCTCACGAATTCGTGTAGCGTGCTCCGCCATTCTACTCCCAGCGCGGGTCCAACGGCGAGAGTTGTCCAGCCGCCAAACCGCGACCCCACGACCCGTGACGAAAACGGCATGCGTCGGCCGTGTCATGACCGTCACACTTGAGCCCCGAAAACGGAGGCATTTCAGGTCGCCGCGGCACGTATTTTGCGCCCTTGCTTGTCGTCGACGCAGTCTACAATGGAAGCTCAAGGAGCCGTACTGCCGTCGCGCGCCACCGGCCCGTGCGGAAGCGCGCGGCGTGCCGTGCCCTCGCGCGGAATCCAACTCTACGGCGCGTTCCCGCCGTCCTTTTACGACGTTGAAGGAGCCTGCCATGCGATTCAAACCTGCCACCTGGCTGACGGGCGCCGCGCTCGTTGCCATCGCCCTGACGATCGGGGGCTGCATCGCGGGCGATCAGCTCACCACGATCACCATCCACCCGGACGGCTCCGCCGAGTTCGTCAAATTCCAGTCGAACATCCGCTCCACGGAAACCGGCGAAAAGGCCGCGGAAGAGCTGCGCGGTTACGTCGAGGAATTCGCCGCGCAGCGGGACGCCGACTCCCTCCACATCCGAAACTCCGGCGGCGAGATCGTCGAGTCCCGCTGGATTCGCAGCGAGGCCCCCTACGCAAACGTCCTCGTGGCCAGGTTTCCCCGCGCTGCGGCGCTCGAAGCGTACTTCACCTACAAGGGCGAACAGGGGGAGTCGCAGGTCGTGACCCGTTTCACGCAGGACGGCCGCCGCCGCAAGCTCTCGTTTACGATCACGGTCCCCAAGGACGGCGAAGTGCCCGTGCTCGCGCAGACCACGATCCAGGAACTGCGCGCCAGCCAGGCCAACGGCATGTCGGAAATGCGGTTCGTCGTTGCCGGAGGCAAGATCGTGGCCTCCCGCGGCTTCACGCTGGCCGACGACAAGCAGTCGGCCCTCTTGGCGCTGCACGACATCCAGGAGCTTCTGAAAACGGCACGGGATACGGTCGAGCTTTTCCTAGAATGGGAGCTGGCCGCGGAGTAGGTGCTCAGTTCCGGCGCCGCGGATTGCCGGGGATTTGCGGCCGCGGTATTTTGCGCCCATGCGGTTCACTCTCCAAGAGACGCGCCTGGGCCTGCGGAACTCCACCACGCGCATCCCCTTCCGCTACGGCAACACCTGCCTCACGCGCTGTCCGCAGGCCGTCGTGCAGGCGACGATCGAGGTCGAGGGCCGCCGGCACCGCGGCTGGTCGGGCGATTGCCTGCCGCCCGGCTGGTTCGACAAGCGGCCGGGCTTGTCCTTCCGCGACCAGATCGACGACATGCTGGCCGTGATCGCGCTGGCGCAAAAGACGTTCGCCGAGGAGGCCGCGTCGCCGGTCTCGTTGTTTGAGGCCTGGCTCATCGCGCACGAGCGCGTGCAGGAGACGGGCACGTCGTTTTCGTATCAGCCGCTGCTCCTCAGCTTCGGCACGAGCCTGGTCGAGCGGGCGATCATGGATGCGCTTTGTCGAGCGGCCGGGCTGGGGCTTTCGGCCGCGGCGCGAGCGAACATTTTTGGCGTCCGCGCCGAAGACGTGCATCCGGAGCTTGCGGGCTTGCAGCCGGCCGATTGGCTGCCCGAGTCGCCTTCGCAGGCGGTCTACGTCCGGCAGACGGTCGGCCTGGGCGACGCCCTTTCGCCGCAGGACGTGCCCCCGGACCAGCGCGTGGCCGACGGCTTTCCGCAGACGATCGAGGAGTACGTCGAGCAGGCGGCAGTGCGGTTCTTCAAGGTGAAGCTATCGGGCAAGCTGGAGTGGGACCTCGAGCGGTTGCTGCGGTTCGTGGAAGTCGTCGAGCCGCGGTTGGGGGCGGACTACCGGATCACGCTGGACGGCAACGAGCAGTTTCATCGGGCGGCGGGGTTCGACGTGCTCATGGACCGGATCGCCGAGGCGCCGCAGCTTGCAACCCTCCTAAAAAACACGCTGGCGGTCGAGCAGCCGCTGCCACGCGACATTGCTCTCGATCCCGATCACACGCGCGGCATTCGCAATCTGTCGCGGCGCATTCCCGTCATCATCGACGAATCGGACGCGACGCTGATGTCCTTCAAGCACGCGATCGACCAGGGCTATCGCGGCGTGAGCAGCAAGAACTGCAAGGGGGCGATCAAGAGCATCTTGAACGCCGGGCTCGCCTGGCTGCACAACGACCGCGGCCGCCGCAGCGAGTTCGTCGTCTCGGGCGAGGACCTGTGCAGCGTCGGGGTTATTCCCACCCAGTCGGACCTCTGCCTGACGGCCACGCTCGGCCTTTGGCACGTCGAGCGGAACGGGCATCATTACCATCCGGGGCTTTCGTATTTGCCCGAATCGCAGCAGCGGGAGGCGCTGGCCGTGCACGGCGATTTCTACGAGCTGCGCGACGGCCGCGTGACGCCGGCCATCCGGGACGGGAAACTGAACATCGCCTCGCTGCACGGCCCGGGCTTCGGCTTCTCGGTGCTGCCCGACATCGCCGACTGGGAGCCGGCCGAGACGTGGCGGTTTGAGTCGCTGGGACTCGATGACTAACCAACCAAATCCCACGGGCTGTGTCTCGTGGGAATCCGGGATCATCGCATGACGACATCTTCGCTCATCCTCGGCCGCGGCAATTTCCGCTTTGAACCGGTCGCGAATTGGGAGCAGCTTCCGCCGGGCTGGGAATTCGGCGAGGCCGTCGGGGCGGCCACGGATTCGCAAGGCCGCGTGTTCGTCTTCTGCCGCGGCGAGCACCCGGTCATCGTGCTTGCGCGCGACGGCTCCTTCCTGCGGTCGTGGGGCGAGGGGCAGTTCAAGCGTCCGCACGGCATCACCCTCGGCCCGGACGACTCCGTCTACCTCTGCGACGACCAGGGGCACGGCGTCACCAAGCACGCGCCCGACGGCCGGCTGCTGGCCACGATCGGCCCGCGAGGAACCCCTAGCGACACCGGCGTGATGGGAATCGACTATCGCACGATCCGCCGCGGCGCCGCGCCGTTCAACCTGCCGACGAACCTGGCCCTGGGGCCGGCGGGAGAAATCTACGTCACCGACGGCTACGGCAACGCGCGCGTCCACAAATTCTCGCAGGGCGGCAAGCACCTGCTCTCGTGGGGCGAGCCGGGTTCCGGGCCGGGGCAGTTCAACCTGCCGCACGGCATCGCCGTCGACGGCCGCGGGCGCGTGATCGTGGCCGACCGCGAAAACAGCCGGCTGCAGTTCTTTTCCACCGAGGGAAAGTTCATCGAAGTATGGACCGACGTGGTCCGGCCGTGCGAAGTCTTTTGCGATCGCCAGGGCAACCTGCACGTGGCCGAGCTGGGCCGCCGGGCCGGGATGTTTCCCTGGATGACGCCCGACCCCAAACAGCCGGGCGGGCGGATGAGCATCTTTGACGAGGGCGGCAAGCTCCTGGCCCGTTGGGGCGGCGGCGACAATCCGCTTTCGCCGGGCGATTTCTACGCCCCGCACGACGTCTGGCTCGACCGTGGCGGCGACCTCTACGTGAGCGAAGTCGTCCGCTCCGCCGGGGGCTACGGCAACGACGTCCACTCGCGCTGCCCGACGCTGAGGAAGTTCCGCCGCGTGGTGTGAGGTTGGATTCCCGCCGTTGGAGTACCGCCTTCAGGCGGCTCTGTCGACGAGCAGCACGTCCAGAACAAAGACCGCCTGAAGGCGGTCACTACTTCTACTGTTCTAAATCTGCCGTTTCCTGTTGTTCAATGGCGCCAAGCGCTTACGTAGGTTCCAGTGGTACAGCTTGGCAAGCTGGTTCCGCTGCAATCGCCAGGTTCGCTGCCGCGCAATGCGCACCGGGTCGTCGCATGAACTTCCCGCGTGCAGTAGCAGCGACAGGCCCTCTCGCACTTGCGGGACCGTGAGCGCCGGCGTGTATTTTTTTC
>JACOUI010000296.1 GCA_016177915.1 Planctomycetia bacterium
GTACCGTCCGCGAAGGACCTCCTTTCCGTATCCGTGGGGCGCCAGCTTGTATACGAGATGCGCCGCCTCAAACAGGTCAAGAAAGTGCTTCACGGTCGGCCTTGGGACCCCCAGATTGCTGGCCAAGGCGTTCAAATCGACAATGCCGCCATCGTGCAGACACAAATAGAGAAAGGTCTTCTCGAGTTCCAGCACGCGGCGCGTCCCGAACTGGGCCGTCATGTCCCGTTTGAGAACTTTGTCGACGATGTCCTCACGAAGCAGCTTCTGCGCCGAATTGAGGCTCTCAATTTTGGCGGTTTCCGGAAATCCGCCACGCAAGAGGTAATCATGAAAGTGGGGGACGAGGTCCTTGGCGTAAGCCGACGCCCTGGCCCGCTGATGCGGCTTCCAAGAGAAAAGTTTCGCCAGCGACGCGACTCGCGGCATTCGGGGCAGGGAAATGTTCTTGATTTGGAGATACTCAAAAAACGAGAGCGTCGGCAGTTTGATCGTGTGCCAGCGGCCCACGCCCGATTCGAGATTCTCGGTCGCGATGGGCACCGTCGAACCCGTGATCGCGAACCGCCGACGTTTCTCAAAGTCGACCTGGTGCTTCAGCCACGTCTGCCAGTCTTTCGAGTATTGGATTTCATCCAGCAGTAAGTACTCGGTTCGATCGCTGGCTGGCTGAAGCTCCTCCCATGCTTTGAGCAGCCCCTGCAGTCCGACGAGCTTAATGATGGGGCTGTCGAAGGTCGCGTACAGGATGCGCTCGGAAGGCACGCCTTCCTCGACGAGCGCGTAGGCAGCCTGGCGAAGGAGCGTTGTTTTTCCAACCTGCCGCGCGCCGCTAATCAGCACGGCGCGCCGCGACGGCGGGTTCGTCAGCCATTGATGCAGTTCAAAAAAGGCGTGCCGGCGCCACTTGGGCAAATCGGGGTCGGGCTTCTCATCCCACCAGGGATTGAGTTTGCGGATTACGGCGAAGACTTCTTCCTGAGGGACGAGCATGAAACGTACCTTATCAAATTGTGTGTTTTAAGTAAAGTATACTTTACTAAAATCAGATGTTGTGGAACAAAACGGTCGTTCCGGCAGCCTCTTTCTCCGGTCCGACGGGTGCCAATTTTGCAGTCCGGGCTGCGTTCAAACCTGCGAACGCGGGTCCGGCAGCACCGATCGACGATGTTGCTACGCCGGCTTGGTCGCCGAGATCAGGGCCCCCTGTGTGCAGGACGACGTTCGATAATCGGTCCAGCCGTGGAGTTGGGCTTCAACGAAGCCCGCGCCGGCGAACATTTTCAGGAGCGACCGCTCCGAAACGGCCCCGGCGATTCAATCGGACCAGGCGCCCTTCTGGGCGGCTTCCTCGGGTGTGACCTGCGGCTCCAGCAGGATATCGGCCATCTGCAGCCGTCCTCCCGGTCGCAGAACGCGGAAGACCTCGCTCAACACTCTCGGCTTATCGGTGCTGAGGTTGAAGACGCCGTTGGAGATCACGAGGTCGATCGACCCGTCATCCACTGGAAGGCGCTCAATCTCCGCCTGGCGAAACTCGACGTTGCCGACGCCGGCGAGCGCCGCGTTCTTGCGAGCCTTCTCGATCATTGCCGCAGTCATATCGATGCCGATGCACCGGCCGGCTGAACCGACTCGCCGTGCAGCATGGATTGTGTCGAAGCCGGCACCGCAGCCGAGGTCGAGCACCGTCTGGCCCGGCCGCGGCTCGCCCAACGAGAACGGATTGCCCACGCCGCAGAACGACTCGGTTACCGACGGCGGCAGCGCATCGATTTCGGCGGCATCGTAGCCGAGCCGTTTGGCGCTCTTGGGGCCAACGGGGAACTTCTGCTCGGCCCCGGGCGACGTCGCGATTTTGGTGAATCGCTCGACGACCGAAGCGTGGAGAGCGTCGGATTTCATGCAACTCGAGCTCCAGACCACGATCAAACGAGTTCCCGGATCGGCTCGCCTGAAGGCACCAGCGGAATCGGCCGGCCCAGGCGGTCGGGAAGGGTACGCTGCGGGTCGATGTCGAGCGCGTGGTAGATCGTGGCCAAGAGGTCGCCCGGCGAGAGCGGCCGGTCGAGGGGTTTTGCGCCGTCGCGAGTGGTGCTGCCGACGATCTGGCCCGTCTTGAGCCCGCCGCCGGAGAGGACGCAGGACATGGCGCTCGGCCAATGGCCGCGGCCGGCGTTGGCGTCGATCCGCGGCGCTCGGCCGAACTCGCCGTAAGCTGCCACGAGCACCCGGTCGGCAAGGCCGCGGCCGTGTACGTCGTCCACGAGCGCCGAGAACGCCTGGTCGTAGGGTGGCAGGCGCTTGGTGAGGTTCTTTCCGATGGTGTAGTGGTCGTCCCACCAGTCGACGTCCTTGTCGTAGAGGTTGATCGTCACGAACGTGACGCCCGCCTCCACGAGCCGGCGGGCCAAAAGCGCGTACTGACCCCACGCGTGCCGGCCGTAGGTTTCATGGACGAACTCCGGCTCCTTGGTCAGGTCGAAGGCCTCGCGGGCCTCGCGGCTGCCGATCAGCTCGAAGGCCTGCTGCTGAACGTCGTCGGCGTCGCGGAGGGCGTCGCTCGTCTCGACGTGCTCGCGCAGCGCATCGAAAGCCGCAAGCAGCGAGCGGCGGTCGTCGATCCGCGCGGCGCTGAGGCCTTCAGGCAGCCCGAACCACGGCCCGCCGTACGTCCGCCGGTCGATCCGCGCGTAGGCCGACAGCGCGTCGTATCGCTTCCCCAGGTACGCCGCCGCCTGATAAAAGCCCATGTGCGTCTGGTAATCCTCGGGCACGCAGACATAGGCGGGCACGCCCGGGCGGTTGGAACCGCGAACGCAGGACACGACGGAACCCTCGCAGGGGTGTTGCTGGCCTTTTTCGCGGGCGTTCAGAAGCGGATAGCCGGTCTGCATCCAATGCGAGCCGTCGTCGTGAACGGACAGGTCGTGCGAGACGGAGCGGACGATCGCCAGCTTGTCGGCGATCGCCGCATGCCGCGGCATGTGCTCGTTGACGACGAGTCCCGGCAGGTTCGTGGCGATCGGGCGGAACGGCCCGCGGACCTCGGCGGGCGCGTCGGGCTTCATGTCGTAGGTGTCGATGTGCGACGGTCCGCCGGCCATCCAGAAGAGGATGGCCGATTTTTCGGGCCGGCCTGATGCGCCCTGCGCGCGGCGCGCGCGGAGCAGCGATTCGAGCGTCAGGCCGGCGAAACCGAGGGCGCCAATGCGCAAGAAGCTGCGGCGGCTGCCGATCCAACCTGACGTGTCAACGGACAAGGCCTGGCTCATGTCCTTCATCGGAATTCGCGTTGCGTTGCACGACGTCGAAACTGGTGGCGATATGCCTGCGCCCCGGATAGGCTACCTCCGGAGCGACGCCGCCATCCAGACTGTGACATTGTGCCAGGAGAACCCCGATGTGCAACCGCAATCCGATTGAATGCTTTGTGCCGCCCTACATCACCGAGCGGCTTGCCGAGTCTCCGGACCCTGAGATTCGCCGCCGAGCGATCGCAAACCTCGCATCGGCCGCTGCCGTTCGCGCCGTCCGAGAAATATCGCAGGCGATGCCGACATTGATGGCGTCGATGTCTCCCAGCCGAGAGAAACACCGGCTCGTCTACGACGCGGGCGGAACGGACGTGCTTCCGGGCAAGCTCGTGCGATCCGAGGGCCAGGCCAAGACGGCCGACCGTGCGGCCAACGAGGCGTACGCGTTCTCGGGCGACACGTACAACTACTTTGCCAAGGTGTTCCAGCGAAGCTCGCTGGATGACAAGGGAATGTCGCTCATCTCGTCCGTGCACGCCGCGGAAGCGGATGGGACGGCCTTGGACAACGCCTTTTGGAATGGTTCGCAAATGGCGTACGGCGATGGCGATGGCACAGTGTTTCGGCGGTTTACGAGGTCCCTCGAGGTCGTGGGTCATGAATTGACCCACGGCGTCGAGTCCTTCACGAGCAACCTGGCCTATCACGGGCAGTCCGGCGCACTGAATGAGCACTTTGCGGACGTCTTTGGGATTCTGATCCGGCAGTGGAAGCGGGGAGAAAAGGCGGCAACGGCGAGTTGGGTCATTGGGGCCGCTGTGCTCGTTCCCGCGCCGACGCGGCGTGGGATTCGCGACATGGAAGAACCCGGCACTGCCTTCACGAACGATCCCCATTTGGGCACCGACCCACAGCCGGCGCACATCTCCAAGATTTACTCCGGCTCACGTGATCGCGGCGGCGTGCACATCAACTCGGGCATTCCCAACCGCGCGTTTGCACTGGCCGCCAAGTCACTGAAAGGCAAGGCTTGGGACGTTGCCGGCCGAATCTGGTACAATGCAATGCTGGCACTCAACGAAGCTAGCCAATTCCTTGATTGTGCCAAAGCGACGGTTGAGGCTGCCAGGACGCACGGCCCTGCCGCGAAGAAAGCGGTTGCGGCCGCGTGGAAGAAGGTCGGGATTACCGTGTGAACGCGCGGAGGAGAGTGCGCGATGAAGGTGCGGTTTTTGCAATCCGGCGGGTTTGTGGGTGTCGTCAAGGAATGCGAACTTGACACCGACGAGCTTGGTCCAGAGCAGACGCGGGAGCTCGAGCGACTCGTGAGCGAGAGCGGCATTGCGGGGTCGCAGGAGTGCCTCTCCAAGAAAGGCCGCGATCTCCAGCAATACGAGATCGTGATCGAGAGCGCTTCGCGCCGCGACTCGGCGCTTTATGACGATTCCTGCGTGCCCCCGCTGGTCAGGCCGCTGGTCAGCTTCCTGAAGAAGCACGCAAAGCCGGCGCCGGTGAGCTAGGAAGCTCGATCGACCGGTTGGGTCTACGCCGTTCGCTCGGCCCAGGCGGCCTTCGCGTGCGGAGCGGCGGTCGCTCCTTCCTCGTCCTCGATCCGGCCGTCGCGAATGTGGATCGTCCGGTCGGCGTGGCCGGCCACGATCGGGTCGTGCGTCACCATCACGATCGTCTGCCGCTGGTCGTCGACGAGCTTCCGGAGGAGCCGCGTCACCACCTGCCCGTTCGCCGTGTCCAGGTTCCCCGTCGGCTCGTCGGCCAGGAGCATGGCGGGCTTGGTGGCCAGGGCGCGGGCGACGGCCACGCGCTGCTGTTCGCCGCCGGAGAGCGTGCTGGGGATGTGACTCCGGCGGTGCAGAACGCCCACCATTTCCAGCGTTTCGGCGGCGCGGCGGCGGGCTTCGCTCGTGGAAACGCCGTCCAGCTCCAGCGGCAAGGCCACGTTCTCCTCGGCCGTAAGCGTGGGTAGCAAGTTGAACGACTGGAAGATGAAGCCGATGCGCTGGCGGCGCATGAGCGTGCGTTTGTCGTCGGAGAGCGTGGCCAGGTCGGTGCCTTCGAGGATCACCTGGCCGGTCGTCGGGACGTCGATACCCCCCAGAAGGTACAAAAGCGTGCTTTTGCCGGAGCCAGAGGCCCCCATGATGGCGACGAACTCCCCCTGATGGACCTGCACGTCCACGCCCCGCAGGGCCTCGACCTTGGCTTCGCCGGTCCCGAAGACCTTGGTCAGCCCTCGGGCTTCGATGACAATCATTCCGTAGCTCCGTCTGGGTTCGCCGTAAGTGGCCCCGGCAGAGGGGGTTATTGTAGCAGCTTTGGGGACGACAGGAACCAGGAGGCAGGAAGCAGGCAGGGGCTATAATGTCGGTTAGCATGGACTCGCCGCAGAAGAGCACGCGCCGCCAGTTCCTTGCCGGCCAGTCGGCTGCGCAGGCTGCGCGCGACCTTGTGGACCGCGCGCTGCCCGACGACGAACTCCCGCCAACGTCCTCCGCCGCCGAGCCGTTCCTGGTCACGTTCTCGCGGCGGGCGATGGCCTGCGATTTCGAGGTGAAGGTCCGGGCAGGGCAGTTCCGCGGCGCGGCCGAGCACGTGATGGCGGCGCTCGACGTGGTCGAGGCGCTCGAAGCGCAGCTTTCGGCCTATCGCGACACGAGCGAAATCTCGGCCATCAACCGCGCTGCCTCGGACGCCGCGGTGCGCGTCGATCCGGCCCTGTTTGATTTTCTGGAGACGTGCGTGGAGCTTTGGCGGTTGACGCAGGGGGCCTTCGACATCACCGCCGGCCCGCTGATTAAGCTCTGGGGCTTCTTTCGCCGTCAGGGCGCTGTTCCCAGCGCCGAAGACCTGGCGCGCACCATGGCCCTCGTCGGCAGCGACAAGCTCCTCGTCGATCGCGCGGCGCGCACGATCCGCTTCGCCGTGCCCGGCATGGAACTGAACCTGGGGAGCATCGGCAAGGGCTACGCCCTGGACCGCTGCGCCGAGCGCCTCCGCCAGAGCGGCATCACGGATTTCCTTTGTCACGGCGGGCGCAGCAGCATCCTGGCCGGCGAGACCGGCGAGACGGACGACCCGTCGGGCTGGCGGATCGGCGTCGACGACCCGCTCCGGCCCGGCCGGCGGCTGGCGGAGCTGCGCGTCCGCAACCGCGCCGTGGGCACGTCCGCGGCGACCAATCAGTCGTTCTTTCATCAGGGACGGCGGTACGGCCATCTCCTCGATCCGCGGACGGGCCGGCCGGCTGCGGGAGTCTACCAGTCGACCGTCCTGGCCCCCACGGCCGCCATGGCCGATGCGCTGGCGACCGCCTGCTACGTCCTGGGTGCGGATGCGGCCGTCGAGTGTTGCAAATCGCTTCCTGGCGTCGCCTTGTTTATGGTGTGTGCGGAACCGGAGGGCGGGATGGCGATCAAGACGCACAGGCTGGCCGAAGGCGAAGGGACGGTCCTGGCGCCCGCTTGACGGCGAATCTTCCGCATTTCGTCACACTTTTCCCGGCCGGAGTTGCCGACAATTCCGTTGGCCTTTTCGCCGCCCTTGCGGCCGGAAAGGGCGTCTGCGCATTTTGGTAAAGTTCTCCACATTCACATTTCCGATGGCCAGGGCGACTAGTAGAATGGGGAGCCGCGCTTCGTTTGAGTGTGAGGCCAAAAGGCAAGCCGCCGGTGAGCACGTACATCTGGTTTTTTATCGCCATCGCACTGACCGGCTGCGGCCTGCCGCTCCCGGAGGAGGGTTTCGTCATCCTCGCCGGCGTCATGGCGCACACCGACGACATCAACCCATGGCTGGGTTTTGCGGTCTGCCTGGCGGGGGCGATGGTGGGCGACATGGCGATGTACGCCATCGGCTACACGATGGGCAAGGGCGTCCGCAAGCACCGCTGGACGAGCAAGCTCATCAACGCCCAGACCGAGGCCCGCACCGAGATCATGATCCGCAAGCACGGGCTGAAGGTGTTCTTGCTGGCGCGGTTTCTGGTGGGCATCCGGGCACCGATGTACGTGAGCGCGGGCGTGCTGCGCGTCCCCTTTGCGCGGTTCCTGGCGATCGACGCGGTCTGCGCGACCATCGTGGTGGGGACGGTGTACGGCCTGAGCTACATCTATGGGAAGCACTTCGAGGCCGCCTGGCAATGGATCCGCCAGTCGCAGGAGGCGGTGACGGTGGCGATCGTGCTTCTGGCGGTGATCTTGGTGCTGTTGGTCCTGTGGCGGCGCCGTCGCCGCGCGCGCGTGTTGCCAGAAGAGCCGCTCAATGACGAGCCGGCGGAAGAGCCCGGCGAGGGCGACTCGCGCGACAGCCAGCCGGCGGAGACCCTGGTGTAGGGCCCGTCTGTGGCTTTCCTCAAAGCGAGCCGAGGAGGTTAGAGGCCTGCGGTGCAACCGACGCTCGTTGCGTCGATGTCACCGCCGGATGACCCAGGCGTGCCGCCACGCAGCCGTCTACGCGCTACGGCAGGACTTGAATCGAGCACGTGTGCACGGTTGTGGCGTTCGTGTTTTCCACCTCCCGGACGCGCACCATCACATTGACGAGTTGATTTGCGTAGCTTGCGTCCGGCGTCCACGACAGCAGTCCGGTTTGCGGGTGGATCTCAGCCTCGGGCGGACCGGACTCCTTTGACCACACCAGCGTGTCGTTCTCGGCGTCCGTGGCCTGAAGGAAAAGCTGGAAGAGCTGGTCCACCCGTGCTTGAAGCGGCGTTGGCGTCGGCAGGATCTCCGGGTACTGGTCCACGATGTTGACCACCCAGGTACCCCAATCGATGTCCGTGCCGTCGGAGACTTGGACCCGGATGTTGACGGTCCCTTGCGCCAACTGCTGCCACGTCGGCACGTACTCGACCCAGCCGTTTGGGTGAACGGTCACACCGTCCGGAGGTGGGGGTTGGTAGACTGAGAACGTCAGCGCGTCGCCGTCCGGGTCGGAGGCGCTGAAGCCCGCGTGCACGGGGACGCCGGGATGAGCGTTGACCGGCGCCGGGGGTATGATTTCGGGAGGATGGTTGGCCGTCATCGCAAACCTCTGTGCCAAGACGGGCGCCTCCACCGGATCAGAGTTGTCCGCTGGCGACTTCTTGGCCGGATCGCGTTTTGCAGTCTTCTTTGCCACGTGGAGCCTCCGCTTGCGTTTGAGAATTGCCCGCTTTGTGACGATCACCGTCCGTGCCGAAGGCCTTCATTTTTCATGGATCGCGTGCGCCGCACCAGCTTCGGGCGCGGCTCGTGCTTTGCTCCCCTCACGGTTTTTGCTCAACGTCGCAGGCGACGCGAAAACCTACAAACAGGCTGCGTTGCCGCCGGTTGCTGCCGGCGCGCCATGCGGACCGGCAGTCCGCGCCCGAGAAAGTTGCCGCCCCGCCGCGCATGACGCGCGATTGGACGCTGGCCGTCCCCTGGGGGTCCGTCTGCGCGCCAGAACGATATTCCTCGTAAGGGTCGTTGCACCATTCCGCCACGTTGCCGTGCATGTCGTGCAGGCCGAAGGCGTTCGCTGGAAAACTGCCGACGGGCGAGGGCGTCTGGCGCGCGGGCCCGATCGGCGCATCGCCGTAAGGCTGGCTTCCGTTGAAGTTCGCCTGCTCCGAGGAGAGCGAGTCGCCGAAATGAAACGGAGTCTGCGTTTCGGCGCGGCACGCGTATTCCCATTCCGCTTCCGCTAGAAGTCGATAGCGTCGCCCCGCCTGCCGCTCCTTCGCAACGTCGGACAGCCGTTGACAGAACTGAATGGCATCGTCCCAGGTGACGTTCTCGACGGGGAGCGTCGAGGTATCCTGGTCGGCGACCTTGTCCCTGCCCTCGCCGCCGACCGAGAAGTGGCCGGGGTTCTGGCCCATGATCGAGCCATACTGCAACTGCGTCACCTCGTGCCTGCCGATCCAGAAGGCGCGCGAGATGTGCACGTGATGCACGGGGCGCTCGTTGGGAAGCGAGCCGTTTTCCGATTCGGACGCGCCCATGTTGAACTCGCCGGGAGGGATTTGGACGAATGCCATCCCCAGGGAATTCTCGAAAGTTGGCAAACGCGGGTGCACCTTGCCGCTGCCGGTGCTGGCGGCGGCTGCCGCCCCGCCGCCCGGCTGCGCCCCGCCGTCTTTCGCTTGCCCTCCGCCGGCGCCGCCACCGGCAACAGGATTCTGACCGCCGGGGAGTTGGCCGGGAGTAGAACCGCCGTCGCCGGGCGAATCGATCAGTTGCCACACCGCCATTGCGCTCGCAAATGCTGCCGCGATCGCCAGCGCCGCCAGCCAGGCTGTGAACTTCTTGGAGCGCGCCGGGGACCTGGCCACGTCGACGCCCGCTTTGTCGGCTGCGCCTCGCGAAACCTCGGTCAGGCACGCCGCCAATTCGGCCGCCATTTCCTCCGCCGTCTGAAAACGCCGCTGCGGATGGGGGTGCATGGCGCGGCGAATCGAGCGCGCCAGCCGCCGCGGAACCTCCGGCAGCAGCTCTTCCAGCGGCCGCGACTCGCCCGAGCGGATCTGCTGCGCCAGCGTGCTGCTCTCGTCGCCGCTGAAGGCCGGACGCAGCGCCGCCAACTCGTACAGCGTCACGCCCAGCGAATAAATGTCCGACCGGCCGTCCAGCGGGCCCAGGTCGATTTGTTCCGGGCTCATGTAACGCGGCGTGCCGCGCCGGCCCTGGGTGAGGTTCGGGCTGATGGCCCGCGTCAGCCCGAAGTCGATCAGGTACACCTGGCCCGCGCAATCCACCATCACGTTCGAGGGCTTGATGTCGCGGTGGATTTGTCCCTGGCGGTGAGCGCAGGCCAGGGCCTGGGCGAGCTGCTCGCCGATGCGGGCGACAAAGCGGAAGCGATCGCTCCGGCACGAGGCCACGATATCGCCCAGGAAGCCGGGATCGTCCGTGTCGAAGCTCTCGGGCGTGGAATCGGCGAAGACGGCGGTCGGTTTGCCGGGCTGGGTCTCCTGGGCTTCGACGTGCGTGTCGGTGTGGACGGCGGGGGCCGTCACGGTGGGACGCTCGGAAGTCTCCGGCCCAAGGCAGCGGTGAATGATGGCGGAAAGGGCCAGCCCCCGCACCAGTTTCATCGTGTAGTAGTAGCGTGTGCCGGCCTGGCCGAACGAGTAGATGGGAAGGATGTTCGGGTGGTCGAGCTGGGCGGCGACGGCCGCCTCGCGGCGGAAGCGTTCGAGGGCCTGAGGCTCGCCGGCCAGCCAGTCGGGGAGGATTTTCAAGGCCACGTGGCGGTCAAGGCTGCTCTGGTAGGCCTCGTAGACCTCGCCCATGCCGCCCCGGCCCAGCAGCCGCCGCAGGCGGAACTCGTCGAGTTGATCGCCGATCTGAGTCATGGCCGCACGTGAGCCGCGTGGCAGGCGTCGGGCCTGCCGTTTGTCGTGGGGCAGGCGTCTCGCCTGCTGCTCGATGCGCATCGCCGCCGTGGCGTTGCCGGAGCAGGATCGTCGGTCGCCGCCGCACAGCGTACCTATGCAGCGGGGGATGGAGAAAGGGCCCGCGAACCAACCCAAGGTAGTTGTCCGGCCGGCGCGATGCAACAGGTTGCCGGCAACGAGGCCCTTCCCTGCGGACGCACTGCAGAGGGGTCAGGGCAGGCCCAACAGCTTGTGCGTTTGCAGGCTGAGCCGCCACGGCGGATGCCGCAGGCAATACTCGACGGCCAGGCGCGTATTGCGGGCCAGGTCCGGGCCGTCCATCGGCTGCAAGAAGAAATGGCCGAATTTCAGGTGGGAGAATTCCTCGGGCGCCGCGCCCTCCTGCGGGAAGACGAGCTTCAGCTCGTCGCCCGCGGTCAGGACGAGGTCGGCGCCGGCTTTGGGGCTGACGCAAATCCAGTCGATGCCCGGCGGGGCCGGCCGCGTGCCGTTGGTCTCGATGGCGATTTCAAAGCCGCGGGCGGCGACGGCGCGGACGAGCGTCTCGTCGAGCTGTAAGAGGGGCTCGCCGCCGGTGAAGACGACGAAGGGGCGTACCGTGGCACCGCATGACGTCGCCTCGGTAGGCGGTGCTGCGACGTTTCGCGTCCAGCAGCCGAGAATCGCGTCGGCCAGGGTCTGCTCATCGGCGAATTGTCCGCCTCCCTCTCCGTCGGCGCCGACGAAGTCCGTGTCGCAGAAGTTGCAGACGGCGGTGCTGCGGTCTTCCTCGCGGCCGGACCAAAGATTGCAGCCGGCGAAGCGGCAGAAGACCGCCCCGCGCCCGGCCTGAGCGCCTTCGCCTTGGAGGGTGTAGAACAGTTCTTTGACGGAGTAGGTCATGGCGATGGAGGGCGCGATTGTGCGCCTGTCGCTATTCTACCGCGACGAGCGCTCGGCTGCGCGCTTGCCGCCGCCGTTCGGCGCGGATAGGGTGGCGGTTGCGGCTGTTGCACTTCTTGTCGCATGGCAGAGCAAGCGAGGTGGCCATGCAGCCGGGCACGCGCGTTACGCTCCTTGAGGACTGGCAGGCACGCCGGCGCCGCCTGGACGACCGGCCCGGCGACGCCTACGCGCCCGTGCAGCGGCAGCTTCTTGATTTCCTCATTCGGCGCTATCGCGATTCGCCCGAGGCGCAGCAGCCGGCGCGGTTCCCGCTGCAGAGCGGAACCGTCGTCAACACGCGGCAGATCATCATCAACCACCACCTGGGGCAGGGGAAGGTCGCGGGGGTGAAGTCGCGGGCGGAGGCGGAGCATCGCGTGAAGAGGCTGGTCGAGCGGCTGGCAGAACACAGCAAGATCGTCGCGTCGCCGGAGGATGCGTTAGTCGTCGACCCGTTTGCTCAACCTGTCCTATCCGTCGCAGACGAGGAGTTCATTCGTTGGCGCAACGAGCTGAGCAACCGCAATCTGAGACGTTTGACCGACGAATTGCTAACTACAGTCTGTCGGAAAAAGGGCGATTTTCGGGCAGGTGACTCGTAGGATTCAGTGGCGGCTCGCTGTCGGTCATGGCGAAATGACCGGCTGGCACACGAATCGATGCGGTTTCCGTAAGCGTTCGCCTCTGGCGA
>JACOUI010000297.1 GCA_016177915.1 Planctomycetia bacterium
CTACTTGCTGGGGCTGCGCCTCTTGCGGCCCGGCGGGATGCACGTCTTTGTGGGCCCGAATAGCTGGCTCGACACGCGCTACGGGGCGAAGCTGCGCTCGTACCTGGCGGCCGAGGCGACGATCGAGTCGATCTATGAGACGGCGACCGCGCGGCAGTTCGCGGCCGACGTGAACACGCTCATCACCGTACTGCGCAAAGGTCCGCCTCCGCCGGGACACCGCGCAAGGTTCGTCAGCCTGGGCGGCCCGCTGCACCAAGCGCTCGGCAGGAAGGGCCGTCGCCGGGAAACACTCGTGCCCCAGTCGCGGTTGCTTGCCGTCCCGGCGAAATGGGGCGGAACCTACTTGCGATCGGCCGACATCGGCGCGGCAATCCTGAAAAAGGCCGCAGGCAAGCTCGTTCCGCTGCGCGAGCTGGCCGAGGTCCGCCCCGGCTGCTACTCGGGCATCAACGATTTCTTCTACCTTTCGGCCGGCAACGCCCGCCGGTGGCGAATCGAGCCGCAACTGCTGTTGCCGCTCGTGCGCTCGCCGCGCGACGTGCCGTATCTCGATCTGGACGCGACGCGCACGGCGCCGGCCGACTTTGTGTTCTGCTGCCCGCTGTCGAAGGACGAACTTCGCCGCCGCGGCTGGCGCGGGGCTCTCGATTACATCGGGTGGGGCGAGCGGCAACAGACGCGCCGCCGCCAGAAAACCGCCCCGGGCATCCCCTGGCCAAAGACCGAGTCGGTGCGAAAGCGAAAGCCCGGCTGGTGGGCGGTTCCGCCGCAAAACGTCCGGCCGGCACGGAACTTTTTGCTGTACGTCGTGTGCGGCCGGTTCCTTGCGCCCTGGACGTCGCGACCCCGCGCGTCGGACCGGTGCTTCCACCGGCTCTTCGCGCCGGAGGAAATGACTCTGCCGCTGGCCGCCGTGCTCAATTCGACGCTCACGATGCTCTTCATCTGCCGGGGCGGCCGGGCGAACCTCGGGCAGGGGGCGCTGAAGTTTGAGGCGGCCGACGCGAAGGAGCTGCCCGTGCTCGATCCGCGCCAACTCCGTGGATCGGACTGGCAAACGGCGCTGGCGGCCCTCGGCTCGCGGCCGATTCTGACGGTGCCCGAGGAACTCTCGTCGCCCGACCGCCGGGCGCTCGACGAGCTGATCTTTGACCGCGTTGGGCTGACGAGCGCGGAGCGCGACGGCGTGTACGAATCGGTGCGCGACATGGTGGCCTCGCGGCTTGCGCGCGCCGCCTCGGACAGACATCGTTAATCCGTGTTCATCCGTCCGATCCGCGTCATCTGCGTCCCATCTTTCTCCACGTGCGAACACGACTCGGGCACCGACTCCCTGTCGAACATCGCCATCGCCCGCGCCAGAATCGTGCCCGTGAACATGCAGCCGAAGGTGTAGATGGCCGGGGGGATGGCGGCCGCGTCGTGGCCGGGAAACCACATCCCGGTGAGCACCACGCCCAGGCCCGCGTTCTGCATGCCGATCTCCAGCGTGATCGCGCGGACCATCGGCGGCGGCATCCGCATCAGCCGCCCGCCGAGGTAGCCGGCCAGATAGCCCAGCACGTTGAGCGCCGCCAGCGCGGCCAGGACGCGCCACTCGAACTGGCTGAGCCGCGCGCGGTTGTCGGCCACGACCACGGCGATGATCCACAGGATCGCCAGGTTGGCGACGGCCGTCCCGGCCTGCGTGGCGCGATTTTCCCACCTGGGAAATTGCCGGGCCAGCAGAAACCCGACCGAGACCGGCAGCACGAGCATCCACACAAGCTGCCAGATTTGATTGATCGGGAATTCGCCTCCCCGACCCAGCAGCAGATAGAGGCCCAGCGGGACGGTCAGCGGCGCGACGAGCGTGGCCAGCGTCGTCATGCTCACCGAGTAGCTGACGTTGCCGCGCGCCAGGAGCGTGATGACGTTGGAGGCCATCGCGCCCGGCACGCAGCCGACGATGATCGCGCCGATGAGCATGTCGCCCTGGAGGTGGAACAACTTCGCGCACAGGAACGAGAGCAGCGGCATCGAGCCATATTGCAGCGCCACGCCGAACAGGACCGCCGGCCAGCGGCGGACGACCTCTGCGATCTCGTCGCGCGGCAGCATCCAGCCGATGGCGAACATCACGACGGCCACGAGGTAGTTGAGGTAGGGCTTGCTGAAGACGAAGGGGTCGTGGCGCGAAACGCGGCCCCAGAAAAACGCCGCCGCACAGAGCAGAATGAGCCAGAGGGGAAGGAGGCGCTGCAGCATCGCGTCCGAAAGGCTGGCGTTATTCCGCCCGGCGCTGCCGCTCCTTCAAGAGCGGCAGCCAGCGGTAGGGCGTGTCGGTGAAGTAAAAGACGCTGTCCAGCTCGGCGTTCTGCGGGGAAAAGGGCGGCGTCTGGAAATAGCCCAGGTAGTGCTCGATCGGCTGCACGACGCGGATGTTCCAGGGCCCGCGCTCGATCCGCAGGATGAGCACCTCGCGCGTGTCGGGATCGTAGGCGAAGGCGTCGACGAAATCGACGATCAGAGCGCGGGCTTCGTCGAGCGTTTGGAAGACGGAGGTGGGCGGCATGCGACGGTCGGAGGCTGCCGGAACCCCCCCCTGCCCCCCCTTCGAAAGGGGGGGAGGAAGACGTTGGGGTTTCGGAAGGGGGAGAGGAGCGGACGGCGAAGGAACCCCCCCGTGCCCCCCCCCCCCCCTTCTAAAGGGGGGGACAACAGGTCGCGCGAGGTGTCGAGGAGCAGCACGACTTTCCCGCCCGGGTCGTCGCCCGAGTCGACCGTCAACAGCCAGTGCTCGCCCCGCCGCGCCATCAAGATCGGGTACGTCGAGCAGCGATGGGCCTTGAACTCCGGCAGCAGGTTGGCGACCGTGCTCATGAGGCGGCTGTTCGTCTCGCTGCGGACGAAGTAGCAGCCGCGCATTTCCCGCCCGCGGAAGTCGGTGTACTTCATGTGTGCGCGGTAGGTCGATTGATAGAAGTTCATCCGCAGCGCCTTGGGGACCCAGCCGACGCCGAAATCCTTGAGCCGCGAGGCCGTCAGCGAAATCCACGCGCAGCCGGCGAAGAGGTCTAGCTCAAAGACGTCCGGCACCAGCGGCCGCAGCGCCGCGGGATCGACGCGCACGTTCACGCACACCGCCTCGGCCCAGACCGTGTTGGCGGCCGCCGGCAGCGAGGGGTCCTCGCGGCGGTAGCGGCGGACATAGGCCGGGTCGTCCGGCGCAACCTGGCTTTCGACCTCCTCGAGCCAGCGGTCGAGCTGCTGCCGGCCCTGGTGCGTAATCGCCAGGTCGCCGCCGCGGGCCTGCACAAAGCCCGATTGAACGAGGCGCGCGAGGACCGGCGGGTCGATCACCTTCTGGCCGACAAGCTGCGAGAGTTCCGTGGGCGCGAGCGTCCCGCGGTGATGCAGCGCGACCAGCAGCGACAGCACGGCCTCGTCGGGCCCACTTGCGGGACCGCCGCCTTGAGGCGCCTGCGCGTCAGACGATCCGGGTCTGTTCGCCATGTTTCAGTTGCCGCAGTTTTTCGCGGTGCATGATCACGCCGGGGACGAACACGCCACGAACCACGCCGTGCCGATGACATACCACTGAATCGGCTGCCAGGCAGCCGCCACGAGCATCACGACCATGAACAAGACCGCGGCGCCGAAAAACTGCTTGTTGAAAACCACGCCCATGAGGGCGAAGCTCGCGCCGCAGCCCATGGCGAAGACCGGGCCATAGAGCGTCGGCTTGGCGCCGGCCAAATGCAACACCGCCAGCAAAACGCAAGAAGCGATCGTCGTGGGGTAGGCGTCTCGCCTGCCATTGGTTCGCTATCGCCAAATGAACGGCAGGCGGGCCGCCTACCCTACGCTTGCGAACGCGCCGAGCGCTTATACAATGCGGCTTGCCGCCCGTTTTTCGAGACGATTTGCGGCCATCCGTAACCCTTTTGCCGCCGTCTGCGGAGTTTTCCTAAATGATCGCCTCCACCGTCCTCCCGCAAAACCAGGTCGCCGACTTTGTCCGGCGCGCCCTCGACGAAAACCAGGGCCTGTTGCGCCTCACGCCCACCTGGGTCCCGCGCAGCTTTTTGCACCCCGGCAAGCGGCTCAAGCTGCACCCGGCCGATTATTACGCCCTGGGCACCAGCCGCGGCGGGATCGACGAGCGCTGGTTCGCCAGCACCACCGAGGCCGCCAACGAAGGCCGCCTGCCCGACGAGGGGCTCAGCTACGCCGCCTGGGGCGGCAAGCGCTGCCTGCTGCGGGACGCCGTGACCGCCGCTGGCGAGCGGCTCATCGGCAAAGCCATGTTCGGCAAGTATCAGCGCTGGCCCGTGTACTCGAAGTTCTTCGACAACATGGGTCCCATCCCGCACCACATGCACCAGGGCTTCAAGCACGCCAGGCTGACGGGTCAGGAGGGCAAGCCGGAGAGCTACTACTTCCCCCCGCAGCTCAACAACGTGGACAACAACTTTTGCTACACGTTCATGGGCCTGGAGCCGGGAACGACCAAGGCCGACGTGCGCCGCTGCCTGGAAAACTGGAACAAGGGCGACAACGGCATCCTCGACTTGTCGCGGGCCTACCGGCTCGCGCGCGGGACGGGCTGGCTGATTCCGCCTGGCGTCTTGCACGCGCCGGGGTCGCTCTTGACCTACGAGCCGCAATGGGGTTCGGACGTGTTTGGAATGTTTCAGTCGCTGGTCGAGGGGCGCGAGGTCCCCTGGTCGCTCCTGGTGAAGGACGTGCCCAAGGACAAGCACCAGGACCTCGACTTCATCATCGAGCAGCTCGACTGGGAGAAGAACGTCGATACGCACTTCAAGGACCACAACTACATCGAGCCGATCGTCGATCGGTCGCGCTCCGGCAGCGGCTACACCGATCGCTGGATCGTCTACGGCACGATCGACGGCCAGCAGCTTTTCAGCGCCAAGGAGCTGACGCTGGAGCCGGGGGCGAAGTGCACCATCCAGGACCCCGGCGCCAGCGGCTGGTTCACCGTCCAGGGGAGCGGCCGCCTGGGCAAGCTGCGCCTGCAGACTCCGGCCATGATCCGCTTCGGCCAGGAAACGGAGGACGAGGCGTTCATCTCGTTCGAGGCGGCCGAGGCGGGGGTCCAGATCGAGAACACCGGCAGCGAGCCGCTGGTGGGCCTCCGGTACTTTGGGCCGGACGTACACAAGAGTTTGCCGAACGTGGGGGATCACAAGAAGGCGTAGATCGCAATTCGTGGAGCAACGATGCTGTGAAGACGCGCGTTCGCAAGCAGCCGGTGGATTCCTACGTTGTCCTCTACGGTGTTCCGTGGGACACGTACGTCGCCATTACGGATGCTCTTGGCGAGTACCATCTCCGGCACACCTACGACCGCGGGACGCTGGAGATGCGGTCGCCGCTCTACGGCGTCTCATGGGACGATTACGAGCGGTTTCTGACAGCCGTGGGCGATCACAACCTGCGGCACACGTACGACAAAGGGACGCTCGAAATGATGTCGCCGCTGAAGGTCCATGAGTTGGAAAAGAAACTTCTCGCCCGGATGATCGAGCGCATGGCCGAGGAATTGGACATGGACATTCAAAGCGTCGGATCGACGACTTTTCGCCATGCCGCCGCCGAACAAGGATTGCAGCCGGACGAGTCGTACTATTTCGCGCACGAGCCCTTGGTGCGCTGCAGTGACAAGTACGATCCCAGATCGGACCCCCCGCCTGACCTTGTCGTTGAGGTCGACGTGACTTCCAGCGTTTTGCCGCGGCTACCGCTGTATGCCGCCCTGCGCGTGCCAGAGCTGTGGCAGTACGACGCCCAACGCCTCGCCTTCCTCGGCTTGGAAAAAGACGGCAAGTATAAGCGATTACGAACCAGCGTCGTCTTTCCGCGCCTTCGTCCGCAAGATCTTCTTCGGTTCCTCGACATGCGCCACGAGAAGAAGGAAAAGGAAATCCTGCGGGCATTCCTCGCCTGGTTTCGAGAACACTACGTGAAGGAGGCAAAGTGAGCCGACGCGCGTCCGGGCAGGCCGGGAACCGGCACGCCGCAGGCATCGTACGGAAAAACCATTCGGCAGTAATTCGTGACGTTAATCGCGCCACGTTTGTTAGGCAGAACACTCGACCAGCCGTCGCCCGCAAACACGATCGAAAAGGACACACATGGCCATGTCCACCGCCGCCCGCAATAACTTCCCCAAGCTCCACAACGCCGCCTGGCCGGGCGTCGTCGGCAAAGGCTCGCCGGGGGCCGAGCCGTTTTTGAGCCTCGACACGATGCTCGATCTGACCGCCGCCGCCCAGGTCGACGGCGCGCGGTTCGACGGCGTGGACCTCTTCCTCTACGACCCGCACGTCAGCATCGACTCCACGGATGACGACCTCAAGCGGCTCGCCGACAAGGTAAGGGCCAAGGGCCTCGTCATCGGCTCCGTCGTCGCCCCCGTGTGGCCTCCAACCGGCGGCCGGGCGATGGGTGCAGAGGCCGAACGCAACCAGTTTGTCGAGCAGGTCAAAAAGGGCTGCCGCATTGCCCGCAAGCTCCGCGAACTATCCGTGCGGCCCTACGGCATCGTGCGGATCGACTCGGCCTGCGGACCCGGCGACTGGCTCAAGGACCCCGAGGGGAACCAGAAGCTGATCGCCGACACGTTTCGCCGGGCGTGCGACGTGGCCCGCGATTTCGGCGAGCGGCTCGCGGCCGAGGGCGAAATCTGCTGGGGCGGCATGCACAGTTGGAAGCGGATGGTGCAACTCCTGGAGTTGGTCGATCGGCCCGGCACGCTCGGCTTCCAGGCCGACATGGCCCACACGCTCCTCTACACGCTGGGCTACAACGCCCCCGAGGACCGCATCCTGCCCGAGGGCTGGAACTGGAGCGACCCGAAGAGGCTCGACGCGGCCCTGACGACGCTAACGGCGGCGCTGCGGCCCTGGACGATCGACTTCCACGTGGCCCAGAACGACGCCACCGTGAAAGGCGCCGGCTCACACGACAAGACGGGAAGGCACTGCCTTCCGGACGATCCCAACGGCAAGCTCACAATCGCCCATCACGCGGGCTTCTGGATGCGCGACGCCTACGGCAACGTGCTCAAGAAGTTCCGGCACGTGTGCTGGGACGGCTGCATGTTCCCCAACGACGTGATGCAGAAGCCGCAGACCTGGAACAGCATTTTGCGGGCGATGATCGCGGTGCGGGACGCGCACGGCTGGCGGGAGTGAATGGTTTTCCTGTGAAAGGCGCTTGGAGACGGCGGATGCCGTGCATCAGCGAGTTTTTCGGCATCGCGATCAGCATGTATTACAATGACCATGCGCCGCCCCACTTCCACGCGGAGTACGCTGGCGACGAAGCCGAGTTTTCGATCGACACGCTCGAAATTCTCGTCGGCGCGTTGCCGCGGCGGTCCCGCGCGTTAGTCTTGGAATGGGCGTCGCAGCACCGCGACGACCTCCGCGCGAATTGGCACCGCGCTCGCCAGGGCGTCCCATTGCAGAAGATCGATCCGCTTGAGTAGGGGAGGATAGTCATGCGTTCCATGGTTCGCGTTCGGTCTGCCGTGCCGCTGTCGGGGTTCGTCGTTCGCGTGACGTTCACCGACGCGTCGCAGCGCGACATCAATCTTGAGCCATTCCTTCGAGGACCGGTTTTCGAGCCGATTCGCGCCAGCCGCGAGACGTTTTGCGCGCTGCGCGTTGACGAGCGGATGGGGACGATCGTCTGGCCGAACGGGGCAGACATTGATCCCGATGTGCTCTTCCTGAACTTGCGGCCGGCCTGGATGGAATCGCCGGTCAACTCGCCGGCCGTAACGACGGCGCGCACCGCCCCGCCAGATTGATCCCGCGATGCTAAAGCCACGAAGCGCTCGAACGATCGGCGACCTGCGCAAGGACCTCAGAACGCTCCACTACGAAATCTGGATGCTCTGCGGTGCTGCGGAGCGATTGCAACTTAGGCGCAAGGACCACGACAACGTCGCCTTCAACGCGTTGCTTGAGGCGTTTGCGTTGCATTGTCGGAATCTGATTCATTTTTTCCATTGCGACGCTACAACTTCCGCTGGGAAGCTGCTGTTCCGCGTGCCGCATGACACCGACGTGATTTTCGACGATTTCTTTCGTTTGTCGGGCGGGGTATGGGCGAAGCGTCCGGCGATCACGAAACTCTTGATTCGCGCAAAGCACCAGGCCGACAAACAAATCGCTCACATCACCGTGGATCGCCGGCCCCTGAACCGCAAGAATGCTGCCGGGAAGAAGTGGCATTTTGCTTCCATCGCGAGGCAGTTGTCCCAACGCATGAAATTGTTTTTGGATGAGGCGCCAAGCATCGATCCGGTGATCGCTCGGAAGATTCGCGCCGCACTTTGGCCCACAAAATGAGGAACATTCCATGCCCACGCCCCTCAACCTCGGCATGATCGGCTACGGCTTCATGGGCCGGGCCCATTCCAACGCCTACCGCAAGGTGGGCAACTTCTTCACCCTCAAGCACCAGCCCGTCCTCAAGGCCATCTGCGCCCGCGACGGCGCCAAGGCCCAGGCCTTTGCAACGCAGTGGGGCTACGAGTCGGTCGAGACCGACTGGCGGAAGCTCATCGCCCGGAAGGACATCGACGCGGTCGACATCTGCGTTCCCAACAACCTGCACAAGGAAATCGCCGTCGCCGCCGCCCAGGCCGGCAAGATGATCCTCTGCGAAAAGCCGTTGGCCATGAACCCGGCCGAGGGCGAGGAAATGTGCCGGGCGGTGGAAAAGGCCGGCGTCGCCAACACCGTCTGGTACAACTACCGCCGCGTGCCGGCCGTCACGCTCGCCAAGCGGCTCGTCGACGAGGGCAAGCTCGGCAAGATCTTCCACTACCGGTCCGTGTTCCTGCAGGACTGGACGATCTCGGCCGACCTGCCGCAGGGGGGGCAGGCGCTCTGGCGGTTGGACGTGGCCGCCGCCGGCAGCGGCGTGACCGGCGACCTCCTGGCCCACTGCATCGACACGGCCCTCTGGATCAACGGCGCCATCGGCCGCGTCAACGCCATGACCGAGACCTTCATCAAGGAGCGGAAGCACAACCTGACGGGCAAGGTCGAGCCGGTGGGCATCGACGACGCCTGCACGTTCATGTGCCGCTTCCAGAACGGCTCGCTGGGCAACTTTGAGAGCACGCGCTACGCCCGCGGCCACAAGGCCCTCTACACCTTCGAGATCAACGGCGAGCAGGCCTCGATCAAGTGGGACCTGCACGACCTGCACCGCCTGGGCTACTTCGACCACAAGGCCGAAGGCCGGCTGCGCGGCTGGCGCTCGATCCACGTCAGCGACGGCGATCATCCCTACATGGGCAAGTGGTGGGTGCCGGGCCTGCAAATCGGTTACGAGCACAGCTTCGTGCACCAGGTGGCCGATTTCCTCGAAGGC
>JACOUI010000217.1 GCA_016177915.1 Planctomycetia bacterium
CCTTCCGAAGGGGGGCACGGGGGGGTCGCGTCGCACTTCCCCCCTTCCGAAGGGGGGGCACGGGGGGTCGTGCGGGAGACGATTTCCGCGGCGCCGGCAAGGCCGGCGCCCCAAGTTCGCCCCCCTGCATCCAAGAAGTTTTTCCCACGCCGCGCCCCAAAAGCGATCCCCACAATCCCTGGCAGCCGGCCGCCTGCCCGACCACAACCCGTAGTGAGAAACGATTTCCCGACACCGTCACACACCTGCTTCGTCCCTGTCTCGTCCCGTGTCCGCACCCTGCCCGTCCCTGCTCCGTCCCTGTCTCGTCCCTGCTCCGTCCCTGTCCCGT
Organism: Planctomycetia bacterium; assembly: GCA_016177915.1. Lineage (GTDB taxonomy): Bacteria > Planctomycetota > Planctomycetia > Pirellulales > S012-138 > JACOUI01. The sequence goes on from JACOUI010000217.1 coordinate 332, forward strand.
CGCGCGCCCGAAATCGTCGACGCGGGAGGATGGGAAAGGGAAGTCCCGGTTCGGGCGCGGCGCGCGCTGGCCGCCAGACAATTCCGCCCACCGGCGCCAGGGGTGTCGGCAAACAACCGCGCCGTCAAACGTGACGCTACTCGTAACACACCACCTGCCCATTCCGCAGCGTCACCACCACCCGGCCGGCGCGGTCCACGCAAATCCCGTACGCCGTCACCATCTCGGGGAGCGCTTGAGACCAGACCACGTTGCCATCCTCCAAATCCAATGCCACCAGCACCGGCTTCTTGCTCCCGTCGGCCGTCCGGCCGGCGGCCAGGGCCACGTTCTTCGCCACGGCCAGCGACGTGATGTCGGTCAGCGCCTTCGATTCCCACAGCGCCACGGGCTTTTCCGGCGTCGAGGTCTTGGGATCGAGCCGCACGAGCCGGTCCACCGTGCCGCGGACGACCGAATCGCCCGAGCCGGCCTGGATGAAGTACCCCTGCGAAAAGTACCGCGCCTGCTGGTACTCCTTGGGCGAGTACAAAAGCTGGTCGAAAACCCGCACCTGGCCGTCGACGAGGAACAGCTCGCGGCCGCGCGGGCCTTTTTGCCATTCGTCGTCGAGTGTATTTTCGCACTTGCCGGTGGCGGCGTCGTAGACGGCGGGCGAGACGACGTTGCCGCCGGGCATGTAGAGCTTGCCCTCGTGCAAAAGCAGATGCCCCTGCACGCTGATGCCGGTGACGCGCTCGTCGTCGGCCACGAGGTTGCCGGAGGTGTTGTTCTGCCAGCGGATTTTGCCGCTGGCCGCCTCGAGGGCGTAGACGTGCGTACCGTCGTAACTGGCGATCCCCGCCGCGGCGTAGACTGTGCCGTCGTCGACCAACACGCCGCTGGCGACGGGCCAGTTCGACGACAGCGTGCCGTAGACCGGGATCACGCGCTCAATCGGCGCGGCGCGGAACTGCCACAGCGGGCGGCCCGTCGCGGCCTCCAGCGCATAGACCCAGCCGTCGCCCGAGCCGACGAACACGCGGCCCTGCGACACGGCCGGCGGATAGCGGATCGGGCCGAACGTGTGGGCCGTCCAGCGCGTCTTGCCGGTCGCGGCGTCGACAGCGCGAACTTGCCCATCGCTGCCGGAGAGAATCACGAGTCCGCCTGCCGCGATCGGCGCGGCCGGATCGCTGGGGCCGGGCGGGACGAAGCGCCATTGTTCTTTGACGGCGCTGGCGATCGTGGCGGGGCTATGCGCCTGCCGCTGATTGTCGCGCCGATAAGCCGGCCAGTCGGCGGCGGAGACATCGAGCGCAGCCAGCTTGCCGGTCTCGCGCGCCGTGACGCGCAGCCGCTCCTCTTCTTTCGCTTCCTGCTCGAACTTGAAATCGCCCGCCGGGCCGAGGCTGATCACACCCACAAGCTGCAAGTTGCAGTCGCACATCCAGGGTCCCCAGTACAAAAGCCCATGTGCGACGACCACGCCGTCCTGGCAGGCCGGCCGCATGAGTCCAATCCGCGTGGGCGTGGCCTCGCCGGAAAGGTCCAGGCGCAGCGTGCCCGTGTGCGGGTGGCCGCGCGAGAAGATGGCGTCGACGGTGCCGGTCGCGCGGGTGCAGTTGCCGCGGTAGCAGTTTAGGTCGGCCAGGATTTCGCCGGTGAGCGGCTGGAACTTTTTGCTCTTGTCCATCCGCCCCATCGCGTACAGGCCATCCTCGCGGAGCACGAGCTGGTAGTTCCCCTCCGGATACGACCAGAGGAAATCGCCCGTCGCGGCGGAGACGGCGACCAGCTTGTTTCGCTGCGGCCCGGCGAAAAAGAGCGCGTCGTCGCAACATTTCACGTACGACGTCGTCGCGTAGCCCAGTCGCGGGTCCTGGGCGGGGTTGTGCTGGCCGATTTCCTTGAGCAGCCTTTCGTCCTTCTTTTTCCAGAGGACTTCGCCGGACTTGCTTTCCAGCGAGGCCACGAACTTCTCGTGCGAGTAGTAGAAAACCTGCCGGTCGCTCATGCAGACGGCGCGGCTGTCGATGGGGTCGGATTCGCGGCGGCTCCAGAGGACCTGCTTCGTCTTGAGGTCGATGGCGGCCAACGTCGTTCCGAAGCCCCACGGATAGGGCGTTTTCCGCGGGTCGTACTCCGGGCCCAGGCCGCTCCAGGGCCAGCCGGGGCGCGTGCTCGTGCCGCGGATGACCGCCGCCGGCATTTCCGCATCGCCCAAGAGTGCATAGAGGACGCCGTCGCGCAGCGTCATCCATTTCCACACCGGCCCGGTCGAAACGCCGGCGGGCAGCGTGATCTCGTCGCGCACCTCGCCGGTCGAAGCGTCGATGACCTTGCACGACGTATCGTCGCCCAGGTAGAGGGCGTCGTCGGTGGCCACCAGCGTGTTGCGGTGGACCATGAAGCCTTCCTTGAGGTCGCGCTGCCAGAGGAGCGTGCCGTTGTAGGCATTGAGGCAAACGAGCTTGTTGAGCAGCGGCCATTCCCGCTCCTTGAAGCTGATGTGCCCGAAGGCCTTGAACAGCCGCCCGCCTGCCGCGACCGTGACTTCCGGCATGGGTCCGAACCAGGGCTCGGCCAGGAACTGCGTGAGGTAGGGGGCGCGGGCGATCGTGTCGAGGGATTGCGGGTTGTTGTCGGGCCCGTGGAAGGGGTGGGACCAGCCGTCCAAGCCGGAGGGAGCGGCCTTGACGAGCGGCGCTGCGGCCGCGGCAGCGGCATTCAGCCAGGCCTTTGCCCCCGGGTGCAAGACGCGGAGGATTTCCTCGCGCGGCGCCTTGCCGGCGGCCGAGGGGGTCACGTACACGGCGTCGGCGAGGTTGTCTCCCAGGTGCAATCGGTCGAGGTCGCCCTTGGCGACGTAGATCCGCGAGCCCAAGATGCCCGCGTCTTCCGCCGCGCGGCGCAGGGCGGCGACTTCCGCGTCGCTGTCACATTGCACGTAGATCGTGACTTCGCTCGACCTGGCGAGCTTGACGATCGCCGCCGCATCCGGCGCCCCGGCCACAAAGCAGAGCCCGCGCCGCACGGGCGGCTGGGGCAGGTCGCCATCGGCGGCGGAGATCGCGCCAGCGGAGAGAGACAGAACCACCGCGAAAAGGACGACGGAGAGGCGCGCTAGGTTGTGCCACTTCATCGGAACACTCCTTCGCAAAGGAAGTGGTTGGAGTGCGAAAAGCCAGCGAGGCCCTGACAGCCTACATCCGCCATGCGCCGGCGGCAAGCAAACGGGCGGCGTCAGATCGATTCCGCGAAATCGCGCAGCCGCGCGACGGTTTGCGTCATTTCCAGGCGTTCCAACGTGGCCAGAAACTCTTCGACGGAGCGCGGCGGATTCTTCAGGCTTGCCCGCTGTCGCTTCGCGGCCAGACAAACCAGCTTTGGAGCCACATCGAGCAATTGCCGAACGAAAACGTCCGGGTGCAGCGCCTCGATGCCGTATTTCGCCAGCGCTTCGGAGGGAAAGTCCGTCAGATTGAACGTCACGATGACGTCGGCGCCGGCCCGTATCGCGGCCGCCAGCACGTGCCGGTCGTCCGGGTCGGGAAGGCTGAGTGCTGGAATCAAATCCTCGTAGCCCGTGACCAGACAGTCGCGAACGTGCGCGTCCATGAGGTCGCGCGTCCGCTCCAACTGTTTTCGCGTCAGGTCCGGGCGTTCCTTCAGGACGCTGCGCATCCATTCGTCGTGAATGTGCGCGGTCCACTTGGCGTGAACGAGGTCGGTGATCGCCAAGTGCATCAGCAGGTCGCGCAGGGGCGCCGGATAAAGAACGCAAGCGTCGTAGACCACGGTGAGCTGGCCCACGTTAGTAGCCCATCTTCAATTCCTGCGCCTGCGCCGCAAGCTCCTGCAGCGACTTGAGGCGGCGGTGGTCCGTTTTCTGCTTGTACGCCATCAGATCGCGGAAGAGCACGCGGCGGTGGCTTCCCACCAGGCGGAAAGGAATGGCGCCCTTTTCCAATTGTTCGATGAGAAACGGGCGGGAAACGTTGAGCAGCTCCGCCGCCTGCTGCGTGGTCAGCTCGGCGTGGATCGGGATCAACGTCACGGCGTTTCCCTGGGCCATTTCGCCGAGGATCTCGGCCAGGAGCCGCACGGCGGACGCAGGGACCGAAAGCGTCTCGGCCGCGCCGCCATTTTTGCCGTTGCCGGTTTGAACGCGAAGCCGAAACGGCTTTTTCCGTCGGCGGCTGAGGATTTTCGCCAGACGGCGGCAAGATTCTTGCGCCAATTGCACGTCGGCCTTCGTGGGCGCGACGGTTTCCGGGAAATCGGGGAGCGGGGCGGACATTTTTCGTCTCCAGGGTCCTTGGTATTCTATCATGTAAACGAAATAAGTGAAACATCCGAAACAAGCGACTTTGGTCCCACCGGAAAGCCCATCCCAACTCCAGGATGAGCCAGGCCTTGCGGCTCGCGCTCCCAGCGGTGTGGCCTAGCTGCTCGCGCTGCGGTAGTGCAAGAGCGCCCGGCTGAAGAGCCACCGCGAAACCACCAGGCACAGCGCCGTCGCCACGAGCGCAAAGAGCGACAGATACCAGTGCTCCGCCAAGAGCGGCTTGGCCAGCAGCCGCGCCGGCACGTTCACCACCACCAGGATCGGCACCGCGAACGTGAACGTCAGCCGCAGCGGCGTCCCCCACCGCCCGCGGTAAATCTCCATCGGGTAGCGCGAGAAATTCGTGATGTAGAACCAGAAGTCGTAGAGCGACTCGTTCCGCCCCAGCCAGATGCTCGTCGCCGCCAGCGCGATCATCAGGCTGTACAGGATCGCCACGCCGCAGAGGACGTAGAGCGGGTAGAGCACGCACTCGACCGGGCCGGGGCGATAGTCGAGCTTCCACAGCGAATACGCCAACAGGCCCGCCCCGAAGGCGAAGTTCGCCAGCGACGACCACTCGACCTTCCGCAGCGACACGAGAAATTGCGTGTCGATGGGCTTGAGCAAGGCGAAATCCAGTCCCCCTGTGCGGATCAGCTCGCTGAACTCGTCGGCGTTCGGCATGAAAAACGCCTGCACCAGGCTGTTGACAAGCAGCGTCGTCGAGAGGAACACGAAGAACTCGTACTGCCGCCAGCCGCTACCTTCGGCCAGCTCGGCACTCGAGCCGATGTGCACGAAGATGAGAACGTAAAACCCCAGGTTCATCACGACCCAGGAGAGCGACGAGATGCAGTCGATGATGAAATTCAGGCGGAACGTCATGTCCCGGACGAGGCTGTTCCGGGCGAACGTGAAGAACACGCGCGGGTAGGAGGGCGACATGGCGTTACTACGACCGTACTGACTTGTCGTTGATCTCGACGCGCTTCCGCTTCAAAAAATGCACGACCGGACCGTAATGGTCGCCAGCAAGTGAGTCCGCCCTTGGATGTTCAATGTCGTCGTCCGGGCCAAGCTTACTCGTCCACCTTCCATTCGGAAGTTGCCTCGCTGCGTGTTCATAGACTCCTTCCATGCCGTAGAGCGGTATCTTTTCGAAGCCGGCCTCAAGGTCCCCGTCAGCACAAAGGTCAAAGCCAATCCCTTCGTAGAGCTTCACGAGTGTGACAAGGCTGTCGTCGTTGGGAAGTTCATCTGGCCACACACCGTCAACAGGATCCCACCACTCATCAGTGACACCAGCAGCCCAGGCGATGCAATTGTACCGCTCGTCGGGCGGACTCGTGCATGTGTAGTCCGACTTGAGATTGGGAAACAGATCTTCATTGACGGCCATGTTAGAATTGGCGATTTCGTCGCCCCCAATCGAGCCAAGCGTCGCCCATTGACCGCAGTCGACCGCGTGCGTCCTTCGTGACTGGGTCGTGTTTGGTGAGTTCGCGCAAGGCAGAAAACCAGTAGTCGGCGTGATGCTTGAGCGCTCGTAGGATTAGCGGAACCGCCTTGCTTCCCAAATCTGTCTTAGCGCGGGGTTCAACTGGAATTTTTCTGCCCGATTTTGTGTAAGGCTCCCTTCGGTACCTTCGCTTTCCTCCCACCCCCGGAAAAGAGAAGAGGGTAGGGGGGCCAGGGGGAGGGGACTCGTCCCCCTGGTCGGCGGCAGGAGGCCGGCGAAATCCGGGCAGGAGGCC
>JACOUI010000020.1 GCA_016177915.1 Planctomycetia bacterium
CTGTTGGAAGGACCGGGTCCCGTACAGCGAATCGCACTACCTCGAGCGACTTCGCAAGAAGAACTCCCCCCTCCTCAACCACCTGCCGGCGCCGACGACCGTCGCCGCCGCCACTTGACTTTCCTACTCAGATGTCTCGTTCTCGATGCCTCCGCCCTGGTTTCGAGTACGAGTACGACCCCTCGCGCTGGCAACGAACAAGAGCCGCAACGTCCTTGTGTGCCGTCGGGACGACGACGAGCAAGAGTCGGGATTGACTTGGGCGTGGCGTTCAAGGTTGAATCGACATTGACCCCTCCACGAACCACCAGCCACTAGCCACCACCCACTTCCCACCGCCCATGTCCTTCGCCGTCGAGCTCGATATCTACCGCGGCCCGCTGGAGCTGCTCCTGTATCTGGTGCGGAAGCACGAGATCGAGGTCGAGCAGGTCTCGGTCAGCTCGATCGCCGAGCAGTTTCAGGCTTTTCTGGGCGACTTGAAGTCGATCGACGTGAATCTGGCGGCCGACGTGCTGGAGATCGCCACGACGCTGGCGGAGATGAAGGCCCGGCAGCTCATGCCGCAGCCGGAAGAGGCGCCGGACGAGGAGCGCGTGGAGGACACGCGCCAGGACCTGGTGCGGCGGCTCTTGGAGTTCAAGTGGTTCCGCGACGCGGCGAGCATTCTGGAGGAGCGCAGCCGCACGTGGCAGGAGCGTCACGGCCGGCCGACGGACTCACCCCCCGGCGGCCGCGACCTGGCCGACGAGCCGATCCGCGAACTGGAAATCTGGGACCTGGTCAGCGCGTTCACGCGGCTCTTGCGCGAGAACCTGGCCGTGCAGCCGGCGAGCATCGTCTACGACGAGACGCCGATCCACGTCTACATGGAGCAGATCCACGGCAAGCTGACGGAGCACGGAAGGATGTCGCTCAGCGAGATGTTCCGGGCCGGCATGCACAAATCGACGCTGGTGAGCATCTTCCTGGCGGTGATGGAGCTGGTGCGGAGCCGCGGGGCGATCGCCGAGCAGGACCGCCTCTTCGGCGAAATCTGGCTGCGGCCGGGTCCGGGGGCGGCGCTGGATTTGTCGCAGGCGGACAATTACGAGGGGCCGCCGCAGAAGGCGAAGTAGGGGCGGCTCAGGCGCGTTGTGTCGCATCGCGTAGCTCGGGGAATAGCTTCAGTAATGTCGCTTCGAACTCTGCGCGGGTCGGCTGGATTGCCTGTTCAAACTTCTTCCGCGCAGCAGCGGTGGCCTTTTGCCATTTTCTGACACGCGCCGGCCTTTCAACCAGGTCCTGCTGGCCGCGAGTAATGCGCGAAATCGTTCGCTGCTTTTGCAACGTCCTCAGACTCCTCTCGAAAGCCTCCAGGAGCGAAGGATCGGCGCGCAGACGTTCGCGCCCGACCTTAGCGAGTTGAAAAAGTCTCGGGTGGAAACCGTCGACGAAGGCGTTCCAGTCGTTCCACTCGTGCAAGCCTCGCCCGAGGCGGTCGTAGAAGTGCTTCAGTGTCACGCGACAGCGGTGAGTCGGGTTCACTTCGTCGTTGAAGACGTAGTAAAACAGGTCGTAGCTCCGCCCCGGGGTTTTCCGCAACGAATACCTCAGCGCGCTTTCCAACATCGCGCACCCAACGCGGTAGCGTCCAAGAAAGTAGAGCAGTTGCCAAAAGTCGTATCGCAGCACCCATACGTCCTTGGCGCTCCATTTTCTGCGGCGCAGGTCTAGGCGCTTCCTGCAAACGATTTCTTCGCGCCGTCGTTCCGCCCGCCAGGCAGCTTGATATCTCCTCAAGTCGCAAAGCGCCTCGATCTCGATCGAAAAGGTGAAGAGGGCTTCTTTCATGCCCGGGCCCCGTGCGGCGTAGCGACGAATCTGCCGGCAGGCGGCGACGACACGCTCGTGACATCCGATGGACTGAAGGCGGCTCAGGTAGAGTTGGTAAAGACGGTGCGCGTCTTCCTTCATGCGCCAAAGGTCGGGGATTCGAGAGCGCATCACGTCGATCCTCGTCTGCTCTCTCAACGGCAGGCTTCCCCGGGCGGGAACAACGGCGGGCGGGCCGCCTACCCTACGATTTGGCGCGCAGGTCCACCACTTCGTTGGCCAGCCCGTCGAACTTGTTTCCTTCCATTTCCACCGCGCCGGCCGTGGCCGCGATGCGGATGCCGATCCGCCTGCCCGGCGAGCGGGTTTCGCGGATTTCGTTGCGGACGATTTTCAGGTCGCGCGTACGGCCCTGGATGTCGATGGCGATCCCCTCCTCGCCGCCGCTGTCGGCGATCTTGTTCTCCACGAGCACGTTGCGGTTGGGCTGAGGACCATTCTAATGAGGGGAATGGCCGCCTGCGTCGAAAAGAGCGGCAGGTGAGACGCCTGCCCCGCGGCAGTGGTCTGGCTTTGGGCGATGGAAAGCGTTAGATTCTGGATTTGGCCGGCGCCGTCGTGCCAAGATTCCGCGCCGGCCGGCGAACGAGATGTGGCGGCCTTTCGGCGCCATGGCCGTAAACGTGCTCGCAGCAAAGAGAGTGCCCCCTTGGCCGCCACGCCGGAAAAGCCGCCGACCACGCCCCCCATCCATCTCAAGGACCGCCGGATCGCGGCGTTTCTGGCCTGGCTCGTTCCCGGCCTGGGGCACTTCTATCAGGGCCGGCGTTTCAAGGCGATCGTGTTCTTCGTCTGCATTTTCGGGACGTACTCGTACGGGCTGGCGCTGGGCGAGGGGCGGGTCGTGTACGCCCCCACGCGCGACACCGGCGAGCAGTTCCGGTTGAACCTGGGCGGGAGGAAGCTGGCCGTCGGCTGGCGGCAGCTTCAGTTTCTGACGCAGGCCGCGGTGGGGCTGCCGATCGCGCCGGCCGTCGCGGCGGCCTACATCGACCCCGACGGCAGCCTGCCCCTGGCGTTCGGAAATCGCTGGTTCATGCCGCCGGACACACAGGAGCTGAACGAGCTGTACCTGCTGATGCCGCGGCGGTTCGAGATGGGGACGCTGTTCACGCTGGTGGCGGGACTCCTCAACATCCTGGCCATATTCGACGCCTACGGCGGGCCGGTGATCCTCGAACCCAAGAAGCGCGAGGAAGACGAAGAGGAGGACAAGAAGGACGGCGAGAAGAAAGGCAAGGAGGCCGAACCGGAGAAGGCAGCCTAGACGAGCCGACGAGCGGGAACCTCCTCCCTCAAGGCTCACCCCTCACCCCTCAATCCTCACGCCCCATGCTTGGCAGCGATCTCTGGTACGCCGTGCCGCTCATCGTGGCGTTCAGCCTCGTCTATGCCGCCACGCGCAACGAGGACCGGCAACTCATCCTGCGGCACGCGCTGCGCGTGGGCCTGTGGATCGCGGGGTTCATGGGCGGGCTCTATGTCCTGATGCTGGCCATCTCGTTCTGGGCGCAGTAACGCGCCCTCGATCGACACTAACCCGAAGCGCCAGCGAGGGAGACGGCAGTTGCAGGCTGAGCCGAGGATTCTACCGCCGGCCCGGCGGCGGTTTCCCTCGCTGGCGCATCGGGTTAGTATCGCTAGCGTCCACCGCGTCGGCCGGAGCCGGAGATGGTAAGAACTTCAACTTTTTGCACGATTTTGCGCGGGACACAATTTCCTGCGCGGCCGCCCGACAATCGTCGGCGTGCAAGTTGATGCTGCGACGACTCTTGTGCCCCTCATCGATCTGACCGGATGGCGGATCGCCATTGGCACGTTAATCGCTCCGCATCGGGCCGCGGCGATCCGTCGGCCGTGCGCGCAATGCCGTCATTGCCGGCGCGCGGCTGAATACTCGCAGGCAAGGATGCCTCCGTGATCAACTCCCTGGATTTTGCGCTCGGTCTGGCTGCGTGGGTGGCAGTGCCGCTGTGCGGCCTGACCGCGGCCCTGGTCACGCGGATGGCGGTCGGCTCGCCGTGGCAGGCGGCCAGCCAGCGGACGTTTTTGGCGCTGATGGTGCTGCTGTCGGCCGGGACGCTTTTGGCGTTCGCCTGGAGCCTGGCGGCGGCCGTGCTGTACGGCTCGACGCTGGCCACGATGTCGGTGGCGGTCGTGTGGGACAGCGGGACGGAGACGCGGACGGTGACGTGATCGGCGCACCGCCGTCACACCGACCCGAAGCGAGGCGAGGGAAACGGCGAGGCAGCCTGCGCGTAGCCCGTCCCGTAATCGATCCTACGCGCCGATCCGCCTCGCTGGCGCGTCGGGTTAGTGAGCCCCCGCTGGCAAGTCGGGTCCGTGTGCCAATCGGCATGCACGGCAGTCTTTGCGCCGCCGATATTCGCGTCAATGTTCCGGCGTTTCGCGGCCGAAGATGGAATACGGCCCTTTGGGCGGCGAGGAAACGAGCGCGGATTGTCCCCTGGGAGGCGACCGCGCCGGCAGACCTAGGTTGGTGCTGCGCCCGCGCCCCGCGCTTCGGGTTCGTGAGGAGTCGCCAGATGTTTCGCAGGCAGCTTTGGGCGGGTGTGGCAGCAACGCTGGCAGCGTGCGGTTCGGCCGGAGGGCTGGCCGGTTGGTCGGCAGCCGCCGACGGGCCGACGGTCGATCAGGCGCTGAAGCTCCGCCCGGTGCAAAAGGACGTCGACTACGACGTTCCGCCGGCGGCCGCCGCGGCGAAGGCGACGCTCAAGTCGGAAAAGACCGACCTGGGGAGCGCATGGGTCGTGCGCGACCAGGAGGGGCAGGTCATCCGGCAGTTCATCGACACCAACGGCGACGGCGTCGTCGACATGTGGTGCTACTTCGAGCACGGCGTCGAGGTCTATCGCGACGTCGACACGAACTACAACGGCCGCGTCGATCAGTCGCGCTGGCTGAACACGGCCGGCGCGCGGCACGGCCTGGACGCAAACGAGGACGGCAAGATCGACTCGTGGAAGTCGATCGGTCCGGAAGAGGTCTCGCAGGAGCTGGTGGCGGCGCTGGCGGCGCGCGACTCGTCGCGCTTCGCGCGGCTGCTGCTCTCGGCCGACGAGGCCAAGGCGCTGGGCCTGGGCAAGGAGCGGCAGGCCGACGTGCTGGACCGCATCGGCAAGGCGCAGGCCGGCTTCGACGCCTTGGCCGCCAAGCAGCAAGGCGTCACCGCCAAGACAGAGTGGCTGCAGTTCGCCGCCCTGCGGCCGGGCGTCGTCCCCTCGGGCACGGAGGGTTCGACGAAGGACCTCTTGGTGTATGAAAACGTGGCGGCGATCGTCGAGACCGAGGGCAAGCCGGGGAGCGTGCGGATCGGCACGATGGTCAGCGTCGGCTCGACGTGGCGGCTCATCGAAGCGCCTCTGCTGGACGACAACCAGGTGGCCGAGGGAGGTTACTTCTTCCGCACGTCCGCGCCGCGGCCGGCGGACGTCGCCGGCGACACGACCGGCGGGAGCGGCTCCGAAGAAAAGCTGCAGAAGCTGCTCACCGAGCTGGAGGCCCTCGACCGCGCGACGGCGGCGGCCGGCCCGGCGGCGCTGGAAAGGAACCTCGACCGGCGGCTCGACATCTTGCAGCAGCTTGCCGACGCCGCCCACGAGAAGGACAAGGGGCAGTGGATCTCGCAGCTTGCCGATACGCTGAGCGCGGCCTCGCAGGCCGGCGGATACACCAAGGGCATCGAGCGCCTCAAGGCGCTGTCGGAAAAGCTCGAGGCCGATGGAGCGGCCGACGACGTCAAGGCCTACGTCGCCTTCCGCCTCATCACGGCCGATTACACGACGAGCCTCCAGGCCCCCAAGCCCGACTTCGCCAAGATCCACATGCAGTGGCTCGACAAGCTGAAGGGCTTCGTGGAGCAGTATCCCAAAAGCCCGGACGCGGCCGAAGCCATGCTCCAATTGGCCATGGCCGAGGAGATGGCGGGGCAAGACGAAGAGGCGATCAACTGGTATCGCCGGGTGGCGAAGGATTTTTCGGGCACGATGGTGGCCGACAAGAGCCTGGGGGCGGTGAAGCGGTTGACGTCGCTGGGCAAGCCTTTGTCGATCAGCGGGACGACGACGACCGGGGCGCGGATGGACCTGTCGAAGCTGAAGGGCAAGGTCGTGCTTGTTCACTACTGGGATTCGACGTCGGAGCTGTGCCAGGCGGACCTGAAGATCATCAAGGACCTGTACGCGAAGTTCGGCCGAGAAGGCCTCGTGCCCCTGGGGATCAACCTCGATTCGAGCGAGGCCCAGTTCAAGGCCTACGCGCAGCAGAACCGGATTTCCTGGCTGCAGATTCACGACGCGCGGGGGATCGACGGACCCTTGGCGACGGACCTGGGCGTTTTGACGCTGCCGACGATGCTGCTTCTGGACAAGAGCGGCCAGGTGGTGAACCGGAACATCCACTCCAGCGAGCTGGAGGGGGAGATCACGAAGTACCTCAAGGCGAAATAGCGCGGCCGCGCGTTTCGTGCTTGCACTCGTGATCGTCCTCGTCGCCGTTCTCGTGCTGACGCAATTCAAATCGCGGAATCCGTTTCCTTGTCCCGCAGGGACATCCGATAATAGCCCAGCGATTCATCGCTGGGTCGCGTGGCCGCAGCGCTCTCCCAGTCCCGAAGGGACGACTGAGTTTGACAGAATCGTGGTGCGCTGCCTACCGCGGTCCGGCGGCGAGGCGCTCAGCCGTCCCTACGGGACTGGGGAGTTCCTCCGCAACGAGACCCAGCGATGAATCGCTGGGCTACTCTCGAGCCGTCCCTACGGGACGATTGCCACGCCTTAGACCCTCTCCCCCCGCAGGCTGCGGTGCTCCACCGCCGCGCCCACAAAACCCGCGAACAACCGGTGCGGCGACGTCGGCTTCGACTTGAACTCCGGATGGTACTGCACCGCCAAAAACCAGGGGTGCTCCGCCAGCTCGATGATCTCGGCCAGGGCGCCGTCGGGGCTTGTTCCCGTCACGAGGAGTCCCAGCGACTCGAACTGCTTGCGGTAGACGTTGTTCAATTCGTAGCGGTGCCGGTGCCGCTCGTAGACCGAGTCGCCGCCGTAGCACGAGGCGGCCAGGCTGCCGGTCTTGAGCATGCAGGGGTGCGCCCCCAGGCGCATCGTGCCGCCCTTGTCGGTGATCTTCTTCTGCTCATCCAGGAGGCAAATCACCGGGTGCGGAGTGTCCTTGTTGAACTCCGTGGAGTGCGCGCCGGCCAAGCCCGCCACGTTCCGCGCAAACTCGATCACCGCGCACTGCATTCCTAAGCAAATGCCGAAGAACGGAATGCCCCGCTCGCGGGCGAAGCGAATGGCCTCGATCTTCCCTTCGATGCCGCGCTCGCCGAACCCGCCGGGGACGAGGATGCCGTCGTAGCCCGACAGCAGGCGCTCCGGCCCTTCCTGCTCGACGGACTCGGCCTGGATGCGGTTGACGCGGACCTGGGCCGAGTGGTGCATGCCGGCGTGGTCGAGGGCCTCGTAGATCGACTTGTAGGCGTCGCGGTGCTCGGCGTATTTGCCGACGACGGCGATGCTGATCTCGTGCGCGGGGTTGCGCAGGCGGTGCAGCATTTGCCGCCAGTCGTCGAGGTTCGGCGACGAGGCGTCGAGCGCCAGCTTGCTAAGGATCAACTCATCCAGTCCGTGCTCGACCAGGCTCAGCGGCACCTCGTAAATCGAAAAGTCCTTGTCCTTCTCCTCGATCACGGCCTCGATCGGCACGTTGCAAAAGAGGGCGATCTTCTGCCGGTCGGCGTGCGACAGCGAGCGCTCCGTGCGGCAGATCAAAACGTCGGGCTGGATGCCGATCTGCCGCAAGAGGCCCACGGAGTGCTGCGTGGGCTTGGTCTTGAGCTCGCCCGCGGCCTTCAGGTAGGGAACCAGCGTCAGGTGGATGTAGAGGCAGTTTTCCTTGCCGATGTCGAGCGAGAACTGCCGGATGGCCTCCAGGAACGGCTGGCTCTCGATATCGCCGACCGTGCCGCCGATCTCCGTGATCACCACGTCCACGCCCGGCGTGGCGAGCTTGCGGATCGCGCTTTTGATCTCGTCGGTGATGTGCGGGATGACCTGGACGGTCTTGCCCAAAAACTCGCCCCGCCGCTCCTTGTTGATGACGGAGAGGTAAATCTGCCCGGTGGTATAGTTCGAGTCGCGGGTGAGCGGGCTGTGGGTGAATCGCTCGTAGTGCCCCAGGTCCAGGTCGGTCTCGCTGCCGTCGTCCAGCACGTAGACTTCGCCGTGCTGGTAGGGGCTCATCGTGCCGGGATCGACGTTGATGTAGGGATCGAGCTTTTGCATCCGCACCGACAGGCCGGCGCGCTCCAGAATCAGCCCGATGGAGGCGGAGGTCAGCCCTTTGCCGAGCGAGGAGACGACGCCGCCGGTGACGAAGATGTGCCGGGTCATGGTCAACGTCCTTGTGCTGGAATTCCTGGATAACAAACGAATGTGGCTGGGGTCGGTACTCCGCGTAGGGTGGGTCGAGCTCGCGCGAGGGCTCGGTGGGCGTCGCAAGCCGGACGCACGTCAAAGGGCGCTCGCCGCATGACTCGTGGAAGCGCCGCGAGCGAGGCCCACCGGGGCGTGCGGCTTGCTCCGCCCACCCTACAAGCTCCGCCCCCAGCCCTTGCCAATTTACGGCGCGGGTCGAAATTTGGCCAGGGGCAAGAAAGTGCGGAGTTCGGAGTGTGGAGTTCGGAGTTGGGATGCGGAGCTTTCGACACTCCGAACTCCGCACTCCAAACTCCACACTTCCGCCTTACCGCAGCGCGGCCAGCGGGCTGAGGCGCATGGCGTTGAGCGACGGCAAAAGGCCGCCGAGAAAGCCCATGCTGACGGACAAAACCATCCCCGTCGCCAGCACGTTGCCGTCCACGATCAGACGCAGGACGACGAACTTCCCGCCCCCTCCCGCCGATCCGGTGACGATGCTATTGGCCTGCCAGCCGTCGGCCAGGAACCCAAGCCCGCAGCCGACGGCCCCGCCGATCACGGCGATGAGCAGCGACTCGAGCAGGAAGGACACGAGGACCTGACGTCGCTTGAAGCCCAAGAGCCGCAGCACGCCCACGTCTTGGCTCCGCTGGCTGATGGCCGCGAACATCGTGTTCATCACGCCGAAGATGCCGCCGACGGCAATCACGACCGTCAGAAACGTGACGGCGATCAAGAACACCCTGGTCGATTCCGAAAGGCCGGCGAAATACTCCGTCTCAACCTGGGCGTTGACGGCCTCCGCCTTGAACTCGTTGTTCAAGTAATTCTTGAGCTTTTGCGCCGTTTCGGCGCTGGGCGTGCGGACCACCATCGACGAGAAGCGCTCCTTGCCGAACAGGGGCCCCACGAGCGACTGCGTACACCACACCTCCGAGTCGAACGTCGTCCCGGCCGACTTCATTACGCCCGTGACGACGAACGTCCGCTCAATCACCTCGAATGTGTCGCCGACGTCGAGGCGCTCGGAGTTTTGCGCTTTGGCCGCCGCCTCGCCCGAGCGGTCCTTGGCCAGCTCGCGGGCGATCCCCTCGCCGATGACGGCCTCGATCAGCGACAGCCCGCCGCCGGGCGATTCCTGCACGCCGGAGCCGGTGAACCACCGTCCGCCGTCGTGCAGCGTGGCCGCGTGAACCTGCGCCGTCAGGACGGCGTCGTCCACGCCGCGCATCTGCAGGAATCGCCTCTGCCGCTTTCCCGGCGACGCGACATGAATTTCCTGGTTGGCGATGATGTACGTTTCCTTGCTCACGAGAGCCTGCCCCGCGCCGTTCCGGACCACCTCCGGCAGCCGCTCCAAGTCGCTGAGCTCGTTGAATTGCAGCGTGCTGAAGGTCTCGTCGGTCATGCCTTCGGCCAGGATGATGACGTTGCCCGGCTGGCCCGATTCGCTCGTCAGCGCAAACATGCCGTTGAGGAAGGCGAGCATCACGGTCAAGACGCCGGTAACGAGCGTGAACGCCAGCGCGGTCATGAGCGTCGTCCGCCAGCGGACGCGCAGATTGTTGAGGTTGTAGCCGATGGGAATCTTTCCGAACACGGCCAGCAGCACGATCACCAGCACGGCCGAGCCGACCGCGATCATGGCCGGCGTGGAAAACCCGGGCAGGAGAGATTCGGCTGCAACGATCGTCGTCATGGCAAATGCTCTTGGTTCCAACCTCAGGCGACCCGGGCAAACACCTGCGCCACGCGCACGCGGCAGGCCGTCCAGGCCGGCAGCAGGCTGCCGACGAGGGCGGTGCCGGCGCCGACCGCCGTCCCCCACCAAAAAGCGGCGGCCGGAACATAAAACTTGCCGAAGAACCCAAGCTGCACCGGCAGACCGCCCACGACGTGGTTGACGACGAGCCACGTGAGCGCAGCGCTCAACAACCCCGACAGCGTGCCGATGATCAGCGCCTCGCAAAGCACGATCGTGAGAATCTGCCAGGGCTTGTAGCCCAGCACTTTGAGCACCGCGAACTCCGTGTAGCGCTCGCGGACGCTGATGCTGATCGCGTTGGCGATGACGAGCGACAGCGTGGCCAGCACCGCCGGCGCCAACAGCCAGCGCATCCCCCATAAAATATCCTTCAGCGGCTCCATGAACGTGGCCACGCCCGCCGCCAGCGTCTCCACCCGCACGGCCGGCGCCTTGTAGTCCGGCGACTCCATGATCTGCCCGGAAATCTTGTTGAACGCCGCGGTGTCGGGCACGACGAGCCAGAAGAGGTTCATGCTGCGGTCGGCCTGGACGTGCTTGCGGCCCGTTTCGCGCTCGTACTTCTCCAGCGAGCGGTTGAGGTATTCGATGTTCATGATCGCGCTCTGGTCGTAGCGTCCGGGGGGAAAGACGCCGAGGATCTCGAACTCCAGGTCGATGCCCTTGTAGTTGATGCTCGTGAGCTTGAAGCGGTCGCCCACGCGGCGCTTGAGCGCGGCCAGCCGGTCCTTGCCCACGATGATCGCCTGGACGTTCTTTTCCATCGCGTCGGCGACGCGTTTGAGCTCTTGGGCCTGCGAATCCGGCAGGTCGTCCAGCTCGTCGAGCATGGTCGTCATTTTGCGAGGCTCCATGGCGATGGCGAAGAGCATGCTCTCGCGCGTCCGTTTTTCCGGGTCCGTCGAGCCGCCGTAGAAGGACCAGCTCATCGAGTCTTCTGGGCGGATGTCGCCCTCCTTGCGGGCGGCGCCTTCGCTCAGGCCGCGCGCGTAGGCGTAGGGCATCTGGCTGGGGATCCGCCAGCGTTCGGTGACGATGGCCTTCATCTTCGACTTGTCCTGGTCGAGCTGGGCCTGAAGATTGGTCAGGACCGACCAGACGAGCGTGACGACGACCACGAGGACCATCGTGCCCAGGCAGGTCAGCGTCGTGCGCAGCTTGTTGCGGCGGACGTTCTGCAAAACGAGCAGCATGAATTTCATGGCAGCCTCTGCTTCACGACTCCCGTAGGACGGCCTTTCCAGGCCGTCACGGACCGACGGCCCGGAAGGGCCGTCCTACATCGCGCCTTACCCCCTCCCCGCCAACCGCGCCGCTTCCGGCGCCTCGTCCACCAGCCGCCCCTTCTCCAGGTGCAAAATCCGGTCCGCCCGCGCCGCCGCCCGCGGGTCGTGCGTCACCATCACGATCGTCTTTTGCATCGAATTTCGCAGCTCGCCCAAAAGATCGAGGATCTCCTCCGCGCTGTGGGCGTCCAGGTCGCCCGTCGGCTCGTCGGCCACGATCAGCGCCGGGTCGGTCACGATCGCCCGCGCAATCCCCACGCGCTGCTGCTGCCCGCCGGAAAGCTGCCCCGGCTTGTGATGGATCCGGTCCGACAGGTGGACGATGTCCAAGGCCGCCAGCACCTGCTGCCTCCGCTGGCGGCCCGACAGCGGCAACAGCAAAAGCGGCAGCTCGACGTTCTGGTAGGCCGTCAGCACGGGCAGCAAATGATAAAACTGAAAGATGAACCCCAGGTTCCGCGTCCGCCACTCGGCAAGCCGGCTCTCGTTCATCTGCGAAATGCACTGATCGCGGACCCAGACTTCGCCCTCGTCGGGCGTGTCCAGCCCCGCGATCAGGTTGAGAAGCGTCGTCTTCCCTGAGCCGCTGGGTCCCATGAGGCCCAAAAACTCGCGCTCGGGCACTTCGAGGGTCAGGCCGATGAGGACGTGCAGGATTTCGTCGCCGCGCTGGAAGCTCTTGTGGACGTTGTTGACGCGGACGCAGATGTCGGACGACATGCAGGGATCTCGCGGTGGCCGAAGGTCGGGGTTTGTCGCAGCGGAAAGGGCGTATCGTACCCGATTGGTGCGGGGGTGGACAATTGGCGCTTCCGCTCGCTTTTTCTCGTACTCGTAATCGTACTCGAAAGCCCCACGCAGCCGATTCGCTCGCGCATTCTCACCGCATGCGAGTACGAGTAGGATCACGAGTACGAGAAAGAAAGTCCCTACCTCTTCTCGTCTTCTCCGCCCGCCTTTTCGTCTCTCGACTCCCTCGCCAAAAACGTGACCGTCGCGCTCATCTCCGGCTTGAGATAGACGCCCTCCTCCTCGGCCGGGACGCTCAGCTTCACGCGCACCGAGATCTTCCCCTGCGAGCGGTCGGCGATCGGCATCAGCCGGGAGACTTCGCCGCGATAGATCCGCTCGGGCCAGGCGTCCGTCTGAATGCGGCACTTCTGGCCGACGAACACCTTCGAGATCTCGCGCTCCTGAATCCCCAACTCCACTTCCAGCTCCGAAAGGTTCGCCATCTCGCACAGGCTGAGGAGCGACGAACTGAACGACACCGGGTTCACCATGTTCCCCTTCTCGGCGTTCTTCTTCAGAATCGTGCCCGAGGTCGTCGCCTTGATGATCGTGTTGCCCAGCTTCCACTCGGCCTTCGCCAGCTCCGCCGCGTACTGGTCGACTTCGGCCTTGGCCTGCAAGATGCGCTCCTCGCGCGGGCCCTTGACGACCAGGTCCAGCGCCGCCTTGAGCTTCCGGACGCGGTCCTCCATCGCAAGGTAGTCCGTCTCCGACTGCCGCAGCTTTTCCTCCGTCAGCAGGTCGTCCGCGAACAGCTTTTGGTTGCGCTCCCAGATCTCCTTGTAGTTCGCAAGCTGCTTCGTGGCCTCTCGATGCTCGAAGTCGGCCTGGTCGATCTCCTGCTGCCGGCTGCCCGTCTCCAGCTCCAGCAATCGCTTCTTCGCCAGGTCGAGCAGCGCCTTCGCCCGATCGCGGTCGTGGCGGTACTCGGTGTCCTCGACCACGGCCAGCACCGCCCCCTCCTCCACGCGCATCCCCACCTCGATGTTCACCTGAACCAGCGTCCCGCTCACCTTGGGCGTGACCAGGATCTGGTGCACCGGCACGATGTAGCCCTTGCCTTCCGTGGCGATCGCGCCCGCGCTGGCTTGGCTCGAGCTTGACGTCGGCGTCTGCACGGTCGGCGTTTCCACCGCCGCCGGCTGTTTCCAGAGCAGGTACAGCAAATAGCCGTTCGTCACTGCCAGTAGCACGACCAATACCCAGGCCACGATCCCCAGCATCCCCCGCCCCGGCCGGGCATGCTCAGGCAGCGCCAGCGCGCGGACCCGCTCTCGCAGCTCGTGCGGGGGTCCGGCGGGCGATTCGGCAGCGCGATCGCGGAGCGGAATGGCAACTTCGCGTTCTTTCACGGCCCACCGACAGGAAAACTTGCCCGGCACCAATGCATGGTCGTTTAGATTACATCATCGCAGCTTTGGCCGGGAATGCCAGCGCCGGGGCAGGGGTTTTGAGACCCCAAAAAACCGTGGTCAAACGGCCCCGCAATGCGCATAATGCCCCTTGAATTGATTACCTTGAACACGCCCCAGCGGTGTCGCCGTCCGCCCGCGTCGTTCGTTTCCTTAAGGAGCCAGGCATGTCGCACGAAGTTTCCCGCCGCACGTTCCTGAAAGGCGCCGCAGCAGCCGGCGCTGCCTTTCCGCTGTTCACCATCGCCGGCACGAAGGCCTCCGGCAAAATCCTCGGCGCCAATGACGTGATCCGTGTCGCCGTCTGCGGCATCAACGGCCGCGGCGGCGCGCACATCAAGGCCTTCGCCGAGATGAAGGGCGTGCAGGTCACCTATCTCGTCGATCCCGACAGCCGCATCCACGAAAAGCACAAGACGAACGTCGAAAAGCTCGCCGGCAACACGCCCCAGTGCGTGCAGGACCCGCGCGAAGCCCTCGACGACCCCAACGTCGATGCCATTTCCATCGCCACGCCCAACCACTGGCATTCGCTGCTGGCGATCTGGGCCTGCCAGCACGGCAAACACGTCTACGTCGAAAAGCCCCTCTCGCACAACGTCTTCGAGGGCCGCATCGCCGTCGCCGCCGCCCGCAAGCACAACTGCATGGTCCAGCACGGCACCCAGCAGCGCTCCAGCGAAGGCCGCGCCCGTGAAATCGCCGCCGTCCAGTCGGGCAAGTACGGCAAGCTGCTCGTCTCCAAGGGCTACTGCGCCAAGCCGCGGTGGAGCATCAACTTCAAAAAGCCCGAGAGCCCGCCCGAGGGGCTCAACTTCGACGTCTGGCTCGGCCCCGCGCCGCCGCAGCCCTATCACGGCAACCTCGTCCACTACAACTGGCACTGGTTCTGGGACACGGGCAACGGCGACATCGGCAACCAGGGCGTTCACGAGATGGACGTGGCCCGCTGGGCCATCAAGGGCGCGACGCTGCCGACCAAGGTCTACAGCCTGGGCGGCCGCTTCGGCTACACCGACCAGGGCCAGACGCCTAACACGCAGATGGCGGTGATGGAGTTCGGCGACGTGAAGCTGGTGTTCGAGGTCCGCGGCCTGGTCGAAAAGCCCTCGAAGGATCCCCGCAAGGTCGCCAACGAGTATTACACGACCGAGGGCATGATCGCCGAGGGGATGTTCTATCCCAAGAATGGCGGCAAGCCCGAGAGGCTCGAAAACGTCGGCGGCAGCGTCCGTCCCGGCAAGGAATTCGGCAGCTTCATCAACGCCGTCCGGAGCGGCAATCGCGAGGACCTGAACGCGGACGTGGAGCACGGCCATTACTCGGCCGCCCTCTGCCACCTGGCGAACATCTCGTACCGCCTGGGCGAGGAAGTCCCCTTCGACCGCCGCGCCAAAACGCTCGGCGACGACAAGGTCGTCCTGGAAACCTTCCAGGCCCTGGAAAACAACCTCACCCAGGGCAACGGCCTTTCGCTGGCCGGCCTGACCTACCGGCTGGGGCGCACGCTGACCTTCGACCCCAAGGCGGAGCAGTTCGTGGGCGACGCCGAGGCGAACACGCTTTTGACGCGGCAGTACCGCGCGCCGTACGTGGTGCCGGAGAAGGTCTAGGCGCGTGTTGTGTGGCTGGGGTCGGTACTCCGCACCTAATGAATCGTCGATGGGGTCCGCACTCCGCTCCCAGGCTGTGACACGTGCCTCGACGAACCGAGTCGGCTCGGCCGGAGACGGCCAAACGCGGTTAATCCACCGCAAGCACTGCGGTTAATCCGTCGCCCCGCGTTTCACTCGTCTCACCCAGCGATTGGGACAACCCCATGCGATCGCTCATCCAAATCTACGCGCTCGCCGTCTGTTTCGTGACGTTGATGTGTTTTGTCGTTGCCCTCGGTATTGGACTCTACGACATGGTCCAGATGGCCGCGCCAAACTTCACATTGGAGTCCTACCAGCCGTATCAATCCAATGACGCCTTTGTGCAATACTTCCCTGACAAGAAGGAACTGCCCGCCGGCGAAATCACCCGGCTCCGCGACGAGGGGCTGCGCGACGCGCTCCGTTTTGAACAACGTGCCGCGCTGCAGAGCGGCGTTTTCGTTCTGATCATTGTCGCCATCGACATCGTGGTTTTTGCCGTGCACTGGAGGATTGCCAGGAAAGAACGGTCTGTTGCCGAACGGAACACGGCGGCGGCATAGCCAGATTGGGGTTGGGCGCGGGCTAGCCGCCAATCATCCGTCCACCGGCACGAGGCCGGTGGGGCGGGGAGCCGCTCGCCGCGCGCGTCACGGCAGCTCGCGGAGGCGGATGTTCTTGAACTCGACGGGCGAGCCTTCGGATTCCAGGCACAGGTAGCCCGTCTTGGGGTCGCAGTTTGTGCCGCCGGAGACTTCTTCGCCGTTGACCCAGAGGCGGACTTCGCCGTTGATGGCGCGGATGTAATAGTGGTTCCACTCGCCCACGCCCTTGCTGAGGTTCTTGCGGGGGAAGCTGCGCTTGCCGTCGGGGGCGGCGGGCGAAAAGGGCTTCATCTTCGATTTGCCGACGGGAAAAACGTCGCCGTGCGTGGTGAACCAGTCGGGCTTTTTCTTTTCCCGCTTTTCGTACTGCTCGGCGTAGCCGTGATCGAGGACTTGCACTTCGATGCCGTGGGGGAGGGCGCCCGGCTTGAGCCCGGCGAGCGATTCTTCGGGCGACCAGAGGAAGACGCCGCTGTTGCCGGCGGATTTCAAGTGCCGCCACTGGAGGACCAGCTCGAAGTTCGAGTATTGCTTTTTCGAGCGCGTCACGCCGACGGGCTTGCCGGTGCAGCGGGCCTCGCCGCCAGTCCAGGTCCAGGTTTCCTTGTCGCAATTGACGTTTTCGAAATCGGCTTCGCCCAGCGCCGTCCAGTCCGGGCCTTGGCCATCGATCGCGGCCTTGGGCAATGCCGGCGGGTCGTCGGAGCGGAGGGCGGCCGGGCCGCCGATCCAAAGCGTGCCAAGAGCGACGAGAACGGCGCGGAAACAGGTTGTGGTTTTCATGCGGGATAGGCTAGTCGGCCGGCGGCGCGAGTGCAAGTTGCAGCACACAACGCTGATGCCAGGCGTCTTGCCGGTGCTCGATGCCCCTCCGGCACAAGGGAGGCAGAGGGGGGCGGCGCGCGCCGTCAGTCGGCGGGGACGAGATCTTCCGTGATGTAGCCGATGATGTCGCGGATGGAGATCACGCCGCAGACGCGGCCCTCGCGAAGGACGGGCAGGTGCC
>JACOUI010000218.1 GCA_016177915.1 Planctomycetia bacterium
GCTCTCCTCCGCCGGTGTGAAGTACGAATTCAGCGACAAGGCGCGCGGCCTCGTCTGCGGCGGCATCGGCGCGTTTCATCGGCTGGCCCACAAGGTCGGGCTCGTCGCGGCGATCGACCGGCACACGCGATGGTGAAGATTCCCTGTCAGATCGTGCGGCAGGCGCGGCGGATCGTGTTTCGCGTCTTGCATTGGAATCCGCACTTGCCTGTGTTTTTCCGGCTATGCCGCGTGCTGCGGTGTTGAGATCGACGAGGCGGCGCGGGAAACCGCCCGCCGCAAGAGCCGCGGCTGCGGATGGCCGCGGCGCCCCGCTCTCTTCACCCTTCACCGGCCCCAGGCCAAGAACGAACGAGATGAAGCAGGTACAATGCGAAGCAACAAACCGACCGCACCGCGGCCGAGCGCTCGCCGCTGCGCCCGCGCCTTCAACGAAAAACTCGCGGAACCTTCGCTTATTTGAGGATTAGCTCGCGTGCCGGTGCTCCGCCATCGGCGCTACGGTGGTGGGAAGAAGAAAGCCTGCGCTTTCCAGCTCCGACCGCGGAAAGCAAAGCTCCGTCGCGCGCCGCAGCAGCGCGCCCGCGGGCACCTGGTCGGCCAGTTGCTCGCCCAGCCGCCGGACCAGCGATTCTCCCTCGGGCCAGCGGACCCGCAGCACGATCGGCACGTCGCCCAGAAGCTGATACACGCGGGCCCGCGTCAGCCCCAGCCGATCGGCCCAGCGGCGCATGGTCATGCCGCGCTCGGCCAGGCCCAGGCGAACGGCCGCCAGCTTCTCCACCGTTTCGCCCAAGTCCACCCGCACCTGCTCCAGGATCGGCTGCCCGAAATACCGCAGCACGTCGCCCTGGGACGGCGGCTCACTTTGCCCCAGGCGCTCGTAGACCCAGCCCTCCAGCTTTTCGACGAACCGGGGAACGACGCGCACTGTCAGGTGCGGCAGCGTGGGCATCCCCTTCAGCAGCGATTGCACGGCGTGGAACACCTCCACGACGGAGCGGACGCGCTTCGGGCCGTGCGTTTTGAGCTTGCGGATTTCGGCGAGCGTCAGGCGGGTGTAGTTGCCCAAGGGCGCGTTCCAGACGACGCGGGGCAGGGTTTGCAGCGACGCGGCGAACCGCCCCAGCGTCTCCTCTTCCAGGCCGTGCCTGCGCACGGTCTGCCGCCAAAATTCCCACGTGGCCTCCGATACCGCGCAGGGATCGAATTGATCGCCGTCGATGCCGATGGGTTCGGGCGGCGCATGGTGGCCGGAGGTGTCGGGCGACGTCGCGGCCCGCTCGAGCAAATCGAGAAACGTGCCCAGCTTTTTCCTGCCCACGCCGGGCGTGCGACAAAGCTGGTCGAAGGGCGTCGCCAAGAGTTCGCCCAGCGTTCGAGACATAAAGGCATTGGGCAGCCGGCGATCTCCGTCCAGCGCCCAATAGGCCAGGTTCTTCTTGAGCCGCTCCTCCATCCGCGGCAAGAGGAGCCGCTGCCTCAAGTCTTCGAATCGCACGTACAGCCGGTAGCCCACGACCGGTGACGAATTCTCAGCCGCCATACCCTGTTCCCCCGCCTTGCCCGCCGAGCGGGCCTCGACCTCTGTTCTTCTTACCAGTTGCCGGCCGGCCTGCCGTCTTGCACGTCGCCCTGGACAACGTCAGGACCGATCAGCCCCGAAAAATGCCAAAATTTTCCCTGTGCTTTTTTCAGGAAAAATCGAAAATTCTTCGCGAATTCCTTTTGACCTTTCTTGACAGGAGGTGTACCTTATGCCGACGCAGAAACTTCAACGAGATAAAGGTTTAGGATCGGATCGGATCGGAAGCGGCGCACGGCCTGGAAAGCGCAGTCCGAGGAATGGCTCATCGGGTGTTCGTCGGAACCTGCGAATTCCTGACCCGCAAGGCGTTGGTTTTGAAGCCAGAATCTTGACACTGCCCAGATGAGCTTATCGAACCATCTTGGCAGTGTCAAGAAGTCGCGCAGAATTTTCCTCCGCTCTCGTGGCCGAACCTCACCGACAAAGCGACTACCATCACGGCGATCTGCGCAGCGCGCTCATTGACGCCGCGATCGACCTTGTGCAGGAGGAGGGCGTAGGGGCCCTCTCGCTGCGACAAGTCGCGCGACGCGCGCACGTTTCGCACAGCGCCCCCTATCATCATTTCCGCGGCAAGGCCGACCTCCTGGCCGAAGTGGCCGCCGCCGGCTTCGATCGCCTCGTCCAGACGATTGAGGCGGAATTTCAAAAATACGCGGCGGACGACCATCTCGGCCGCCTCGTGGCCGTCGGCGCTGGCTACCTGTCGTTCGCCCTGCAGAATCCATCGCTGTTTCGTTTGATGTTCCGCCCGGAGATGACGTCTCCCGGCGACCATCCGGGCGTGCGGGCGGCCGAGTCCCGGGCGTTTGCCACGCTGCAGGACACGCTCGTCGCCTGCCAGCTTCATGGCAACGTTTCGTCGGACAGCGTGCTGTCGATGTGCATGAGCTGCTGGGCGACGATGCACGGCCTGTGCATGCTGTGGATCGATCAGGTGGTCGACGAAACGCCGCTCCGCGACGTTCCCTTCGACGGCCTGGCGCAGGAAGTCCAGGAGCGGCTCGTGGCCAGCCTGACGCTCAAAATGGCCAAGGCGCCCTAATGGCTGGGGGCACGTACTTGCGCCCCCAACCCGGCTGTGGGGGCAACAAAAGCGCGCAAAGTGCGCTCCCATCATCGTGCGAAAGCCGCTGCGCCCGCATCGCCCGCCCCGGCCGACGGGGTTGGGCGGCGCCGCCGCACGGGCTAAGATGGAAGTAGATTCCCGCCTACGCAAGTGCGCCCATGCGCCCGACCCAGGACATTTACGTTCGCGAGCTCGTCCCGCTGCCGTCCCCGCGCGCGCTGAAGGACGAGCTGCCCATGTCCGAGACGGCCAACCGCACGGTCGTCGAGGCGCGCGAGGCGGTGCGGCGCATTTTGGTCGGCGACGACAAGCGGCTGCTCGTCATCGTCGGACCCTGCTCGATTCACGATCACGACTGCGCGGTGGAATACGCCCAGCGGCTGCGCAGGCTCGCGTCGCGGGTGGCCGGCCGGATGTTGCTCGTGATGCGCGTCTACTTTGAGAAGCCGCGCACGACCGTCGGCTGGAAGGGACTCATCAACGACCCTCACCTCGACGACACGTTCGACATCTCCTACGGCATGCGCCTGGCCCGGCAGATCCTGCGCGAGATCGCCGACCTGGAAGTGCCGGCCGCCAGCGAGATGCTCGAGCCGATCACGCCGCAGTACCTGGCCGACCTCATCGCCTGGGCCTCGATCGGCGCCCGCACCACGGAGTCGCCCACGCACCGGCAGATGGCCAGCGGCCTGTCGATGCCCGTCGGCTTCAAGAATGGGACCGACGGCAGCCTGCAAGTGGCGATCGACGCCACGATCGCGGCCCGCTCGCCGCACGCTTTCCTGGGCATCGACCCCGACGGCCGGACCTGCATCGTCCACACCAAGGGGAATCCCTGGGGCCATTTGATCCTTCGCGGCGGCCGCTCCGGACCCAACTACATGTCGGATATTTTGACTTCGGCGGCCGAGCGGCTGATTGTGGCCGGCCTGTCGCCGCGGCTCCTGGTCGATTGCAGCCACGCCAACTCCGACAAGGACTACCGCAAGCAGTGCATCGTCTGGAACGACGTCATAAACCAGCGCGCCTCCGGCAACGAGGCCATCATCGGCCTGATGCTGGAGAGCAATCTGGAGCCGGGCAATCAAAAGCTCGCCGGCAATCCCTCGCAGCTCAAGCGCGGCGTTTCGATCACCGACGGCTGCGTCGGCTGGGAGGAAACGGAGGGGCTGATCCTGGACGCGTACGGTCGCCTGTCGTAGCCGGCCCATGTTCGAACTCTTCGACACGCACGCCCACCTCGACCAGACGGAGTTCGACGTCGACCGCGCGGAGGTATTGGCTCGAGCACGGCAGGCGGGCGTCGCGGGAATTCTTGCCGTCGGCATCACGGCGGACAGCGGCGAGGCGACGGCCAACCTGGCCAACCCTGCGGAGGGCATCTACGCCGCCGTCGGACTCCAGCCCAATTACTGCGCCCAGGCCCAAGTGGGCGACTGGGAGCGCATCCTGGCGCTCGTCGGGCGGCCGGGCGTCGTGGCCCTCGGCGAAACGGGGCTCGACCGCCACTGGGACTACACGCCCTTCGACGTGCAGCAGGACTATTTCGACCGCCATTTGCGATTGTCGCAGGAAACTGGATTGCCGGTCGTCATCCACAGCCGCGATTGCGATGCCGACATCCTGGCCATGCTCGGCGAAGCCCGCTCCCGCGGCCCGCTGCGCGGCATCATGCACTCCTTCACCTCGACGGCGGAAACGGCGGCGGCGTGCCTGGAATTGGGACTCTACGTCAGCTTCGCCGGGATGGTGACTTACAAGAAATCCGACGCGCTGCGGGCCGTCGCCGCGAAGGTCCCCTCCGACCGCATCCTCATCGAGACCGACAGCCCCTATCTTTCGCCGCACCCGCTGCGGGGGAAGCGCAACGAGCCGGCGAACGTGGTTCATACGGCCCGTTGCCTGGCCGAGGTCTGTGGCACTTCGCTCGAGGACTTTGCCATTCAGACGACGGCCAACGCCCGGCGGCTCTTAGGACTTTCCGTCTGACACGACGTCTTCCGGTCCAACGAAGGCGTCTTGCTTCGCGCTTTCAGCCCGGCTACTCTGAAACCGCCCATTCGCATGCCGATTGGCCTTCCGATCCATCCACCCGTTGCCGGAGGATTTTCATGCGCTCGCACACCCGTTTTCTGGCGCCGCTTGTCGTACTTGTGCTGGGCACCGTCGCGGCACTTCTGGCCGCCCAGGAGAAAAAGCCCGCCGCCGTCATCGACCCGGCTAAGGCGGGTCCCGATTTCGCCGTGCAGGGCGAGTACGCCGGCGAGATCCCCACCAACGACGGCAACAAGAAGTTCGGCATCCAGATCATCGCGCTGGGCGACGGCAAGTACCGCGCCGCGGTCCACCATGGCGGCCTCCCGGGCGACGGCTGGGACAAGTCGGAGCGGATTCTGGTCGACGGCCAGGAAGCCGGCGGCGTCACGACGTTCAAGGCCGACAACGGCACCGGCACCATCAAGGACGGCGTCCTTTCGATCGTCAACGCCAACGGCAACGCCCTGGGCGACCTCAAGAAGGTCGATCGCAAAAGCCCTACGCTGGGCGAGAAACCGCCCGAAGGCGCGGTCGTCCTCTTCGACGGCAGCACGGCCGAGCGGTTCGAGGGCGGCAAGCTGACGGACGACAAGTGCATCCAGCCGGGGATCACCAGCAAGCAGAAGTTCCAAAGCTTTAAGCTGCACATGGAATTCCTGCTCTCCTACATGCCCACCGCCGCAGGCCAGGCGCGCTCCAACAGCGGCTGCTACCTGCAAGGGCGCTATGAGGTGCAGATCCTCGACTCGTTCGGCCTGGAGGGGAAGAACAACGAATGCGGCGGCATTTATGAGATCAAGGACCCCGACGTCAACATGTGCTTCCCGCCGCTCGCCTGGCAGACCTACGACATCGACTACACGGCCGCAAAGTACGACGGGGCGGGCAAGAAGACCGCTAACGCCCGCGTGACCGTGAAGCACAACGGCGTCGTGATCCACGAAAACGTGGAGCTACCCCGCGCTACGCGCGGCAACCCGGTGCAGGAAGGACCCGAGGCCGGCCCGATTTACATCCAGGACCACGGGAACCCGCTGAAGTTCAGGAACATTTGGGTGGTGGAGAAGAAGTAGCTTGGCCGCGGAGTCTCGAGCGCAACAGGAGCTATCGTAATGTCCGTAATGGCGTTGATCGAGCGGTGCGGCGACCAGTTCTCGGCTTCCGTGCTGGGCGAGCCGAAGATCCGCGCGGTTGCGGCAACGCGCGATGAGGCAATCGCGGCGCTGCGACGTCAGTTGGAGGACAGGGTCGCGCGTGGCGACCTCGTCGAAATCGAGTTTGGCCCGCGCGGGTGGCACGACCTGATCGGCAAATTCGCCGACGATCCGACGCTGCGCGAGATTTGCGAGGAGGCCTATCGGCAGCGCGACGAGGATCGGGATAGCCCCTTATAAGGAACACGGCGCGTTTCATTGGCTCGACGATTCCGCCTAAGCCCACGGCTGCAACCGTGGGCTTTTGCCTTATGCCATCGCTTACCGAGCATCCTCTCGAAACGTCCCGCCCCGCTCACTGGGCCGCCGTCCTCTTCGTGCTCGTGTTTCCCACGCTCACGACCTGGCTCTACTTCGTCGTGCTGGGCGGCAGCGACCACGTCGCCCCGGTCTACGCCGCCGCCAAAGTCGTCCAGTTCGCCTTCCCAGCCGCCTGGGTCTTCCTCGTCCAACGCAAGCGCGTCTCCCTGCAAAGGCCCGACGCAAAGTCGCTCCTCTGGGGCCTCGCATTCGGCGTCGTCGCGGTCGGCGTTATCCTCGCCGCCTGGTACGGCTACTTCAAAGGCAGCCCGCTCCTGGCCGAGATGCCCCGGCTTCTCGCCGGGAAGCTGAAGGACTTCCAGCTCACCCGCCCCCCGCACTATCTCCTGTTCGCGGCGTTCCTGTCGCTGCCGCACTCGCTCCTGGAGGAGTATTACTGGCGGTGGTTCGCATTCGGGCAGTTGCGGCGGGTCGTGCCGGCGCCCTTTGGCATCGTGCTTTCCAGCCTGGGGTTCATGTCGCACCACGTTCTGGTGATTGCGGCCTACGTGCCCGGCGCCCCGGGCCTGGTCGCGCTCTTCTCCCTCAGCATCGCGCTGGGCGGCGGCGTCTGGGCCTGGATTTACCAGCGTTGCGGCACGCTCTACGGCCCGTGGCTCAGCCACTTCCTTCTCGACTGCGCCGTCATGTACCTGGGCTACGAAATGACCTTCGCCTCCGGCGTCCTGCCGTAGCCGCGCTCGCCTTGGCCCGGCGAGATATGCTACAGTGAAGTCCCGCGGCGGTGCGTGCCGCGACGGGCAGCGGCAAGAGGAGGCGCAAAGATGCCGGCAGGACTCATTCTCCACGGGCGACGTTCTGCAGTCGCGCTGCTGATACTGGCGTGGATTGTTGGCTGCGGACCGGAAAAACCGCCGCCGCAATCGGCCTCCGCCAGCGCCGTTCAAACGCCGGCCAGCGCGCCCCCGACGACGCCCGCGCAAGATCCCGCCGCCGTCCAGTCCAAAACAAATCCTCCCTCCCCGGCCGCCGCGCCCCCCTCCTCGCTCCCTCCCTTCCAGGGCGCGCTCCCGCCCGAGCAGAAGCGCGAAGTGCCCCCGGAAAAGCGCAGGCCCATCGATCCCCGCGTGCCGCTGGAAGACCTGGCCGAAAAGGGCATCTGGCCGCCGCCGCGGCCGCCGGCCGCCCCGGCGCGGAAAATCGACGCCGACAAGGCCGCCGCGGCCGGCATCCGCCAGATCGAAAGCACTCACCTGACGATTTTCACCGACCTGCCGGAAAGCCCCGAAGTCGACGCCCTTCCCAAGATCTTTGACGCCGCCTATCCGCAGTGGTGCCAGTACTTCGGCCTGCCCGACAAAGAGACCCCCGTCTGGCGGATGCAGGCCTTCATCATGCAGGACCGCGACAAATTCGCTCAGGCGGGCTGCTTGCGCGACGAGCTGCCGCCCTTCGAGAACGGCTACACCTACGGCCACGAGCTCTTCATGCTCGACCAGCCCAGTGACTACTATCGCCGGCACCTGCTGTTGCACGAAGGGACGCACGGCTTCATGTACACGCACCTGCCCGGCGACGCCCCCGCCTGGTACATGGAGGGCATGGCGGAGCTCCTCGGCTCGCACACGCTGCAGGGCGGCAAGCCCGTCCTGGCCTATTTTCCCCGCAGCCGCGAGGAGGTCCCCTATCACGGCCGCATCAAGCTCATCCGCGAGGCCTACGAGCAGAACCGGGCGATGATCCTGGAGCGCGTGCTGACGATGGCCTACCGCTCGGAAACGGAAGCCTACGCCTGGTGGTGGGCAGTGGCGGCGTTTCTCGACGGCCACCCGCGCTATCGCGACCGGTTCCGAAAGCTGTTCGTCCTCATGAAGGACCGTAAGACCTTCAACGGCGAGTTCCAAAAACTCTACGCCGACGACTGGCCGGAGCTGTGCGAGGAATGGCAGGTGTTCGTGGCCGGGCTGGATTACGGCTACGACGTTTCTTGCGGGTCGGTGACCTTTGCGCCCGGCGAAGTGCTGCCGGCGGACGGCAAGTCCGTCAGGATCGACGCCAATCAGGGTTGGCAGAGCACGGGCCTCAAGCTGGAGCAGGGCAAGACCTATAAGCTGACGGCGAGTGGTAGGTTCCAGGTCGCCAAGACGGCCGACGGCAGAACCTGGCACAGCGAGCCGCAGGGGGTGTCCGTCCGTTACTGCGATGGGCTGCCGATCGGCACGCTCTTGGCGGCCGTCCGGCCGGACGAGTCCGATCCGCAGTCGCCAAGCGCGCTTTTGCGTCCCATCGTCGTCGGCCGCGAAACGACGATCACGCCGGAGAAGGCGGGCACGCTGTATTTGCGGGTCAACGAGTTTTCAGGCGATCTGGCCGACAACGCGGGACAAGTCGAGGTGAAGATCGCGCACGTCGCGGCCGCGCCCTAGCGCTTCGGACTGCTGGCCCGTGGGTTGCCGACTGCCCTTTACAACCCGGCCCTCGCGGGAAAGAATGGGCCAAAACGGGGGTGATTTCGACCCCACAGACCGATACCGACACCCCAGGCAGCAGCGCACGGCACCGGACGAAAGTCCGGTGCTCGTTTGTTCTGGGGCCGCGAATTGAACGTGAGGGGAGAGGGAAATGGACGACCAGGTTCCGATGACCAAAGCCGGCTATGAAAAGCTCAAGGCCGAGCTGCGCAAGCTGGAGACCGTCGAGGAGCCCAAGCTCCAGGACCGCGTGGGCCACGCCCGCAGCGAAGGCGACCTCAACGAAAACGCCGAGTATCACGGCGCCCGCGAGTCGCTGGGACTGCTCCGTGCCAAGATCAACGACCTGAAGCTCCGCCTTTCCAAGGCGCGGATCATCGACTTCAGCGCCCAGCCGCGCGACCAGGTGGGCTTCGGTTGCACGGTCGTCATCAAGGACCTGGACTTCGGCGACGAGGAAACCTACACCCTGGTCGGCGCCGGCGAAGAGGACTACGACAACGGCTGCATTCTCTTCACCAGCCCGCTGGCCCAGGGTCTGGCCGGCAAGCGGGCCGGCGAGCGCGCCGAGATCGCCGCCCCCAAGGGCGTCATGCGCTTTGAGATCATCTCGATCGAGTACTCTTCCTAAAGGCGCGTTGCGTCGCGGTTAGTTGCTTCTCGTACGCGACATCGCACGACCGAGCTCAATCTGCGAGCGCGCTGCCGCCGGATGCAACCGGCGGGCTTTTGTGCCGATCGACTTGCATTGTGCGGCTGGCGCGAGCTGTGCTTACGAGCGCTGCGTCCCCGCGCGGCGGAGCTTCTCGCGCGCCCGCGAAAGCAGCGGGCCGACGCTGTTGGCCGAGATGCCCACCGTCGAACCGATCTCCTGGTAGGTCTTGCCTTCCAGGTGATACATCCGCACGACGTCGGCCTCGTGCCCCTCCAGCTCCTCCAGCAGCCGCTGCACCTCGTCGCGATCGCTGATCCGCTGCTCGACGGGCGCCGAATCGTGCGCCGCCGGCTCGGGCCCACCGGCGGCAAGCTGGGCCGGCATCTTGTGCGACAGGATTTCCCGCACGACCGCCCGCCGCGCCACGACGGCTAGATACGTCGCCAGGCTGCACTGACGGCGGAAGTGCCTTAAGAGTGCAAAGTCCTCTTTGATGATCTCCAGGAAGACGGCGGCGCAAAGGTCTTCCCGGTCTTCGGAAGTGAGCCGAAGCGACCGCACGCGGGCAGTGTGGTTGACGACGTGCACCGCCAGCCCCATGAAGCGGTCCACAAAATCTTCCCACGCCCGCGGCTTGCGCTCGATGCAGCGCTCCAAAAGGTCCCGATCGATCTCAGACAGTGCCACGGTGTTCCCCCTTACCGGTGCGTGATTCCGGTTTGCTAGCGTGCCCGGCCAGGCACGGGAGTACACCCCTGAATAAAAACCCACGTTGATTTTATTTGTGTCCCATGGTCGGGACAAGCGCAAGTGCGGCTGGAATCTGCCGTTTCCGCGTGGTTTGCAGCCCGCTGGCCGAAGTCAAATCTGCGATTGGCCTTTGGCGGAGACGGAACAGAGGGCGAGTCGCCTTGCGATGACGTGTGTGTGGGTTCACGCCGCGCGGCCGACATCCTCAAGGCCGGCCGGATCCAACAAATGCCGCATGAGTATTGCTTTGCGGCAAGGGCATTGCTAGAATCACTGTAGCCAAATGAAACTGAGTCTCAATTAACAAATACGGGCCTCCAACTTAGGCAAGGGCGGACCCATCTATGGCCCAGCATCTGTCAGTGCGAGTGCCGCTCCCGATGCTCCAGCAGGGCGAGTCCGCTCGTATTGCCGAGGTGCTCGGCGCTTCGGCGTTCGCCCACCGGCTGACGGAGATGGGCCTCCGCGCTGGAATCACCGTCCAGATGGTCCGCTACGGCAGCCCCTGCATCCTCCGCGTCGGCGCCCAGCGGCTTTGCCTGCGAACCGACGACCTCGCCGCGGTGCTAGTGGAAGTCGTTGAACCCGTGGACCACGCATAACGAACCTGGGCATGACCACGCTGGCGGACCTGACGGCGGGCGATCGGGCCAAGGTGCTCGCCGTCCATGCCGCCGACGACGTCGGCCTGCGGCTGTTGGAGATGGGTCTCACCCCCGGCGTCGAGGTCCGGTACATCGGCGCCGCCCCCCTGGGCGATCCGCTCGAACTGGAGGTGCGCGGGTATCGGCTGTCGCTGCGCCGCTCGGAAGCGGCCCGCGTTACCGTTGAGACTGTCCTGTAGGACGGCCCTTCCGGGCCGTCGCCGAAGGTTCTCCTCCCATGGCGATTTCGACGGTCCCGGCCACCACCGTTGTCGCGCTGATCGGCAATCCCAACACGGGAAAGTCGACGCTGTTCAACGCCCTGGCCGGGATGCGGCAGCGCGTGGGAAACTATCCCGGCGTGACCGTCGAAAAGCGCGTGGGGCACATGACGGTCGGCGGGCGGCGGTTTGCGCTCGTCGACCTGCCGGGCACCTACAGCCTGGCCCCGCGCTCGCCCGACGAAATGGTGGCGGTGGACGTGCTGCTGGGACGCCAGCCCGGCGAAGAAATGCCCCACGCCGTGTTGTGCATCGTCGACGCCAGCAACCTGGAGCGGAACCTGTACTTGGTGAACCAGGTGCGGGAATTGGGGCTGCCCGTCGTCGTGGCCCTCAACATGATGGACGTGGCCGACGGGCGCGGCCTGTCGATCGACGCGGAGCGGCTCTCGCGTCAGCTTGGGGCGCCAGTCGTGCCGCTCGTGGCCCACAAGCGGAAAGGCGTGGAGGAGCTGCGCCGCATCCTTGCGTCGCTTGACGCGCAGCCGTCCTCGACGCCGGCCGGAGACAGCCCGTTCCCCGCGGCATTTCAAAACGAACTTGCCAGGCTGCACGATGCGCTGCAAACGCGGATCGACGAATCGCCGCCGTCGGCTGACGGACGCTGGCCCCGGTTTCTCGTCGAACGGCTGCTTTTGGACACCGGCTATCTCGAAGGCAGCCTGCTTGCCGGCGACGATCCGCTGCGCGCCGAGCTTCGGTCCGCCCGGTCGCGCCTCAAAAGCGCCGGCTGCCCCGTGCCCTCGGTCGAGGCGGTCGCCCGCTACGGGTGGGTCGCCAAGGCGCTCGACGGCGTCGTCACGCGCCGCAAGCAGCGCCCCGCCACGCGCAGCGACCGGCTCGACCGCGTCCTCACGCACAAGATTTGGGGATCGCTCCTCTTCGCCCTGCTGATGGCGGCGATTTTCAGCCTCATGTTTTTCGTCGCCCAGTGGCCGATGGGCTGGATTGAATCGGCCGTTGAATACGCCAAGTGGCTGATCGCGGGCGACGAAACCAAGGCGGGACTCTTGGCCACCGGGCCGCTGCAGTCGCTCGTTGTCGATGGGGTCATTAGCGGCGTGGGCGGCGTGATCATCTTCCTGCCGCAGATCCTGATCCTGTTCTTCTTCATCGGCATCATGGAGGACTGCGGCTACATGGCCCGCGCCGCCTTCCTGATGGACAAGCTGATGTCGAAGGTGGGGCTGTCGGGAAAGTCGTTCATTCCGCTCCTCTCGTCGTTCGCCTGTGCGGTGCCGGGCATCATGGCGGCAAGGGTGATCGAGAACCGCCGCGACCGGCTGGCGACGGTGCTCGTGGCGCCGCTCATGTCGTGCTCCGCCCGGCTGCCGGTCTACACGATCCTGATCGCGGCCTTCATTCCGACGACGACGCTTTTGGGCCCGTTTCTGCCGGGCCTGGTGATGTTCAGCATGTACGTGCTGGGGATGGCCGTCGCGGTCGTCGTGGCGTTCGTGCTCAAGCGCACGATTCTCCGCGGCGACACGCCGCCCTTCGTCATGGAGCTGCCCAGCTACAAGTTCCCCTCGACGCGGAACGTGCTCTATCGCATGTTCGACCGCGGCCTTGCGTTCGTCCGCCGCGCCGGGACGCTGATCGTCGCCGTGACGATCGTCATCTGGGCGCTGGGCTACTACCCGCGCGACGCGCAGAACGTCGAGGACCCTTATCGCGCTGAAATGGCGGCCATCGACACGGCGTTGAGGAGCAGGCCGGCGAGCCCTGAACGTGACGGGTTGAGCGACCGCAAGGCCGAAATCGCAAACGAAATCGAGGAGCGTTACCTGGAGCAGAGCCTGCTGGGGCGGACGGGCAAATGGGTCGAGCCGGCTGTCAGGCCGCTAGGATGGGACTGGCGAATCGGCTGCGCGGCCATCGCCTCGTTTCCGGCCCGCGAGGTGGTGATGAGCACGCTGGGGGTCATCTACAACCTCGGGAGCGACGTCGACCCGGACGCCGACGCCGACCGGCTGACGGACCGCCTCAAGGCCGCCCGCTGGGACGATACAGGGGAGCCGGTCTACAACGTGCCCGTGGCGCTGTCGATCATGGTCTTTTTCGCGCTCTGCGCGCAATGCGCCTCGACGCTGGTGACGCTCAAGCGCGAGACAAATTCCTGGCGCTGGCCGGTGTTTGCGTTCACCTACATGACTATACTGGCTTACTTG
Source organism: Planctomycetia bacterium (assembly GCA_016177915.1). Lineage (GTDB taxonomy): Bacteria > Planctomycetota > Planctomycetia > Pirellulales > S012-138 > JACOUI01. The sequence continues at coordinate 13,142 of JACOUI010000218.1, forward strand.
GGGGCGCTGGCGACCTACCAGGTGGGGCGGCTTTTCTTGAGCTGACATCCAAGCAGGCATCGCAATGACGGCGGCTCTTTCGCTCGCGCAGACGGAAGCCGTGCTGGCGTTTTCCTGGCAGGACGCGGCGGCGCTGGGCCTGTCGCTTTGCGCGGCAGCCTACATCGTCTCCTTCGTCGTCCGCGCCCTCTACCGCAAGGCCAGAGGCGGCTGCGGAAGCTGCGGATCATGCGCCAGTTCGGCGGCCGGCGGGGCGCCGCAGCTCGTCGGCGTCGATGCCCTCAAGCCAGTGCCGAAGCCGCACGACGACAAAAACGACCCGAACCCCCGCGGAATGGGCTAATCGTAACGCGCGAATCGAGCGTGCTGCGGCGAGTTCAGGCGTTCACCGCAATGATGAGCGTCACGTACGCCGCGATGAGTAGCAAGTTCACAATCATCAGCGCCGTGCCGACCATGCCCACGATCATCCCCGCCTGAGTCAGGCCCTGGCCGTTGCTGTCGGTCTGCATGCGTCCTGCCGCCATTTCCTTCAGGTCGTTGCGGCCCATGGCCCAGGCAAACGGCCCGCAGAAGACGCAGGCTGTCACGCTCAGGATGCCCAGCACGAGGATCAGCGTGCCCCGATGGGGCGCCTTGAACGTGGCGGCCTGCATCGGGGTTGAGGCGTAGACGGCCGCTGCGGGCGACACGTAAGGATTCTGACGGGCGGCCGCGGTCATTCCGGCGGCCGCGGTCGGCGACAGCAGCGACGGAAACACTTCCGGCGCGAATTTCCACGCCGGCCAGCCCTCCTGGAACACCTGGCATTGCGCCGTGAGCCGGTTTTGCGCCGCCCACTGGTCCAGCTCGGCCCGGCTGATGGGACCGTATCTCTGCCCGACGTGCGTGAACACGTACCAGGTTGCGCATTCGGACGAGGGGGCGGACATGCCAGGATTTTCCTGCTGCGATCGAAAAAGGCGGCGCTTCGCGGTGGTGCGCCGGTGCGACGTAGAGTCTATTCCCGACGACGGCAACGAACAAGGCGCTAGCTGCGCGCGCCGCGCGTTAGTCGTTCTGCCGGAGGACGCAAGGCAATTCGCTCTACGACGGACATTATTTGGCCGTCGTTACCGCGATCGCACGTTCGGCAGGAAAGGCCGTGTTGGCCGGCCAACGTCTATCGCGTACACTTGAATAGTCGGACTGCGCTCGAGTCCACGTTTGCTCCCGGAGCCTTTGATCATGGCCTCGCAGAACTCCGCAAAGCTTGCGCGGCAGGCGGAAATGATTTACGAGCAGCGGCTTAAGGCCGTGTTGGAAACGTCGCGGCCTGACGAGTTCGTGGCAATCGAACCGGTCTCGGGCGATTACTTTCTGGGCCGGACTTTGAGCGAGGCAATGGCCGCGGCGCGTAAGGCGCACCCCGATCGCCTGGCTCATGCCCTGCGCGTGGGCCATTCGTCGGCACTCCACTTCGGGGCCTCCCTGGAATGAACGGCCGCGTGGACTCTGCCGGCCGCGCGCTGGTGCGGATCGCCGTCAAGCCGTCGTCCCAATCGCCGCCGGCGGATTTGGACGCCTGGATCGACACCGGCTTCACGGGCGAACTCGTATTGCCGCAGTCGGTAGTAACGAGCTTGGGTTTGACGCAGTCGGGCACCGTCAGCGCCCAATTGGGAGACGGTTCCGCCGTGCTCATGAGCACATACACGTGCGTCATTGAGTGGTTCGGCGGAGAACTGCAAATCGAAGTCGTGGCCAACGACGGGCAATACGCGCTCCTGGGCGTCGGATTGCTGCGCGATCACAAGCTGACGGTGGACTACCCGTCACAATCGCTGACCATCCAATAGTGCCACAGCTAATGCCAGCCACGACCCCGCTGCAACTGAACCGCCGCGCCGCGGAGCTTTGCGACCGGCTCGCCGCCGAGGCGCCGGCGCTGCGCATTGCGGTGCGCGACGTCGCCGGCTCGCGCGTTTTGGACTTGGGCATCGCTGCCCCAGGCGGCCTGGAGGCCGGCCGCCGCATGGCCGAAATCTGCACCGCCGGCCTGGCGGACGTGTCGATCGTGCCCGGCCCCGCCGCGCTGGGCGGCACGCCGGCCGTCCTCGTGCGCACCGACCAGCCCGTCGCCGCCTGCATGGCCGCCCAGTACGCCGGCTGGCAAATCTCGCGCGACGAGTTCTTTGCGATGGGTTCGGGGCCGATGCGAGCACTGGCGGGCAAAGAAGAGCTGTTCGGGAAGATCGGGTTTCAAGAGCAGTCCGACGCGGCGGTTGGCGTGCTGGAAACGCGAAAACTGCCGAGCGAAGCCGTTTGCCGCTATGTGGCCGAGGCCTGTCATGTTGCAGCCGACCGTTTGACGCTCCTTGTCGCACCTACGGCCAGCCAGGCGGGCACGGTGCAGATCGTCGCCCGGAGTGTCGAGACGGCCCTCCACAAGCTGCTCGAGCTGGGCTTCGACCTGTCGCGCGTCGAGAGCGGCTGCGGCGTCGCTCCGCTGCCGCCGGTGGCCAAGGACGACGTCTCGGCCATCGGCCGCACCAACGACGCCGTGCTCTACGGCGCGGCCGTGACGCTCTGGGTCCGCGGCGACGACGCGAGCCTCGATGACATTGTCCGCCGCGTCCCCAGCAACGCCTCCAAGGACTACGGCTCGCCGTTCGCCGAGCTTTTTCGCCGCCACGGCGGCGATTTTTACAAGATCGACCCGATGCTCTTCAGCCCGGCCGTGGTGTCGCTTGTGAACCTGGACTCGGGAAGGACTTTTCAGGCGGGGGAAATGGCGCTCGACGTGCTACGGCGTTCGTTTTTCGACTAAAACACTTAGCAGCCCGTTGCAAAAGTCATTTTTTGCTAGCTGCTAGCATGGCAAACATCGGGGATTCTTCACGTTTTTGGGGCTTCCACGGACTTTTTCAACAGGCTGTTAGGCGAGCGGAGGGCATCAGCCCCCCGATGCTGCAACTTCACCTGGAATGGCGCGTTCGCGGTCAATGCCGCGGCGCGTTCCGCATAGGAGCAAGCGTAATGATCCGACTCGCACAATGGAGCCTGGGCGCGCTCTTTCTGCTGGTCTTTGTTCCGCGACCGGTTTCCGCCGACGACGAGTTCCGGTTCACGGAGGCCCGGCACAAGGGCGGCGAGCTCAAGTACATCCAGGGCATCCCGGTGCTCTCGGTCCAGGGCACGTCCGAGGAAATCGGCGAGCAGGTGGGTACGCTCGTCGGCCAGGCCGCCCGGCCGATGCAGCATCTCCCCAAGCAAATCCTGGAGAAGCACGGCCTGGGCGTGGGCTGGCCGGCGCTGGCCGCGACGGCGCGGCGCATGATGCAGAACGCGCCCGAGTCGTATCGCAAGGAAATGGATGCGGCCTTGAAGCACTCGCCCGGCGTCGAGGCCGACATGATCTACGTGGCCAACGCGATGATCGAACTTCGGCGCGTCGGCGGCTGCTCGGCCCTCTTGGTTGAGCCGCAGCGGAGCAAGACGGGCAAGATGCTCTTCGGCCGCAATTTCGACTTCGATCCCTTCGGCGTCTTGCACCGGTATGGTCTCGTGGCGGTCGTGCGGCCGAAGGACAAGATCGCGTTTGTGTCGGTGGGGTTTCCCGGGTTGACGGGCGTCGTGTCCGGGATGAACGAGAAGGGCCTCGCGCTGGCGACGCTCGACGTGTACTCGTCGGCGGACGGCTCGCCGATGTTCGACAACCAGGGTGTGCCGCTGTCGCTGACGTTCCGCCGCATCCTGGAAGAGTGCGCGACGGTCGAAGAGGCGCAGAAGCTTTTGGAATCGGGGCGGCACACGACCTGGATGAACCTGGCCGTCTGCGACACGAAGCGGGCGGTGGTGTTTGAGATCACGACGCGCAAGGTCGTCATGCGGCCGTCGGACTGGAACCTCGTGGCCTGCACGAACCATTTTCGGGCGAAGGGCCTGTACACGGGCGAGCGCTGCGCGCGGTACGACCGGCTGGAGGCGTACTGGAAGCTGGACAAGGTCGGCCTGGCGGACGTGGCCAAGGCCCTGCACCAGGTGAACCAGGGAAGCTGGACGCTTCAAACGATGATCTTCGAGCCGGAGAGCTTGAAGCTGCACCTTTCCATGGGCCGCGGGCCGGCGTCGGCGCGGCCGCTGGTGGAGCTGGAGATGGGGGAGTTTTTGAAGGCGGGTGGAGAAGCGCGAGGACGGTAGGGCGACCCGCCGGGGACGTAGCAGTGTGGACGCGGTGTGAGCGGGGTGTGAAGCGGGTGTCGGCAGGGTGTGGGGCCGGTGTGGACACGGTGTGGGGAGGGTGCGTGAGGGTGTCGGGAAAACTGTTTCTCACTGCCGGTTGTGGTCGGGGGAACGGCGGGGTGGCAGGTATTGTGGGGGAGCGCTGTTGGGAGGCGGCGGGGCGAAAATTTCTTGGGTGTGGGGGCGCATTTTTCAAGCCGGCGCCGTCGGGCAAGCGGGATGGCGAAGCTGGGGAAGCGCATGGATCGAGACCCCTTTGGGTCGTACGAGAAAGTAAGTGTCGTCTTTCGCTCCGCGAAAGAGCGTCCTTTCGCGGAGCGAAAGGCGACCATCGGCGGCGCTCGCCGCTCCGTCGATTGACGGGGAAAAGCTGGTCAGTCGTCAAGAGTATTTTTGGGTTATTTTCGATCCGTACAAGCAGTCGCGGCACCGTCAGAGGGGGGCAGCGCGCCGGCCGAGGGGGATCGTCGGTTCGGGGCGCAAGAGCCTGGCAGAACAGGGGCGAGCCGCAGCGGCACCGAGGGACGGCGATCGCGGGTCGGTGCAC
>JACOUI010000219.1 GCA_016177915.1 Planctomycetia bacterium
CAGGGCGAGGGGGCCAAGACGGTCCTGCCCGCTCGGGCCGGCGCGAAGTTCAGCTTCCGCCTCGTCCCCAACCAGGACCCCGCGAAAATCGCCGCCTCGCTACGAACGATGCTCAAGCGGCTTTGCCCGCCGGGCGTCACGATGGAACTAGTTGACTTCGGCGGCAGCGGCGGGGTCTTCGTGAGCCTCGACAGCCCCTACGTCGCCGCGGCGGCCCGGGCGATCGAGCGGGGATTCGGCAAGGCGCCAGTCTTCATTCGCGAGGGCGGCTCGATCCCCGTCGTTTCGATGTTCAAGAAAATCCTCGGCGTGGACACGCTGCTTTTGGGCTGGGGACTGGACGACGACAACCCCCACAGCCCCAACGAGAAATTTTCGCTGGCCGATTTTCATCGCGGGATTCGCGCGAGCGCCGAGCTGTGGCGCGAGCTGGGGCAGATGAAGAAGTAACGAAGCTCGGCGCAGCCGCGACGACGCGGGCCGGGTGCTAGCACGGCCGAAAGAAATGCGATTGACGCCGGGGCCATGCATCAGCCACATTGCCGCTTCCACGGATGGAAGCCCCGAGCATGGATGCTCTTTTTTTCGTTTGGGCGCTGGCGATCGTCGCGCCCGGTGAAACGCGCGGGCTGGCCTCCAGCGATCACTTCATCGTCAGCGCCCCTTCGCAGGAACTGGCCGACGCGGTCCTGGCGCGGGCCGAGACGCTGCGGGACGAGCTGGCCGAAACTTGGCTGGGCGAAAAGCTCGCCGCAGGAAAGGGCCGGACGATCATCAACGTGCGAGTGGACGCGGCCCGCGACGACGCGGGCACGCTGCCCGTGAGCGGCCGCTCGCCGCGCTCCTGGCACATCGTGTCGATGCGGACGTCGGGCGAGCTGGCGTCGGGGGCGACGCTAGCGCACGAGATGACGCACGTCGTTTTGGCCACGGCCTACGGGGCGTCGCTGCCCCCCTGGGCCCAGGAAGGGGCGGCCGCCGAGCAAGACGACGAGAAAGTCGTCGCCGTCCGCCGCCGCATCCTGGACGATTTCGTCGAAAAAGGGCGCTGGCCGGACCTGCGAAAGATCCTGGACGCCGATTCGATCAGCCCGTCGGACCAGACGAGCTACACGGCCGCGGCCTCGCTGAGCGAGTTTCTGCTGACGCGCGGGTCGCGGGCGACGCTGCTGGCGTTCGCGGTCGCAGGGAGCGAGAAAGGCGACTGGCACGCCGCGGTGCGGGAGCATTACGGCTTCTTAAACGTCGCGGACCTGTCGCGCGAGTGGCGCGCCTGGGCAAAGGAGCGTGCTCGCCCCGCCGTTGCGGTCAAACCGCGGTAGCTCTGCAGCGCCGCCAGCCGTTCCTACCTCCAATGGACAGTGCCCACCCTATGGCCACGGGGTTGCAAACCGACGCCGTCCGGGTAACCTGAACAAGGCCGCGAACGTCGCGGCACGTGGGGCGTTCATGGTCCGAGTCCGGTCAGGTGAATTCCATGGCGGAAGAACCCAAAAGCAAGAGAATCCTGCTCGTCGACGACGACGCCGAAATCGTCGAGTCGCTGCGCATGGCCCTGGAGTCGCGGGGCTACAGCATCATCATCGGCCGCGACGGCAACCAGGGCCTGGCCCTGGCCGAGCGCGAAAATCCCGACCTCATCATCCTCGACATGATGATGCCCAAGCGCAGCGGCTTTCTCGTCCTGGAAAAGCTGCGCCGCACCCACGCCGAGCCGCTCCCGGTGATCATGATCACCGCCAACGAGGGGAGCCGGCACAAGGCGTATGCCGAGATGCTCGGCGTCAGCGACTACATCCGCAAGCCGTTCGCCATGGACAAGCTGCTCGATTCCGTGGAACGGGTGTTCAAGCCGACGCCAAAGTAGCACGCGCCGGCTCTTGTCCCCTGTCCCCAGCCTCCTCGTCTCCTGGAGTACCCCATGGCCGCCAAGTTCCGCGTCGCGGTGATCGGGAGGACCGGGAAGGGCAACTACGGCCACGGCATCGACACCGTCTGGCTGGAAACCGAGCGGGCGCAGCTCGTGGGCGTGGCCGACGACGACAAGGCCGGCCTGGCCGAAGCCGCCAAGCGCCTGAAGGTGGACCAGGCGTTCTCGGACTATCGGCTGATGCTCGACAAGCTCAAGCCGGACATCGCCGCCATTTGCCCGCGCTGGCTCGACCAGCACCGCGACATGGTCCTGGCGGCGGCCGAGCGCGGGATTCACGTGTACATGGAAAAGCCGTTCTGCCGCACGTTGGCCGAGGCCGACGAGATGGTGACGGCCTGCGAGCGGACGCACGTCAAGCTGGCCATCGCCCACCAAACGCGCTACAGCCCCAAGCTGAGCATCGTCAAGGAGCTGATCGCAGCCGGAAAGATCGGCAAGGTGCTGGAATTCCGCGCACGCGGCAAGGAAGACGCCCGCGGCGGCGGCGAGGACCTGTGGGTGCTGGGAACGCACCTCATGGATGTGATCCGGGCGATCGGCGGACATCCGGCGTGGTGCTTCGGCCACGTGACGCGTGACGGCCGGCCCATCACGAAGTCCGACGTCGTCGAAGGCGCCGAAGGAATCGGCCCGCTGGCCGGCGACGGCGTGACCGCCGTCTACGGCATGCCCGACGGCGCCACGGCCTATTTCGCCTCGCGTAAGGCAATGGCCGGAAAAGGCTCGCGTTTCGGCGTGCAGATTCTTGGTTCGGCCGGCATCCTCGAGATCCTCACCGGGCACCTGCCGTCGGTGAAGTACCTGGGCGATCCGGCCTGGTCGCCCGGGCGGAGCGGCGTGGCCTGGCAGGACGTCTCGACGCAGGGCATCGGCCAGCCCGAGACGATGAAAGACGGCGGCCTGCACGGCGGCAATCTGCTGGCCGTCAACGACCTCATGGACGCGATCGAAAAACAGCGCCAGCCGATCGGGAACATGTACGAAGCCCGCGGCGCCACGGAGATGATCGTGGCGGTCTTCGAGTCGCACCGGCAAGCCCGCCCCGTGCCGTTGCCGCTGGAGAACCGCAAGAACCCGCTGACGATGCTGTAGCTGGCGTCTCGTTCGTAGCTACGAACGAGGGCGGGGCTCCAACTAGGCCGCCCGCCGCCGCTCTTCGACGATGGGAACCGCCGGCGCGGCCGCCGCGGGCTTGCGGCCGACCATGAGGAGCGACATCCCCGGCACCGGCAGCAGGTAATCGAGCACTTTCGCCAGGGGCAGGAGCCGGTCGTACCAGATCATCTGCCGCGGGCTGAGGTGGCGGCGGCGCAAGACGTGGCCCGAGACCGCCCAGCCGACCGAACCCAGCCGGCTGAACTGCCGCTGGTGGACGATCTGGAAGCCGGCGGCCGACATTTTTTCGGCCAGTTCATTCCTGGTGTAGCGGCGGAAGTGGCCCAACTCGCGGTCGATCGGCGTGTAGAGCCACTTTCCGGCGGGAACGATCATGACGCAATGGCCGCCGGGAACGAGCGTGTCGTGGAAGAACTCAAGCACGTCTTCGTCCGGTCCCAGGTGTTCCAGGACGTTGGAGCAGAAGATCGTGTCCAGCGCTTCGTCGCGCCACAGTTTGTAGGCCGCCCCGTCCGTCAGGTCGGCGCAGTCCACGCGCACGTTGTCGCGGTTGCCGAACCGGCGCTCCAAAAGCGGCACGTAAATCTCGTCGTTATCGACGAGCACCAACCGCTCCCGGTGGAGCAACTGACAACTTAAGTTGCCCATGCCGGAGCCGGCCTCCAGCAGCCGGTCGCCGAGGTACGGCCGCACCTGGTCGAGCAGCCAGCGGTTGTATTTCTGCGCTCTTGCCACGGCCGAGAGGATGTAGAAACCCGCGTGGTCGGTGAATTGCGTGTCGAGGAAGCGGCAGCGGACCAGCTCCCAGAGGGCCTTGGCGCCGTCGAGGGCGCGGATTTTCTTGCCTTCGTGGTAGGTGCGGCCGCGGTAGCTGATGGGGACTTCGTAGATGCGTGCGCCCCACTGCGCGAGGCGGCAGGTCAGCTCCGGCTCGATGGTGAAGGTGTCGCTCTTCAAGCGCAGCCGGCGGAGCACGTCGGCGCGGACCATCTTGGAGCACGTCTCCATGTCCGTGAGGTTCAGGTTGTTGAGGACGTTGGAGACGAGCGTCAGGAACTTGTTGGCCAGGCCGTGCCAGAAGTAGAGCACGCGCCGCGAGTGCCCCACGAAGCGGGAACCGAAAACCGCGTCGGCGTCGCCGGCGAGGATCGGCGCCAAGAGCACGGGATACTCGGCCGGGTTGTATTCCAGGTCGGCGTCCTGGACGACGGCCACGTCGCCGGTCATGTGGGCGATGGCGGTGCGAATGGCCGCCCCCTTGCCGCGGTTTTTCTCGTGGAGGACGGCCTTGATCCGCGAGTCGCCTTCGGCCAGGCGCGAGATGAGCTCGCGCGAGCCGTCGGTCGAGGAGTCGTCGACGGCCACCAGCTCGATTTCAAGCGGTACCGGCGCCGCCAGCACGCGCGAAACGATGGCGGAGAGCGTCCAGCGCTCGTTGTAGATCGGCATCAGGACGGATAGCCGGCGCAGCGGGGCCTGGGCGGACGTGGAGCTCCAACTGGCGTGACTGTCGTCGGCGCCGTTGCAAACGATGCGCAGGCCCTCGAGCATGAGCGTCTCCTGGCCCTCGAGCGCGCCCCCTCGACGCCGGCCTGTCGCGCGCCGCGCGACAAGGCATCGGAGCAGGGATTTGCACGGGCGTGCCGGTCAAAGTCACGTGGACGTGAAATCGAAAGGAAGGGATTCCGCGCCGGGCGGGTTATCTACAAAAGCCGTGTCATCGCCGCAAGATGGACCGCCGGCCGTGGCGCCTACCGCTCGCGGCCGTCCCAAAGCGTTCTGGAACGCCTGGGCGCGGCCGAATTCGGGTTGACCCACGCTGGGCGCCTGACTAGAGTCCCCTCCCCATTCTGCCCGGAACCGCCGCGCGCCAGCGATGAAGGCGATGCGCGCAGCGTCGGCCAGCAACTGCGTTTCCGCCGGGGAAGGTGGAAACGAGGAAACGATGATCCCAGGCGCGATAAAGCATACCACCCGGCCGTTCTGGAAAAGCCTGCGGCGGGCGGCCTACTTCGTGCGTGCCCATGCCCCGGCCATCGTCTGGGGAATGGTGGCGCTGGGGGTCGCGCTGCGCCTCGTGCGCTACCTATTGCGGTTTCCGCTCTGGGGCGACGAGTGCATGCTGGCGGTCAACTTCCTGGACGCCGGCTACGAGGACGTCATCGGCCCCCTACAGCACTTCCAGGTCGCGCCGCTGCTGTTCCTTTGGACCGAGCTGTCGATCGTCAAGCTCCTGGGCTTCTCCGAGTGGACGCTGCGGCTCTTTCCCGTGGTGTGCGGCATTGCCAGCGTCTTTCTCTTCCGCCATTTCTCGGGAAGGCTGCTAAGCGGAATTCCATGGGTGCTGGCCACGGGGATTTTCGCGGTCTCCTACTACCCGATCCGGCACGGCGCGGAGGCCAAGCCCTACGCGACGGACCTCCTCATGGCGCTCGTGATGCTCACGCTGGCGGTGGAATGGTGGCGGCGGCCCGACCAGACGCGGTGGCTCTGGCTGTTGACGGCGGCGGCCCCGCTGGCCGTGGGCCTGTCCTACCCGGCGGTCTTCGTCACGCTCGGCGTCGCGCTGGCCCTGGCGGTGTCCGTCGTTCGGCGCCGCTCGCTGCGGACATTCACGGCGTTCGGGGCCTATGGCGCGGTGCTGCTGGCGGCGCTGGGGGCGCACTACTTCGGGCACATCGCGGCGCAGCGGCAGGGGGCGAAGGAAGGGGGGATCGATGCGATGTGGGAGGCGACGTTTCCACCCGGCAACCCCCTCGACTTCGTGGTTTGGGCGGTCGACGAGCACACCGGGCGGATGTTCGCCTATCCCTTCGGCGGCGAGCGGAACGCGAGCGTCCTCACGTTTCTTTGCGTCGTTGTGGCGGCCGTGGCGATGTGGCGGCGCGGGCAGAAGGACCTGCTGGCGCTTTGCCTGGCGCCTTTGGCCTTGGCATTTCTGGCGGCGGTCGTCCGCAAATACCCTTACGGCGGCTCCGCGCGCACGATGCAGTTCTTTGCGCCGGCGATTTGCCTTCTGGCCGGCTCCGGGCTGGCGACGCTGCTGGCGATTTTTCGGACCATGCGCCGCCGACAGGCGGCGATCGCCTGCGCGCTTGTGTTGCTGGTCACGTTCGGCTTCGGGTCGGCGGTGCGCGACATGCTGCGCCCCTACAAGACGAAATACGACCGCAACACGGCCGCCTTCGCCCGCTGGCTGTGGACCGACAACGCCCACCAGGCGGAGCTGGTCTGCATCAGCACCGACCTGGGCTATGACCTGTTCGACGGCAAGTGGCGGTCCCTGGCCGCCGTCTATCGCTGCAATCAGCGTATTTACTCGAAGACGCATAGGACCGGCCCCCATATCCCCCGTTGGGACCGGATCAACGACAGCTATCCGCTGCGGTGCATCGTGTACGGGTGCGAGGAAATTCCGCCCAAGGAGGCGGCCCGCCAGCAATGGCTCTCGGAGATGCAGACGGGCTTCCGCATGACGGGGCAATACCGGCACCAGGTCAACCCTGGCGTCCTGGGGTACGGCGAGTTCTACGAGGTCTACGAGTTCGTGCCGCGGTCGGACCAATCGGCGGCCGACTTCGCGCGCCGCTGGACGGAGGGGCGTGGATCGCGCGTCCGTTAGCGCCCCCCATAAGGGGACACGCTTTGAATGCGTCTTACACGTCTCCGCACTCGCGGGCCATCTTGCTCCGGCCCCGGCCGTGCTGTCGTTTTCGTTCTGAGCCGGCGGCAGGTACAATCGAGCGACCCGTGCTATGCTCGTATCGCTTGATTTGGGGGACGACAAATGGCGGGAAAGGGCCGTCAAGGCGGGCCGCGCAAGCCGGCCGTAAAGTTCGCCCATTTGCGCAAGAAGATGGAGCAGCGGCGGCTGCGGGCGCCGCCAGCGAAGCGCAAATGACGCGCCGCGTCCCATCGGCATCGGCCTTGGGTCCCGCGCCGCGATCGATTTAGCGCGCCTTTCGCTTGACGGCGGGCCGCGCGCCATGCCAAACTACTGGCACGATGAGCAAAGTCGCCTTGACGCAATCGATGTCGAACGTGCTGCGCCGCGCGATCCGCGATTGCGGATTGCCCCTATTGAGGCTCCAGCACGCGACGGGGGTGACACGGCAGCGGATCATGCACTTCGAACGCGGCACGCAGAGTCTGCAACTCAGGAACGCCGAAAAACTCGCCGCTTTTTTGGGGCTGAAGCTGGTTGCATCCCCAGGCGCCGGCGGCGACGCGCGACAATGGCGCCGGCCCGAAGATCATCCGGCGGAACTCTTGCTGCTGGCGAAGAAGCTGGTGGACCAGGTCGGCGGGATCGATCGGGCACGCGCGGTGATCGACCTGGTGGAAAAGCTGCAAAAGGCCTAAGCGCGACCACCGTCACGTCGTGACGGCATTCTGCGCTTCCGCCAGCTCGGCCAGCAGCCGCTTCGTGCGCACAAAGGCTTGCGATTGCGACGTCTCGGCCCCCTCGCGCAGCTCGACGAGCAGCGAACCTAAAAGCTCGCGCTCCAGCCACGCGGCCAGCCAGTCGGCGCGGCGCTTGGCGTAGTGGGCCTGCAGCCGGCGGAAAAGCTGGGCCAAGGCGTGCTTGAGGCCCGTGCCGGCCGTCGTCACGCTCAGGTCGCCCCCGACGACGATTGCGGCGTCGGCCGCCACGTGCGTGACCGTATGCCCGACCGCCTGGGCCGCCATGTCGTGAACGAGTCCCCCGGCCAGGAGCCAGCCGGTGACGGCGAGCGTGACGGTCAGAGCCGGGCGGGCGGCCGCGGCCGTCTGGTCCAGGATCGAAAGCGTCCGCGCCGTCCGCGGAAACTCCTTGGCCCAGGCGTCCAGCTCGCCGTGCAGATAGCGCCGGAAGTCCTCGTCGACCGGCGGCAATTCCTCATGCGCCGCCTGCACGCGCGACAGGAGGTCTACCCGCGACTTGCCGGCCAACAGCCGCTCCAATCGCGGCCGCAGCGTCTCGTTGCCGATGGCCTTCAAGCGCTCGAGCTCGCGGACGAGCGCTTCGACCGCCAGCACGACCGCCGCTCGCTCATCCCGCCGGAAAGTCTCCACCGCGTCGACCGTCGGCCGCACGTAGCCGAGCGCCGCCCACAGAGGGTACGTCACCACGGCTCCTACCGCCCGATAGAAACCGTGGACCCCCCGGGCGAGAGCCCCGCGGCGCTCATCCCACCAGGCATGGATTTCGCTGACGAGCAGCCGCGTGGGCAGCGCCGGCCAGCGCACCTGGGCCAGGCTTCCACCGGACATCAACCCCGCGGCGTCGGCAAATTGCGTGCCCGCCGCCCGCAATTCCTCGAGATAGGCGGGGGCGCCGCGGGCCGGATCGAGCAATTCCCGCAGGGCGCCCCGCAGGGTGCGCAGCTTGATCTGCGAGAAGTGCAGGTTCGCCAGCTCGTCGCGCAGGGATGACGGCGCCGCCGGAGCACCTAGCCCGTCGCGCCCCACGTCGTAGAACGGCAGCGCCAGCCCCCGCGCCGCCGAGCGGTCGTAGGGCAGCACGTAGACCAGCTCCGGCCGCACGCCCGTCTCGCCGCAAAACGTCTCCTGCCACAGGGGCCAGAAACCCCGGTCTTCGGCGAGGTCGCACTGGTTGAAGACGAGGACGACGGGCTTGTCGGCGTCGGCGGCCTTGCGGAAGAACTGCTTCACGGCGGCGTCGTTGTACTTCTGCTGCGTGAGGACGGCGATCAAGACGTCGGCCGCCTGGCGGACATGGTCGGCCCGCTGCCAGTTGACCCGCACGTCCGAGTCGATGTCCGGAGTGTCCAGAAGCAGCAGCCGCGGCGGCACGTTTTTTCCCACGCGCCAGAAAAGGTAGTGGTCCGACTCGTCATTGTGCGCGTCCTCCGGCGACTGCCAGGCTCGGAGCAGAAAACCCTCGAACAGCCGCGAAAGGACGGACTCGTCGGCGAAATGTTCGGGCACGAGGCAGACGGCGTGCCGGGTGCGGGAGGCCAAGGGGCTGACGGCGCTGGCTGTTTCGCCGGCGAGGGTGTTGAAGATCAGCGACTTGCCGATGTTCGTGCCGCCGACGACGGCCACGACGAGCCACGGCTCGCCTTCAAGCTGCGGCAGGAGCTTGTGCTTCAGCAGCTCGAACCATTCGCGGCCGTCAAGCGGTGCCACGCCCAGGCGACCCGCCGCGCCGCGCAGCTCGGCCAGCGCCCGATCCAATTGGCTGATGCGCCCGGCCAGGGCCGCAAGTTCGTCGTTCATGGTCACGCCGCCAGCGCCGAGCGCTTCTTGGCGATCAGGGCCAAAAGCGCCTTCTGCGGGTCGGCGAACTTTTGCAGCCCCTCGGCCATCAGCGTTTTTTCCAGGTGTACCAAGTCGACCTTCCGGCGGATTTCGTCGAGGACGGCCGGCGGCGGGAACTGGTCGACCTGGCGCGTGAATGTCCGCCCGCTCTTCTCGGCGGCGTCGTTCGTCGCCGGGGGGTTCGTCTCGATGTCGCTGCCGGCGAAGGCGGCCACGTATTTGCACGGGTCGTCGCCGGGCTTTTTCGTGCCGGTGCTGGCGAAGATCATCTCCTGCGCCAGCGGCAAGCGCTTATCGGCCCAGAAGCGGCGGTTCTCCTGCCAGATCCACTTGGCGTTGACGATCCCCACCTGCCCCTGGGCGGCGGGCGAAAGCTGCGGCGCGTGCTTCTCCGTGTAGACGTCGATCCGCGAAACGAAGATGCTGTAGACGGACTTGAACCGCTCGCGCGACTTGCGGCGCTGCGCCCCGCGCCAGATGGCGTCGCGGGCGGCCTGGTACTGCCGCATCAAGAAGAGCAGCGTGACGTTGAGCGTCACGCCCGACGCCGCCAGCTCCTCCAGCGACTCCAGGCCCGCCGGCGTGCCCGGCACCTTGATCATCCGGTTGTCGTGACCCTTGGACCAGCGCCGGCCCAGCTCAATATAGCGGGCGACGCGGATGTCGTGCGCCGGGCCAAGCTGCAAATCCTCCAGGAGCGGGTCCAGCTCGAAGCTCACGTAGCCATCGTCGCCCTTGGTCGCATGCCAGGCGGGATGAAACACCTGCTGGGCCGAGCGGACGAGCTGGTCGGTCAGTTCCCAGGCGATGGCCTCGTCGGAAAGGCCTCGCCGCAATAGTTCCAAAAGGTCGCGGTCGAACCTTCCGGTCTTGACGAGGTCGCCGACGATGATCGGGTTGGAGGTTGCGCCCGTCGCGCCCAAGGCGCGGTTGGCTGCGACCAGCTCAGGATCGACGGAATCGAGCCAGAGCTTGGTGCCGCTTTGGATCAGCGACTGCAGGGGGGAAGGCATCGTATCGCAGCCTGGCTTGAGGAAACGCGGGGGGACGCAAATCACGCGGGGACGCGCCGCCGCCCGTACACCCTATGCGCCAATCCTAGGTCACGGCACCGCCGTCGCCCTCAGGACGCCCTGCCAGCGTTAGGGCGTTTTCGACGAGGCGCCGCCTTCGGGCGGGGGCCTGTCGACCGGGACGAACACGACGCTGTCCACCACCACGGTTCCGTCGGCGCCCTGCGTGTGAATTGTGACCGAACCGGCCCCTTTCAGGAAGTGGAACTCGCCGATGGCCTTGAATTGCCCGTCGATCAACGGCGCCTCGCGCTGGTTCACGCTGAGCTGCTGGCGCGACCCCGAACCCGTGTCGATGAGCACCGGGACGTTGGTGGCGCGATCGTCGCCGGCCACGTACGACAGGCGGACTTCGTATTTTCCCTGGGGGGCGCCGGCCGGCATGTCGAAGCGGGCGAAAAACTGGCCGCTGCCCGTGCCGTCGTCCACGAGATAGTCGAACCCCGAGAACTTGCCGGCCGATTTGTCGGTGACGCTGGTCCAATTGCCGACGGGGCTGGAGTCGATGTTGTCGAGGACGACGCTGTCGGGTGGCGCCGCCTTTTCCATCTGCTTGCGCCAATCCGGCTGGCGGACGACGCCCGGCTGCCGGTTGTTCTTGCCGCCGCTCTTGCCGCTGGCGCCGCCGCCGCCCGCGTTCTCGCCGCTTCCGCCCCCGTTGTTTTGTGGCGGCGTCGTGCCGCCGCCCGTGAGCGAAACGAGCACGACCACCGCGCCTACGACCATCGCAAACAAGGACAGAGCGAGCACGGCAGGCCAGGGGCTCGTGCGGCGGGAAGAAGCCAGGGACGAGGTGCGAGGCCCTTTCGAGGTGGGCGGAACGATAGCTGCGGCAAGACCGCCTGAAGGCGGGAGTCCAGCGAGGGCCGCCTGCGGGACCGGCGCTTTCGCCGGGGAAGCCCGGGCCGACGTGGAGCGCGGCGTCGCATCGCGCCGAACGACGCGCGTCACCGGCTGGCGCTTTCGCAGTTCGTCGTCGTACTTGAGCTTGCGGTCCGGGCTCAAGAGGCATAGCCTCGCCGCCGCGATCTCATTCAATAGCTTCTGCGTGAGCGCAAAGTGCGGACCGCTTGCGCAGCTCTTCACGAACGCCATCTGCCGGTTCGCCGCCAGGTCGATGACCTCGGCGTCGGACTCGAACAAATCGAGGCCCAGCAGCCGATAGTGGTTCGGTGGCTGCTCCCGCGGCGGGATGCTGAGCCATTTGTGGTAGGGATCGAAGGCGTCGGCCATCGCGAGGGGTTCGCGCGGGCGGTAGGGGAGTGAAGGGATGCGAATGCCATTATCGTAGAGAGCCGGGGATTTGCAACCACTCAGCCTACCCTACGAATACGACTACGCGACGCCAAAAATCCTCCGCGTGTTGTCGCACAACACCTGCCGCCCCAGCGCCAGCGCCTCCTCCTCGCTCCATCCCCGATCGATCACGAACCGCTCGGCCAGGATTTTCGCCAGGACCCGCTTGTACATGGCGAACTTCGGCAGCGCGAACTCCAGCTTGTACATGTCGCTGTAGTAGGCGATCTGCTTGGTGCGGGGGACGGCCTCGAGCCGGGCGGCCGCGTCGTGCTCGATGAACGAGGGCGTATTGCTGTACCACCAGTGGCCGTTGGTCACCACGTTCGGAAAAATCCAGGCGTAGCTCGCCAACTCCTGGTTCGTGACGCTGGCCAGGACGCTGATCGGAAACGTGACCTGCGGGAAATGGTTGAACAGCTCGCGGCACTGGATGAGCGAGACGCGGCTGTCGTAAAGGTCCTGTCCCTGAAAGACGCCGCCCGCATAGACCGCCCGATTGACGCCGATCATCAGATCGAAGGGCAAGCCGAACTCGGCGCAGAACTCGGCCAGCGTCCAAAAGACGAAATGCCCGACGTCGCTGCGCGATTGCGCATCGGCGCTGGCGCCCGCTTTGCCGACCGCCGCCAGCGCCCGCGACGCCGCGGCCGCGTCGACCGGCCGGGGCGAAAAATCCGGCGGCAGCGAAATCGCGCAGGCCTTCGCGCCGTTTCTTGTGAAATGTTCGAAAAGCTTGCCGATAGCGCGACGCAGGCCGGCCGCGTCCGACGGCGCGATGCCCGTCGCCTTCTCCAGCCGCTGCCGGACGGCGTCCTTGTCCAGATGGAACACCAGGTCGTCCGTCCGCAGACACGGCACGTAGCGCCGCGTGTCAAAACCGGCGAGCGGGTCGTCGAAGTCGTTCGTCAAAAACACGCCGTCGAGCTTGCTGCGCTTGAGGACCTGGTTTTCCCAGTCGGGCGCTGCCATCTTCGCCGCGGCTGCGTCGTAGAGGCGCTCCCAGTTACTCTCCGTCAGCCGCGGCTCTTGAAAATCGAAGAACACGCGTGCCATCTCCATCAGCCAACTGTGCTGGATCGTGTTTGAAAGCGGCGCCAGGCCCGACACGATGCGGCGGACTTTCTCGCGCGGGTCCAGCCCCGGCTCCTCGATCGCCTCTCGCGGCACGCCCGCCGAATGCGCCAGCTCCGTGTAGTAGTGATAGCCCAGGATGTCGGCCAGCGTTTTGGCGGCCGGGGCGAGGGGGTTGATGTGCGTGTGGGGGTCCGTGAGCCGGAGGGAATCCAGCTCGGCAAACAATCGCTGGCGGAGCTGCTGGGACATGGGGGAGGGGAAGAGGCTAGAGGCGAGAGGCTAGAGGGCGTAGGGTGGGCGGAGCAAGCCGATCGTTCGCTCGATCTTCCGTCGTATCAGGCGCAATGATACGCCACTGCGAATCGCTGCGCAACCGTCGGCTTGCGACGCCCACCATCGCATGGTTACGGCAGGATGTGCCGCTTGCCGTCCCAGGTCTCGGTCCACAGGCAGCCCGACCACGACAGCCCCACCCCGAAACCGACGAGCATCGTCAGCATCCCCGGCCGCAGGCTGCCGTCGCGCCGCAAGACGTCGATCACGATCGGGATCGTCGAGCTGACCGTATTGCCGCATTGTTCCAGGACCATCGGCATCCGTTTTTCGTCGACCTTCATGTGGCTGCGCAACTGCTCCAGGAGCATCCGCGTGGCCTGGTGCATGATGAAGATGCGGACGTCTTCGCGCGACTTGCCGCCGCGCTTCAGGACGTCGTCGATGAGCGCCGGGATGCGTTCCAGCGTGAAAAAGACGAGCGCCGGCCCGTCCATGTAGAGATCGCTCGGCCAGCGGTGCCGCTTGCTGGGGGAAAGGCCCTTGCCCGGCGGGCGGCAGCCCGTGCGCGTCAGCATCAGGAGGTCCGCGCCGCTGCCGTCGGTGCCGCAGGCGAAGGCGGACAGGGAGGGCGAGTCCACGGCGTCGATCACCGTGGCCGCCGCCCCGTCGCCGAAGATCGTCCGCAACGACCTGTCGGCGGGGTCGATGTATTTGGAATACGTCTCCGCCGTGACGAGCAGCACGCGCTTTGCCATGCCGCCCTGGATCAGCCCCGCGGCCAGCATCGCACCGTACACAAACCCCGAGCACCCCAAGTTGAAGTCCAGCGCCCCGCACGTGGCCGGCAGCTTGAGCCGGTGCTGCATCAGGCAGGAGGTCGTGGGCAGGGGAAAATCGGGCGTTTGCGTGCAGAAAAGCAGGAAATCGATCGAGCCGCGGTCGACGCCGCACTCGCCAAAGAGCTTTTCGGCCGCAGCCACGCCCAGGTCGGAGGCCAACTCATCCGGCGCGGCGATGTGCCGCTCGCGCACGCCGGTCTTTTCGTAGATCAGGTCGGTGTCCCACTTGGGGAACTCCTGCCGGAGCTGCTCGATCGTCTCGACGTAGGCCGGCAGGTGGATCGCGATGGGACCGATGGCTGCGGACTTCAAGGGCGTTCCCCTGGCGATCGTTGGCGTCTGCCGCGCCGGCCTTTGCCCCAGGGTCCTTTCGACCCCGCCCGCGGCCCGGCCCAAGAATAAATACCACACGCCCTGCCGTCGGGCAATGCGGCGTGCTCGACGGCAACAACACAGGCGAGGTTCGGCCGGTGGATCAGCCGTCACGCCCCTGCCATGCCGCCAACTCGCCGTCCGACATCCCGTACAACCGCGCACAAAGCCGGTCGAGGCTCGCCTGCCGCGCCTGGCCGCCGCCTGCCGCGTTGCTGCTCCAATCGTGCGCCGCATCGGCGATTTGCCGATGCAGTCCGTCGCCCCCATCGAACCGCGGCACGCGGACCCGCTCCAGAATCCCCGGCGTGCCGAAGCTCTTGCTGCCCGGCTGCGAGATGCACTCCACCGCCGCCCGCAGCGGCGTGGAGTTCATCACGCCCGCCACAAAATGCGCCTCGACCGGGTCCGTCAGCCCGATCATGGCGAATGTCTCCGGCACGAGCACGCGCTGGCCATCCGACTGCGAAACGACGGCCGCGGCGATCCGCCCGGCTAGCCGCGGCCAGACCACCTTCCAAGGCGCGAGCGTGTACGGGCCGACGTTGAACATCGTCCAGAACGGATCGCGATGCTCGTCAAAGTAGCGGCGGTAGGCGGCGCGCGAGCGCAAAAGCGCCTCGTGCCGGCGGAGCCACGCGCGGGCGAGCGGGTATTTTTCCAGGACGTCCTGCGCCAGCCCGGAGCGCGCCTGGGGATCCTGCACGAAGAGAATCCACGCGCTTGGCGCGGCGCAGAACGGCGACGCGTCGCCGCCGCGCACGAGCGGAAAGAGAAGCGCGCGCTCAAGCCGCACGCGCTCCGCGGCGATTTCCCGTTTGCCAGCGGACGCAAGATTCGTTGCCCAAACGGTCCCGTCGCCCGCGTCTTCGAGCTGCCCAAACCAGTACACGCCGTTGGCCCCGCCCGTGTTCACGCCCAGGGCCGCCCGGTAGTCGGACCGGCCCAGCAACTTTTTTACGGCCGCGATCACCGCGGCGGGCGCCGTCAACCAGGCGCTCGTCGGATCGGCCGGATCGGAGGGAAGCGCGATTTCCTCGCGGGCCGACAGCACGACGACTGGCGGATCGGCCGGTCGATCGTCGCGGCCCCGCTGCGGTTGCTTCCGCCCGGCCGAAAAGCGGACGTACTGCACAGGATAGGCTTGCGGCTGGCCCTTTTCCAGGACGACCACGGCCGTCTTGCTGGCGGCGGCGGGGAAAACGCGGAGCGCCGAGTAGTCCTCGACCCGCAGGCAGCGCAAAGGCGCGCCGCCGCCGGTCCGGAACCGCCGGAAGCCCTGCGCCGCCCCGGCCGTCTTGAAAACCGACTGCGTGATGACGAATCCCAGCCGTCCGCCGTCGCTCAGGAAGCGGTCCGCCGCCGTGTACGTCATCAGCATCGACAGATCTTTTTTCCCCTTGCCCAGGATCGTGTCCAGGCCGCGATGCGGGAACAGGCCGTGCGATTCCCACAGCGGCCGCGTCTTTTCGCGGTACGCGCGCGGCAAGTTGTCCCACGTGACCCACGGCGGGTTGCCGACGACGCAGTCAAACTTCGTTCCCAGCGCCGGCCCGCCTGCGCCGGACTCCAGGCCGAGGATCGAGTCGCCCAGGTAGACGGGAATCTCAACCGGCGTATTCCCCTTCTCACTGAGCAGCGGACCCAGCGCCAGGAGGTAGTTGGCCCGCGCGGCGACGACCGCCAGGGGGTTGACGTCGATCCCGACGATGTTGTTGCAAACCGAGCGCAGCAAATCCGCCGGCAGAAGCCGCGGACCGGCGGATGCGCGGACCGCATGCACGGCCAGGGCCAAAAACGTGCCCGACCCGCAGGCCGGATCGACGATCCGCAACCCCGGATCGCCGAGGCGTTTTTCGGCGACGGCCGCCAGCAGCCGCCGGGCGAGCCAGTCGGGAGTATAAAACTCGCCCAGCGCCTTGCGCAGGAATGGCGGAACGAGGGCCTGGTAGAGCCCTTTGAGCGCGTCGGGGCACGAGGCGTCGGCGACCGTTGCCTCGAGCCGGCCGAACTCCGCCAAGAGCGCGCGGACGTTCGCTGCGGCGTCCGGCGTCAAGAGCGGCACGTGCCACGAGAAAAGATCGCGCGGCCACACCGGAAGGATGGCCGCGGCCGAAAAGTGCTCGCCGCGCTCCAACTCGTCCAGACGCTCCGAAAGCCCCTCGTCCGTAAGCCCGATCCACCGCTGCGGCGGCTCAAGGGCGGCCGCCCGGCTGCGGCGAATGGCCTCATAGGCCAGCAGCTTGGCCGCCAGCGAAAACGCCGTGTGCAGGGCGAAATGAAACTCGCGGACGCTCGGCTGTCTGCCGTCGATCCTGCACGCCCACGCGGGGACGCGGGCCTTTGCGAAGCCGCCGGCCTCAGCGGTTTTCGGACCGCCGGCGAGCGAAAAGAGGCTCGACCACTGCGACAGCGCGGCGTCCAACAGCGAATTGCCGCGGCTCCTGCCCATCGCCCCGCAAAGCGCCTTCACCAGCCCGCGCGACCAGGCGGCGCGCGACAAGTCGAGAAGCTCGGGGCTCGCGGAGCCATCGCCCAGTTTTGCGGGCATTGCTTAACTCCCGCGAGATCAAGCACGGCACGGTGCCGGCGGGTGGCTGGGGTCTCGCGGAGCGATCCCCGGTCTTGCGCGCATGCGCGAGCCTGACACGCGCTGTACGCTGACGAGTCGCTGCGCCAGCCCCCAGGCATAGCAGCCGTCAGTTCTTGCCCTTGCCCGCTGTCGCGGGCTCGTCGGCGATCGCGGGCGCTTGCCCCTTCCGCGACTTGGTGCGGTCGTGCTTGCCGACCAATTCCAGGACGGCGCGGGCGCCGGCGTCGCCCAGGCGGGGACGCGCCAGGCGCAGGATGCGCGTGTAGCCCCCGTTGTGGTCGAGGAACTTGGGCGCGACGACGGCGCACAGCACGCGGACCGCGCGCTTGTCCCCAAGCATGCGCAGCAGCCGCCGCCTGGCGGCCACGGCGGGGGCCATGGCCACGGCCCATTTTTTCCAGTTGGGGCTGTTGCGCCAGGTGCGCCATTCGGCCGTATTGCGGTCGGCCCCGGTCCCAAACTCGTCGGCCGCGCCCTCGGCATGATACGCCTTGCGGGCCAGCGTGATGCACTTTTCCACGAGCGAGCGCACTTCCTTGGCCTTGACGTGCGTCGTCACGACGCGCCCCTGCACGGCCGGCGGGTTGTCGTCGAGCGTGGCGTCGCGGTAGGTGAGAAACAGGCTGCTGGCCAGGTTGCGCAGCAGGGCCGCGCGGTGGCTCGGGCTGCGTCCCAGCACGCGCCCTTTCCTTCGATGTCTCATGGCAATGCCCTTTCCAGGCCGTCGTTTTGCGACGGCCTGGAAAGGCCGCCGTACAGCGTCTAGCGACGTTCCAATTACAGCCGCATCCCCAGGCGCAACCCCAGGTCGGCCAGCCGGCTGCGGACCTCCGTCAGCGTCGTCTCGCCGAAATTCCGCACGTCCAAGAGCTGGTCCTCGGTCCGCTGCACGAGGTCGCGCACGGTCTGGATCTTTTCGCCTTCCAGGCAATTCGTGGCGCGGGCCGAAAGGTTCATCTCCGCGAGCGTCATGTTCAGCTTCTTGTCCAGCTCGGCGTCCGCGCCCACGTGCAAAATGCCCCGCGCCTCCGCGTTCACCAGGCCGCCCAGCTCCACGTACTGCACGAACGGATTGAGGTGCTTGCGGAGGATCTTGGCCGCCTCGACCATCGCCATTTCCGGATGGATCGACCCGTCGGTCCAGACCTCGAGGTTCAGGCGGTCGTAGTTCGTCTTCTGGCCGACGCGCGTCTCCTCGATCTCGTAGCGCACGCGCGTCACCGGGCTGAAGACCGCGTCGACCGGGATGATGCCGATCTCGACGTTCGGGCTGTGCTCCGTCGAGGGGACGTAGCCGCGGCCGTTTTCGATCACCATCTCCATGACGAACGAGACGTCCTCGGTCAGCGTGGCGACGACGTGTTCCTTGTTGATGATCTCGACCTGGGGGTCGCCCTGGATGTCGGCCCCGGTGACCACGCCGCGCTTGGACTTCTCGATCCGCAGGACCTTGGTCCCTTCGCTGTAGTTCTTGACCACGAGCGACTTGACGTTGAGCACGATGTCGGTCATGTCCTCGACGACGCCCGGCAGCGTCGTAAACTCGTGCTGCGCGCCGTGGACCTTGATCTGCGTGACGGCGCTGCCCTCGATGCTGGCCAGCAGCACGCGCCGCAGGCTGTTGCCGATGGTCACGCCGAAGCCCCGCTCGAAAGGCTCGGCGATGAACTTGCCGTAGGTGCCCGTCAGCGTGGCACGATCCACCGTCACGCGGCTGGGAAGCTCCAGCCCTCGCCAACGAATCCGCATGTTCGCCTCCGCGTGCGCCCTGGATTTATTGATTTGGGGGGTGGGACCTCAAAGCCGCGGGCGCGTCGTCCCGCAGCCGCCGCTCCCGCGCGGCTACTTCGAGCACAGCTCGATGATCAATTGGGGTTTAACGGGGATCGAAACGTCCTCCGGCTCGGGCCGCCGCAAGACGTGCCCTTCCGGGACCTCGCCCTCGACCCGCGACAAAAACTCCGGCACCGTCCGATGGCTCTCAGCCAGGGCGGCCTTGACCGCTTGCAGGCTCTTGGCGCGGCTCTTCACCCGCACCACGTCGCCAGGGCTCACCAAATACCCGGGCACGTTCACCCGCCGGCCGTTGACGGTGATGTGCCCGTGCGACACGAGCTGCCGCGCGTGGGCGCGGCTGTGGCCGAAGCCCAGCCGGTGCACGACGTTGTCCAGCCGCGACTCCAACAGCGTCATCAAGACGGTTCCCGTGTTTCCCTTGCTGCGCGAAGCGCGGGCGAAGTAGAGGCGGAACTGCCGCTCCAGCACGCCGTAGTAGCGCTTCACCTTCTGCTTCTCGCGGAGGTGCAGGCCGTAGTCGGTCTGCTTGCCGCGCTGGTACTGGTGCATGCCGGGGGCCGCTTCCCGGCGTTCGAAGGCGCACTTGGGCGTATCGCAGCGGTTCCCCTTGAGGAACAGCTTCATGCCTTCGCGGCGGCAAAGGCGGCAAACCGGACCGGTGATGCGTGCCATTCTCCCGTTACCCGTTTCGTCTCAAGTGCGTGATTTCCAACAATGTGAAGGCGATCGACTAAACGCGGCGCCGCTTGGGCGGGCGACATCCGTTGTGCGGGAGGGGCGTGACGTCCTCGATCGACTTGATCGTCATCCCGGCCGACTGCAGCGCCGTGATCGCGCTCTCGCGGCCGCTGCCGGGGCCTTTCACCCGCACTTCCAACTCCTTGACCCCGAACTTGGCCGCCTTCTCCGCCGCCTGCTGCGCGGCGCATTGCCCCGCAAAGGGCGTGCTTTTTCTGCTGCCCTTGAAGCCGCACGTCCCCGCGCTCGACCAGCACAGGGCGTCGCCCTTATGGTCTGTGATCGTCACCGACGTGTTGTTGAAACTGGCCCGGATGTGGGCCACGGCCAACGCCACGTTGCGGCGAATCTTGCGTTTCTTCGGCTGCGCCAACGTTCGCTCCTTAGCTGTTGCTTCCCTTTACGACCGGAGTTCCTTCACGCCCTTCTTCCCGGCGACGGTCTTCTTGGGTCCCTTGCGGGTGCGGGCGTTGGTGCGCGTCCGCTGCCCGCGCACGGGCAGGCCGCGCCGGTGGCGGATGCCGCGGTAGCAGTTGATGTCTTTCAATCGGGCGATGTTCTGGCCGATCTGCCGCCGCAACTGGCCCTCGACCACGTAGTCCTTGTCCAAGAGCGAGCTCAGCCGCGCGAGCTCCGATTCCTGCAGCTCCCGCGCCTTGCGGTGCGGATCGACCTTGCACTTGGCGCAGAGGTCGCGCGCGACCTTCGGGCCCACGCCGTACAAATAGGTCAGCGCGATGACCGTGGGACGGTCGTTGGGAATATCGACGCCCAGCAAACGCGGCATGCAATGGCTCCGCAAGGACTTCCAAATGGCTTCTTCGGCAGGCCGACCCGAGGTCGGGCGGGGACCAACGCGGGGAAGCAAATCGCGTGGACGCCGGCCCCATCAGCCCCCAGCGCCGTCAGCCCCCAAACGCCGTCAGCCCCCAAACGCCGTCAGCCCCCAAACGCCGTCAGCCCCCAAACGCCGTCAGCCC
>JACOUI010000220.1 GCA_016177915.1 Planctomycetia bacterium
AGCTCCCGGCGTACGTTCGTGGGCGGGCGCCGCCCTGGGGCGACGGCCCGCCATGATTGAACACCGGAAGTCGCCGTGCGGTTCCGCGACCGCCGGCGGGCGGCACTAAAAGGTGCCACCCGCCGCGGCGGAGGAGCTTTCTCTGCCCTGCCGTGGCAAGATCCGCACCAACGGCCGGCACAGGCGCGCGCGGCGTCGAAGGAACGCCTACCACTGGAAGGCCTGGCGATCGGCCGGGTGGCAGGAGCGAGCCCAGCTCAGCGGGTCCATCACCGCCCGCGCGTGCTTGACGCTCCCGTCGCCCAGCGCCGCGTTCATGCCGGCGGGATGCCCGGTCTGCGGGCGGCTGGGATCGCAGCCCCACATCCAATCGGGCTGAAGCTGGAACATGTTGCAGTTGATGTACCCGCGGAAGCTCGTCGCTTTGTTCGAGGTGTTGGTGCAAATGATGGGGCGCCAGATGCTGTTGGAGTCGGCCCACAGGCTGGCGTACATGAAGCGCGTGTTGCCCGACCAGCCGCAGGTGCCGTACATCTCGCCGAAGAAGACCGTGTTGGACAGGCCGTCCAGGATCTGTCCGAAGGTCGTCGCTCCCTGGGTGTGCCCCTCGGGCGCATTCCCGAAGACGTTGTAGTTCGCGCCGTAGTTGCTGATGGCCCAATTCTGCGCGCCGCCGTAAGTCGTTCGGGCCAGACCCCGCCCCGTGCCCGACGGGTCGGACGGGCAAATCAGGTGCCGCTGGACCGTAAAGTAGGACAGGCCGCCGTAGGTCAGGTTCGGGTTGAGCGAGTTGAAGAGCGGACCCTGCTCGATGAACGGCATCAGCCAGTGGTAGATCGTCCGGCCGAAGGGACCGCCGCGTGGCGGCACCGAGTTAAACGCGACGTACGACCGCGTGATGCGGCAGGTCGCGCAAGGCGCCGTGATCGGCGGCAAGCAGTTGTAGACGTCGTGGCAGTTGTGCGCGGCGATGATGAGCTGGTGGGCGTTGTTCTGGCACTGCGTCCTTCGGGCGGCCTCGCGGGCCGCCTGCACGGCGGGCAAGAGCAGCGCGATCAGAATGCCGATGATGGCGACCACCACCAACAATTCCACGAGCGTAAACCCACGGCGCAAGGTGAGCATGGTTGGCCCTTTCACCAACGAGGAACGAATGGAAATGAAGAAACGGAAATAAGAAAAGGCGGGCAGGGCGCGGCGACGTCCACCCCCCCTTTCTCCCCACTGCATAGCACCCTATGTTCTTCGGCCCCGGCCGTCAAGCTTTTTTTCGACGAGCCGCGTCGAAAGCGAACCGCAGGTTTTCCACGTTCGGGCAATAGAGGAACGGCAGGCGCTGGCGTGGCCCGGTTTTGAGGGTCGCAACGACCTATTTCGCGTTAGCCGGATCGATCGGCGGCGTCGTCTCTAAGATTGGATCCTCCGCCGGCGCCGGCGCAACCTTGTTCGGCAGGCCCGCCGGCGTGGCCGAGGACCCACAACCCACGGAAAACATCAGCACGAACGCTGCCAGCCAGCAAAAACATCGCACCAGCGCACCTCACTAAGAAATGCGGAACCGATCTTCGCAGACGTCAACGGTCGGATTGCGCGCGGCAACTCACTTGAGCATGACCTGCGACACGTCGTACGGCTCCCGGTCCCGGATGCCCGCAGCCGCCCGCTTGATCGGGTGCGTAATCGCGCCCCTGACGCTGTGGACGGAGCCGTCGGCATAGGCGAACTGGATGATGTTCCCCGCGTGCCGGCTGCTGAACGTGTACCAGAACTCGGCCGGAACGCCGTTGAAGCTCCAGTAGACCGGAAGCGCACCGGAGCCGAACCAGGCATGGCTGTAGACGAACTGCCCCGTGCTTTGGTTCACGTGGCCGACTGTCTCGCCGAACATGAGCGAGTTGCTCGTGCCGTCGAGGATCGACGTCATCGTGTTGGCCGTGCCGCCCCCGAAGCAGCCTTCCCAACGGTCCCAGCCCGGGTCGCCCGACTTGCCAAGGTAACCCATCACGCCCAAGTAGTTCGTGCGACCATGGACGTTATTGGGGGGCGGATAGTACCAGCCCTGCAGGCCGAAGAGCCTGGGCGGGGTGGCGTTCGGGTTCCCATACGGATGGAGGAGCACCATTGAGCCCGTTCGCGCGCCTTCCCGGAGGTTCTCGACGTTGGGGCAGTACAGGAACGGGAAGCGAACCTGCGCCATCGCCCACGCGCCGCGGCGCCCGCTCCAGAAGCCGCCCGTCGTCGCCAGCCTCACGTCGAAACAGTTGCCATCGATCTGATTGTAGATGTGGTTCTGCTCGATGAAGGGGAGCAGGAACCCCAGCGTGCCGTTGTTCGGCCCCGGCCCGAGCTGGCCCCGCGATACCATTTTCTGGCCCATGTACGCGGGCGGCAGCGCGTTGAACACGTCGTGGTAAGTGTGGGCCGCGATGGCAAGCTGGTGCAGGTGATTGGCGCACTGCGTGCGGCGTCCCGCTTCCCGTGCGGCCTGAACGGCCGGCAGCAAAAGCGCGATCAAGATGCCGATGATGGCGATCACCACCAACAATTCCACGAGGGTAAAGCCACGGCGCAAGGTGAACATGATTGGCCCTTTCACCAACGAGGAAAGAACGGAAATGAAAAGACGGAAATGAGAAGGGGGCGGGCCGTGGAGACAGCCCGCCCCTTCTCCCCCACTTCGTAGCACGCTATGTATTTGCGCCGCGGCTGTCAAGCATTTTTCTTGAGAAAATCAGGAAAAAAGAAGAATCCGGCGCGAATCCGGCCGGCAGCGGGTCGCAAGCTCGGCCGCACAACCCGCGTCCCTTTTGCGGCGGGTCGCCAGGCTCGGCCGCCTTTTCACTTCACCACAAGCGGGGGCGGGTTCTGCGCTAGCTCTTGCTCCCACTCGGCGAGCAGCTTCTTCAAATGCGCGAGCGTCTCCGGGTGCTCGTACGCCACGTCCTGCCGCTCCGAGACGTCCTTTTCCAGGTCAAAGAGCATCTCGACCATGTCGTCCTGCAAATACTTCCAGTGGCCGTGGCGGACGGCCTTTTGTTTGCGGCCGGGGCGGTCGACGCGCCAGAAGAGCGTCCGCTCGCGCGGCGGCTCCTCGCCGGTCAGGATCGGCAGGAGGTTGACGCCGTCGAGCGGCCGGTCGGAGGGGGGCGACGCGCCGGCCGCCGCCAGGATCGTGGCCGTCAGGTCCATCGTGATCGCCACCTGGCCCGTGGTTTTTCCGCGGGGGAGCTTTTGCGGCCAGCGCAGGAGGCAGGGACGCGAATGCCGCCCTCGTAGAGGCTGGCCTTGTGGTGAAAGAGCGGCGCGTTGCGCGACAGCCGCTCGCCGCCGTTGTCGCTGGCGAAAATGACGAGCGTGTTGTCGGCCGCGCCGGCCTTGTCGAGCGCCGCGAGAATCCGCCCCACGCCGTCGTCGACGCGCTCGAGCATCCTTGCGTAATCGGCCCGCGTGCCGTCGTATTTGTTCTCGTAAGTCAGCTTCGGATCGGGCCGGCCGGGCGGCTGGAACGGCCAATGGACGGCGTTGTAGGGCACGTAAAGGAAAAACGGCTTGCCCTTTTGCCGTTCGATGTAACCCGCCGCGCGGTCGCTGATGAGGTCGGTGAGATACCCCTCGGCCTTGGCCGGCTGCGTGTTTTCGTAGAGGTGGCGCGTGCCGTCGAAGTAGTTGTAGCGGTAGTAGTCGGTGTGGCCCAAGAGGACGCCGAAGAACTCGTCGAAGCCGTGCCGCGTGGGATTGAACTCCCTCCGGAAGCCGAGGTGCCACTTGCCGAAGATCGCCGTGCCATAGCCCGCGGCCTTCAGCATTTTGGCCAGCGACGGCTCGGTGGTTGGCAAGCCGAGGGCGAGCTTGTCCGGCTCCTCGACCCACGAGTCGCCCACGCGGCGCTGCTGCTGGGCCGTGAAACCGAGCGCCCATTCCAGCCCGCAGCGCTGCTGCCAGCGGCCGGTGAGGAAGGCGGCCCGCGTGGGAGTGCAAACGGGCGCATTGGCGTAAAAGTCGGTGAAGCGGACGCCCTCGGCGGCCAGGCGATCGATGTTGGGCGTCTGGATGTCCTTCGCGCCCATGCACGACAGGTCGCCGTAGCCCATGTCGTCGACCAAAATGAAGACGACGTTGGGTTGCGCCGCAAGACAGGGAGACACGACAAGGAAGCTGGCCATCGAGAGAGCGAACGTCATCGCCAAGCGACAGAGACCCACGGTTGTCATCTTGGTGATCGGAATGGCGGACTGCGCTCGCCCGCAACCCCCCACCCCGATCCTCCCCCGCAAGGGTGGAGGGACCACGCACCGGGCCGCAATGAGCACGCGGGAAAGCAACCATCGAGTCATGTTGGCGCCGTGGGGTTGGATGACGCTGCCGGACTGCTCGGCTGCGGCGGCAGGTCGGTTACTTTCTGCGGCCGCAGCACGAACACGAAATACACCGCCGCCATGATCAGCGCAAAGCCGATCATGTCGTTCCAACGCAGCTTCTCGTTCAGGTACAAAAGCGAGAAGCCCGCGAACACCAAAAGCGTGATCACTTCCTGCATGACTTTCAACTGGGGGGCGGTGAATTGCCCGTGCCCCCAGCGGTTGGCTGGCACCTGGAAGCAGTATTCGACGAGCGCGATCGCCCAGCTCACGAAGATGGCGATCCACAGCGGGACCGCCTTGTATTTCAGATGCCCGTACCAGGCCGCGGTCATGAAGATGTTGGAAACTGTCAAAAGCACGATGGTCCGCATGCGCTTGTCTCCGGGTGGGAGTGCCGGGGATGGGTGGCGGTCGCAGGACGAGCGATTGTTTTCCGATGGGAGGCGATTTGGTGTCAATGCGAGAATGATCGCAGTAGGCACACTCTGTGTGCGGTCTCCGTCGCCAACGCCGCTCGACGCGCGTCCCTCCCCGGCCCTCCCCGCGAGCGGGGAGGGAGAAGAACGCCACACGGACCACCGGCCACCCGCAAGCGGGTACCCGGCCGGCGGTGCCCGTGCCTGCTACGAATACGGCTGGCCGCCGCCGGTGTGACGCGATACTGTGTCGGCAGCACACGGAGAATGCGCATGCAGCCCCGGGGCGTACTGGAAACGTGCCTCTACGCCGCCGATCTGGCGGCGGCCGAGCGGTTCTACGCCTCCGTCCTGGGTCTGGAGGTGATCGACCGGCAGGCCGAAAGGCACGTCTTTTTTCGCTGCGGCCGGGGCGTGTTGCTCCTTTTCAACCCGGCCCACACGTCGCACGTCGAGACGTTCGTCGGCGGCAGCGCCATTCCGCTGCACGGCGCGAGCGGGCCGGGTCACGCGGCGTTTGCCGTCCGCGAGGCGGAATTGCCGCAGTGGCGCGGGCGGCTGGCGGCGGCCGGCGTGGCGATCGAATCGGAGATCGACTGGCCGGGCGGAGGCCGGTCGATCTATTTTCGCGATCCGGCCGGCAACAGCCTGGAGCTGGCGACGCCGAAGCTCTGGGGTCTGGCGGAGAAAGCGTAATCGCGGCGAGCGCGACAGCATTGCTGGCGCGGCAGGCGCCACTGCGCGTAGGGTGGGTCAAGCTCGCGCCAGGTCACGGTGGGCGTCGCAAGCGATGAAACCGCAACGTCAACGGCACTCGGCGGCTGGCATCTAACGCGAGCGAAGGTCCGCCGGCGCATCGGCTTGCTCCGCCCGTCCTACATGTCAACGCGCAGTCGCAGATCAGCGACTGCCCTTGACCCCCCGGAAGGGCGGCACGAAAGTACGCCGCCATGATTTTCCGCCGCTACATTTTCTGGGATCTCGTCAAGGTCTTTCTGACCACGTTGGCGGCGATGAGCGCTTTGGGACTGATCGTCGGCGTGGCGCGCCAAGCCATCGAAGAGGGCCTGGGATTCAAGCAGATCG
The DNA here is from genome assembly GCA_016177915.1 of Planctomycetia bacterium. GTDB lineage: Bacteria > Planctomycetota > Planctomycetia > Pirellulales > S012-138 > JACOUI01. The sequence continues at coordinate 5,864 of JACOUI010000220.1, forward strand.
CGCTGCTCGTTCCCTATCTTCTGCCCACCAGCCTGAGCTTCACGACTCCCGGGGCGTTGTTGTTTGCGGCCACGTGCGTCTATGGCCGGATGTCCGGCCAGAACGAGATCGTGGCCCTCAAGTCGTTGGGCATTTCGCCATGGGCGGTGCTTCGGCCGGGCCTCGCCCTGGCGGTCGTGCTGAGCTTCGTGACGGTGATCCTCTACGACGTGGCCGTCTCCTGGGGAAACGACGGCGTGACGAAAGTCATCCTGCAGGCGGTCGACGAGATCGCCTACAGCCGGCTGTCGCAGAAAAAGTCGTACGGCAACGACAAGCTGTCGATCAACGTCCGGCGCGTCGATGGCCGGCGGCTGATCCAGCCCGTCTTCACCTTCCGCGACGGCGGCGGGCGCACGATCACCGTCCGGGCCGACTGGGCGGAAATGACGGCAGGCGACACGACGCTGACGGTGAAGTGCTACCACGGGATCGTCGACGTGGACGGCAAGACGTCGTACGAGTTCCCGGACTACGAAGTGCGGCAGTTCGAGCTGAGGGACCTGCGGTCCGGCAAGGCGGGCGACGTGACGCCCTCGTCCATGTCGCTAACGAGCGTGATGGCGGCGCGGGCCGAGCAGGAAACGAAGATCGAGGCGCACCAGCAGGAGATGGCCGCCAACGCGGCGATGCAGCTCATGACGGCCGACGTGCCGGCGCTGGCGCGCGATTGGGAACACGACCAGCGCGTGCTCGACGATCTCGTGTACAACCTGAACCGCCTGCGGACGGAGCCGCCGCGACGCTGGTCCAACGGCTTTAGCTGCCTGTTTTTCATGTTCTTGGGCAGCGTGGTGGCGATTCGCTTCCGCAGCGGCAACTTTCTCAAGAGCTTTTTCGCCTGCTTCTTGCCGATCACGATCGTCTACTACCCCCTGCTCTTGGCCACGGTCGACCTGTCCAAGGGGGGGCTGATTCCTCCGATCGCGATGTGGGCGGGGAACGTCGTGCTCGCGGCGGCGGGGGGCTTCTTCCTGCGCGGCGTGCTGCGGTATTGAGATCCCGCGCCGGCCGCCGTCGCCTTTCGCCGATCGTCATCGCCGGCGCTTGCCGCCGACGCGTGCCGCCTGCCCGCGGCGCTCGACGACGGCCAGGCTGGCCCGGCCCGCATCGCCGATCGCCGAGATTTCCATCTCCGGCCCCAGCGTCTTGCGAATCGCGTCGATGTTCTGCTCGCGTTTGTAGACGAGCAGGGTGCGCTCGTGCTTGCGCACCGATTTTGTCAGGCGATCGAGCGTGTCGACGTCGAAATGCTCGACGTCGTCGCGGTTGAGATAGAACGGGACGGAGCCCCATTCGTGCCCGTACACGATGACGTGGACGCCCGGCTCCCGCAGCAATTGCTCGGCCGCCTGGCCGGCGTCCGGCAGGGGAGAACGGCTGTCGGCCCAGGCCGGCACGATCTCGCGGTTCGCCTCGAAGGTGACGAAGAACACGGCCGCACCGCACACGGCCCAGACGACCGGCGACGGGATTTTCCGTCCCAGGAACCAGACGCCCGCCAGAGCGCCGGCAAAGAGCGCGGATTCACAAAACGTTTCCCACGCGGCTTCCGTGCCCAGCAGCCAGCCGGACCAGGTGATAAGGACTCCCCCCAGACAGACAACCGCCGCCGAGAATCGAGCCCGCCGCCGGCCGGCGTCGCCCAACACCGCCGCTCGCGACAGGCTAAACACAAGGTGATCGAGATAGACGCCGAACAGGACCGCCAGCGCGGGAAAGGCCGGCAGAATGTACGGCGGCAGCTTGCACGACGCGGCCGAAAAAAAAGCCAGGCACCACGCCGCCCACAACAAGAAGAACCCGCTCGCTCGGGGCCGCTGCACGGCGGTCTCCGGCCGGCGGCTGAACTGGAACCGCAGGTACGAAACCAGCACCAGCGAGCAGGGGAGCCCCGCCAGGAGCAGCACGGGAACGTAGTACCACGTCGGTTCCGGGTGATTCACGCCTTCGAAGAACCGCAGCACGTGGTGGTTCCAGAGAAACTGGACGGCGAACTTTGGGATCCTCGCGACCATCGCCGCGTACCACGGTCCTGCGATCGCCGCGACGAGCGCCAGATATGCACACCAGGCAATGAAACGCGGGCGGCCCGGAGACCTCATGAGCCACCCGTAGGCGAAAACCGGGGGCGCCAAGAGCACGAGGGCGACCGGGCCTTTGGTCAGAAGGCCCAGGGCGCAGCAGACGGCCGAGGCGCACCACCACCCCCAGCGCAGCCGCCGGCCTTGGATCGCTTCGCGCGCCGTGAACAGCGCTAGCGCGACCCAAAGCGTCAGGAGACTGTCCAGGATCAGAAATCTTCCCGCCACGACGAACCCCAGCGACAGAACCAGCGCCAGGCCCGCCATCAGCGCCCGTCGAGCGCCGAGCGCCCGGCTGACGAAGAAAAATGTGGCGAGGATCGTCAGCCAGGCCGCTGTGGCGGGGACGAGCCGGGCGGAGGAGTCCTGCACGCCGAACAGCCGGAAGCTGCCGGCCAGCAGCCAGTAGAAGAGCGGCGGCTTATCGAGGTACGGCCCGCCGTAAAACCTGGGCACGATCCAGTCGCCGCTGGAGAGCATCTCGCGGGCGATTTCGGCGTAGCGTCCCTCGTCAGGCTCGAAGAGCGGATAGTGCAGGTTCGAGAAAAGCTGCAAGCCCGCGACCAGGGCCAGGAGCACCAGCCCGAACCAGAACCAGGCCCGGCCGCCGACGCGCTCATTGTCCGCGGACGGAAACAGCTCGCGCAGCCACCAATGTCGCAGAAGAGAGCCGGTCGTTTTGCATCTCTCGCGCCAGCGAGCGGCGCGGCCTGCGGCCGACGGCGGTAGCTGGCTGACGCTGACGTTGACCACCGACAGCCCGACTTTCCTGGCCGTCGACAGCATCTCCGCTGGGGCGAATCCGTCGCTGGATTCCGGCGCGATGGCGGCCAGACACGTTCGCCGGTAAACGCGCAGCCCGCACAGCGGGTCGCGCATGCCGGGGCCCAGCAGCAAGCGAGCCAGCGTATTGAATACGAAAGAGCAGAGTCGGCTCGCGGGCGTTTCGGCGCCGCCTTCGCGCTCGCCCGCCACCATGTCGTGCCGCTCTGCCAGCGGGATCACGTCGGCCAGATCGGCGGGATCGTACCGGCCGCTGGGGTCGAGGGTGGCCACCAGCTCGAACCGCGCCGCGGCAAGGCCCGCCCGCAAAGCGGCGCCATACCCCTTTGAGACCGGGAGGCGAATGAGCCGGACGCGGTCGTTCTCGCGCGCGGCGGCCAGGACAATGTCGGCCGTGCCGTCGGCGCTGGCGTCATCGACGACGACGATCTCGTAATCTGCCGCGGATTGGCCCAGCGCGTCGGCGGCTTCTGAAATCGCGCGGGCGATCGTGTTGGCGTCGTCGCGCGCGCCGATGACCAGCGACACGCGCCGCTGCGCCGGATGACTGGCGGCTGCGTGCGGCCGCAGCGGGGTATCGGGCGAAGCGTCCATGCAAGCAGTGCTGTCGGACATGCAAGCCGGCGCGGCTCCCACCGGCCGCGCGGGCCGCGAACTATAGCCGCCGCGGCTGGCCGAACAATGCCGGTTGCAACCTGGTTTTCGCTTGCGATAGGGTCCGCCGCGTTACAATGAGGTCGTTGTCAAATGGCGGCAGCAGGGCGAACGGGACGCGCCCTGGGCAGAGGCAAGGGGAGAGGCGACATGGTCGCGGCAGACCGATCCGACGGCATGATGCGTCCGACAGACGCGGCCGGCGGCGCCGTGCCGTCGCCCCGCCGGCCGATCCGGCGTTTGCACTTCTCGACGTTGGCGATCGCGGTTGCCGTCGCCGCGGTCTTTGCGGCCCTGAATTGGGGGCAGGATTTCGATCCCGTCGACGCCACGCTGCTCCGCGGCTGGCCGCTCGTGTGGCACGATGAGTCGGCGATCGTCGCGCTGTCGGGCCGCGCGGCCGACGTCCACCTTTGGCGCCTATCGGTCAATCTGGGCATTGCGCTGCTGGCCGTTGCGGCCGCCGCGGCGCTCTTCGAGGTCCGCCGCCGCCACCGCCGCAGGATTTGGCAGTTCAGCCTGCGCGACGCGCTGGCCCTGGTGCTCTTGGCGTCCCTGGCCAGCGCCTGGTGGGCGCAGTGGCAAGGCAAGGCCCGCGCGGCCCGCCAGGCCGTCGGCAGCCTGGAAGCCGGAGAATCGATCTCCTACAGCGTCACCTACGACACGCCCGCCGATTGGTTCTGGCAGGCGTGCCGCGTGCCCGAAGACTGGCGCCCCAAGACGATCGTCGGCCTGTCGATCGCGCAAATCACGGACGAGGAAGAGGGGCCCGTGGTGCCGCGCGAGCTGCCGCCGCTTTCCTTTTCGTCCCTCGTCAAGCTCCGCGACCAGCGATGGCTCGTGCTCGGCGATTGCAGCCTGACGGCGGACCAGTTGCGCGAAATCGCGGCGCTGCCGCGACTGGAAGCATTGGCGCTGCACCGCTGCCTTGTTGCGGACGACGCGCTGGAGCCGCTGCGACAGGCCGCCGGACTCCAAGTGCTTACGCTGCCGGAATGCGGGTTGACGGACGCCGGCCTGCGCCACCTGTCGTCGCTCTGCGAACTGGAAACGCTCGAGGTGCCGGGCAACCGGGGCATCACGGACGCCGGACTCGAACACTTACGGCGGCTCAAGAAGCTGCGGTTTCTGGACCTCACCAACACCGGCGTGACGGAGCAGGCGGTGGACCGCCTGCGCGAGGCGCTGCCGGAGCTGGAAGTGACGGACGATTGAGAGTTGGAGTGCCGGCTTTAGCCGGTCTTCTGAAAAGTAGGTCTTGCCATGCGTATTCAGGCGGTTGGTCGGCGCAATTACCCGGGCGAGCGGCAGTTCTTTATCGTTCACCCGTACGACGGCGTTCGCTCGCCGCTTGATCCGGTGGAGTTTCAGGGCGTGATGCAACAGCTTGTGGCTCGCATTCCTTGCCCTTTCGATTACCTCATCAGCCTCGACGGCCCGGCGCTTCTGGCCGGCATGTTGGCGGCGATCGTGACGCGCAGGCCTCTGCGCGTGGCGACAAAGGCTGATCTGCAATTGCCGCGTCCGATCAAGTTTGCTGAGCCGGGCAGCGTCAACCCCGTGTTCCTATATGATTTGCCGCCGGGGCGAGTGGTGATCGTGGACGACGAGATCAGGACGGGGCGGACGGTACTGGCCTGTGCGGAGGCACTGGCACGGCATGGCATTGAAGTGGCGGCAGTCATTGTGCCGGTGGCCTCGACGAAGTTCGGGGTTGCCGGGCTTTTTGAGCAAAGGGGCGTTCCGCTGGTGGTGCATGAATGGCACGATTTTTAGCGTGCCATGCCCCCGCCTCGCGCGCCAGGGTGTGGTTGCTCGCGGGAACACCAAGGTGGGCGTCGCCAGCGGCTTGAAGCGCAGATAAGACATCAACGTCGTCGCTGCCTGGCGCGCGAGCGACGTGCCGGCGGCATGCGGGCTGGCTTGACCCTATATCATCCGCGCCGCCTGAAGGCGGGACTCCAACGTCCGCCTGAAGGCGGGACTCCAACAAGGGGGGACTCCAACTACTTGCCCAGCGCCTTTTCCGCCTCTTCAAGCTGCTTCGTCGCCGCTTCAATCTGCTCGGCCAGCTTCTTGACGTCGTCCGGGCTGGCCTTGTCGAGGTCGAGCTTCTTGAGCGCAAGGGCGGCCTTGGCCAACTCGGCCTTGGCCTTCTCGATCTTCTCCAGGGCTTTGGCGGAACTCGCCAGGCCCGGAACGCCCGGCACCGGCAGAACGGGAGCGACCCCGAAGGCGCGAATCTGGATGTTGCCCACGACGCCGTCCTTGTATTTTTCGTAGAGCTTGTGCGCGTCAGGATGGTTCTTCTTCAATTCGTCGGCGTTTTTGGCCTCGTATTTCGAGGTCTTTTCTTTGCCGCCCTCGGTCTCCGTGACCAACATCTTGATGGCGCCGCCGGCGTCCTCCGCGATCTGAATTTTCTTGCCGTTGTCGTCCACGTCGATCGTCTTGTTGCCGTTGGCGTTCTTGACGCTGATCCGCACGTTTCCGCCGCCGGCAATGCCCTGGATTTGAATTCGCCCGCCCAGCGGGATCGCCTGCCGCAGCGGCACGGGCACATTCTGGGCCGGGACAGGAGGCGTCTGGGGCGTCTTGTCGGGATTCAAGATCGCATCGGCGCGACGGGCGGCCGACTTGTTCGGCGACTTGGCGACTTCCTCGAGCGCCTTGCGGGCGGCGTCCTTCGTCTCCGGCTTATCGAGCAGCTTGCGCAGAACGTCCACGCCGCGGGCCGTCACCTCCAGGCTTTCGCCCTGCACGGCATTGACGAGCGGCGGGATGGCGGGGGCGCCGACTTCGACCAGCTTCTCCGTGGCCTTTTCGCGCACCGGAAACTCCGCGCTGTCGAGGTCCTTGATCAGCCGGGCGATGTCGTCGCGGGAGGCCTTTTCCGGCGGGTCCTGGGCGAGGGCGGGCAGGGCGAGTGCCATCGACGAGAGCAGCAGCAGCCAGAAACGAATTCGCAACATGGCAAGGCTCCGGGAAGAGTGGCTGGTGGTTAGTGGCTGGTGGCCAGTCGTTCGTGGTCGGAAGCAAATGGAAATGTCAGGGATTACCGATCGTTGTGCTTGTAAAGTTACCGTAAGGAGACGGGTCTTGCACGCCCGGAAGGGGCGGTTTTTTGGGCCCTGCGTCCTACCAGCGGCCGCATTCAATTTTCTTTCTCCCCGGCAGCTTGCGACAATGGGATTGCCCCGCCCTGGCGGCGTCTTTGTATTGGCCGGCAGGGGCGGGATTATATCGGCCGGCAGGGCGGGGCAGGGCCGGGCCAACCCTCCCAGGATACCCCGTCGCAAGGCACGCTTTGTGGACGTCGAGCAACTGCAACGGCTAGTGGACCAGCAAGCCGCGGCGCTGGAGTTGTTTGCCAGCCAGTGGTGCGATGTTCCCCAGGACGTGGTGCAGGAGGCGTTCATCGAGCTGGCGCGGGTCTCGACGCCGCCGGAGCGCGTGATTCCCTGGCTGTACAGCGTCGTGCGCAACCGCTCGATTAGCGCGGTGCGGCGGACCGTGCGGCGGCGGAAGCACGAGGCGCGGGCGGCGGCCGAGCACGACGGGTGGTTCGAGGCCGCCTCCGACGTGCGGCTCGACGCCCAGGCAGCCGCCGTCCACCTTCGTTCCCTCCCCATCGAGCAGCGCGAGCCGATCGTGCTGCACATTTGGGGAGGGCTGACGTTCGAGCAGATTGCCGAGTTGATTCAAACGTCGTCCAGCACGGCCCACCGGAGATATCTGGCCGGGCTGGCGACGCTTCGCGAAAGGTTGCAACAGCCATGTCCCAAGAAGAACCCAAACGTCACTTCGATTTCCGCCTGACGGAAGCCGACCTGGCCGAGTTCCAGCGCGAGCTTTCGGCGCTGCGCCCGCAGTGCCGCCTCGACCGGGACAAGCTGATGTACCTGGCCGGGCAGGCCTCGGCGCGGGCGCTGCCGCCGGTCTTGCAGCGATTGGGCCTGCAAAGGCTGGGCTTGCACCGGCTGAGCCCGCGCTTCTGGCCGGGCGCGACGGCGGTGCTGGCCCTGGCGTGCGTGCTACTGGTCGTCTGGATGTCCGTGCGCGGACCGGATGTTGTCGTGAAGATCCAGCACGTTCCGGTCTATGAACCGCCCGAGCCGATCGAGCCTCCCGTCCTGGCCGCGACGCCCAAGCGCGCGGGCGGCGCCGGCGCGCGGCCCGGCGAGCGACCTGGGGCCGCGGGACAGGAAATCGTCTTCTCGCCGGAGAAGTATTTTCAGGCCCGAACGCTGCTGACGGCCACGCCCGGCGATGGGCTGCCGCGCGTCGAGTACCATTACGAGCCATCGGAGCGCGCGCCGGCCAGCTACCGTCGCACGCTGAACGGCCTGTTGGACACGCTGATCCGGCCGTAAGAAACGTGATCTTCGCCTCCGTGTTTTGTTCTTGTTCCGTTCCGCTCCAACTTCAACTCCGCAATGGTCTCGGAGCCAATCCATGCAACGCCACGTCGTTCAGCTCATCCTGGTCCTGGCTTGCTCCCTGCCGCTTTCCACGTTTGCGCAGGACCGGGACAACCGGGCCAAGGTGGAGCAAGAAGCCGGCGCGCCCGAGGGCGCCGTCCCCGTCGTGAAGCTCGAGCTTTCGCCCGCTCCGGCGCCGCGGGCGGCGCTCAAGTACCGCCTGCTGCCGGAATACACCGAGCTGACGCCGGGCAACGCGGCGCAGATGTATTACCGGGCGCTTTTGGCTTACTCGTCGGCGTCGCTGGAGACTCGCGACAAGATGAACCGCTACGTGGGGCAGGGCGACGTCCGTCCCGAGGCCCTCGTCCGCGACGAAAACACGGAGCACGACGTGCGGGGCGTGCTCTCGGAATTCCAGGCCGCGCTCGACGCCGTCGACGACGCCGCCCGCCGCGAGCACTGCGACTGGGAGCTGCGCGTCCGCGACCTGCGCGGGCCGAGCGTGGTGAACGTGCTCCTGGGAGACGTCCACCAGACCCGCAACCTGACCCGGCTCTTGTCGCTGGAGGCCCGGCTGCGCATCGCGGAAGGCCGCAGCGACGACGCCGTTCGCACGCTGCAAACCGGCTTCGCCCTCAGCCGGCACACGGCCCAGACGCCCACGCTGGTGAACTCTCTGGTGGGCATCGCGTCGGCCACGGTCATGGCGCAGGAGGTGGAGCACCTGATCGAGCAGCCCGGTTCGCCCAACCTCTATTGGGCCTTGATTTCGATGCCGCAGCCGGTGATCGACCTGCGCGACGCGATGGAACAGGAGCGGGCGATGCCGCAGCAGCTTTTCCCGCTGTTGCGCGACGCGGAGACGGCGCAGCGCACGCCCAAGCAGTGGGAGGCGCTGTTGGAGGAGACGGTCGAGCAGCTTCAGCAGCTTGCGGACGAGTCGCAGGCCACGCCGCAGTGGCAAAAGCGCCTGGCCGTCGCCACACTGATTTCCACGAACCATCCGCCGGCCAAAAAGTGGCTCGTCGCCCAGGGACGAAAAGCCGAGGAGGTCGAGCAGATGCCGCCGGCGCAGGCGATCGTGCTGCACGCGGCCGGGGTCTACCGTTATGCCTGGGACGAGATGTTCAAATGGTCTTACCTGCCCTACTGGCAGGCCGAGGGGCGCTTCGAGAAAACGCAAAAGAAGCTGGAGCACGAGGGCTACCTGGGCGGCGTGGAATCGACGCTCCTGCCGCTGGGGCAGTTGCTCTTGCCCGCCGTGCAGCGGATCGTCTTCGCCCAGGCGCGGCTGGAGCGGCGGATGGCCGAGCTGCGCACGATCGAGGCCCTGCGGATGCACGCGGCCGAGCACGGCGCCTGGCCGGCCGCGCTGGCGGACGTGACCGCCGTGCCGCTTTCCGTGGACCCGATCACGGGCAAGCCGTTCAGTTACAAGCTGGAGGGGACGACGGCGGTGCTCGAGATCGCCGTGCCCAAGGGCGAGTCGACGCAGTTCGGGAAGCGGTATGAGTTGACGCTGCGGAAGGGGCAGTAGGACCGGCCGGCAATTCCGCGAGCGAATCCTGGGCCCCGTCGAAACCCGAACGGATTGGTTTGACGCAACGCCTTGCGCCTTCTAGAATTGTGTAAGCTCGCGGTTGCCGACGGAAGTGATCTTTGGTGGGGCGATCTACCATCGTCCGCCGGCGACGCCGGTGACGGCGGCTTTCCATGGCCTGGGACATGAAAGAGATGGGCAGGATGCAACAAGCACAAGCCACCCCGTGGCCTGGAACCGTGGCTAACGTTTGTCCGCGGGACCGGTGAGGGAGAGAGAATCGCGAAATACAAAAAGGGAATGAGGATTGAAGAGATCCGGCGTATCGAGATGTCTTTCGATTTGAGCGATCTCATTTGGGAAGATTCGGCCAAAGAGGAGCGATATTACTACGTTATCTGCCCCGACATCATGGGTGCTTCGCTCGGTGGGGAAACGCGGTTCGTAAAGGTTCACTGGGGATCGTCCGGCGTAATTGTTTACCGCCTTAAAGCAGGCGTACACTGCGTGCTAGCAGGGCCGAGCCCTGCGTTTTCCCGAGGATTCTCAAACCGAACATAGTCAAGCCATATCGGAGTCGAGTGGTGGTTACGCGAACTCGGAAGCGAACTCGAGCGGTAAACAATTACCGTCCGGCTTCGTTCACGGGTATCCGGTGACATACGACGAGCTTTGTCGCGAGTTGAAGAAACGAAATCCAATTGGCCTCAAGCGCTTCCTGGAAAGGGCAAAAAGTGCGCCTGGTTAACTGGGACGACTATCTACCGCCTGACGCGGGGGCATTCGTTGCCTTCTCGTCGCTCACGGATCCGGACGAGCGCGACGAATTTCAGAGAAACGTCGCCGAGATTCGGCTTCCGCAGGATCGCGTCGTCGACGTCGCGTGGGATGACAGTGATAGGAAATACGTCGTCACATTGTACGTTGACGAGTACGAGAACCAATTGCAGCAGACGCGTTGCGACAATCCCGCCCAGGTCATTGATCGCGTGAAGCAATTGGTCGAAACGTGCAGGGCAAAAGCGCGAGCCTCCTGACGGACGGGCGTTGTTGAGCGCTGAATGACGCATTACCAGGCGATTGTTCTGGGAACCGGCGCGGTGGGCAGCGCGGCGCTTTTGGCGCTGGCCCGGCGCGGCGTGCGGGCGCTGGGCCTCGACCGTTTTCCGCCGGGGCACGATCGCGGCAGCTCGCACGGCACGACGCGCATCATCCGCCAGGCGTACTTTGAGCATCCCCATTACGTCCCGCTCGTGCTGCGCGCCTACGAGCTGTGGCGCGAGCTGGAGCAGCGGCGCGGCGAGACGCTCCTGACGCAGACGGGGCTCTTGCAAGTCGGGCCGGCCGACGGGACGGTCCTGGCCGGCGTCCGCCGCAGCGCCCAAGAGCATCAATTGCCGCTGGAGGAGCTCTCGGCCGCGGAAGTCGAAAAACGCTGGAGCGGGTTTCGCGTCCCGCGCGGCATGAGCGGCGTTTACGAGGAGCGCGCCGGGTATCTGCGCGTCGAGGCCTGTGTCGTCGCCCAGGCGGAGGAAGCCGTGCGGCTGGGGGCGGAGCTTTGCGTCGGCGAGACCATCCTCGGCTGGACCCGCGGCGACGCAGCCACGCCGGGCAACGGGCCGCTCGTCGTGCGGACGAATCGCAAAACGTATTCCGCGGAGCGCTTGATCGTCTGCGCCGGCGCGTGGGCGGGCGAGCTGCTCGGCGACCTTCGCATCTCGCTCGAGGTCCGCCGCAAGCCGCAATACTGGTTTGCAACCGGCTCCGACGAATACCGCGTCGAGCGCGGCTTCCCGGCGTTCTTGTACGAGCTGCCGTCGGGCGTTTTTTACGGCTTTCCGCAGATCGACGAGCGCGGCGTGAAGGTGGCGCGTCACAGCGGCGGCGAGGTCGTCCGCGATCCGCTCAACGTCGACCGCGATCTCGACCCGGCCGACCGGAAGCTCGTGGAAGAGTTTTGTGTCTCGAATCTCCCGCGGCTTACGCGAACCCTCGCACATCACTCGATGTGCATGTACACGATGACGCCCGACGAGCATTTCGTCGTCGACCGGCACCCGCGCGACCCGCGCGTGGCGTTTGCGGCCGGGCTTTCCGGCCACGGCTTCAAGTTCGCGCCCGTGCTGGGCGAGGCGCTAGCGGACCTGGCGCTTCACGGGCGCACGAACCTGCCCGTCGGTTTCTTGGGGATGAAGCGATTGACGCGCGCGACTAACGGAGCGTGAGCGCTTCGCCCCCCTGAATCGCCGCCGCCAACCGCCGCTGCAGCCAGCGGCCGATCACCTCGGCCGCCAGACCGTTGCCCTCGTCGTTCCAGTCGAGCTGATTGCGGGCATAGACCGGGCCGGTTGCGGCGCGGAAATGCGGCAAGAGGTCCAGCATCGGCACGCCGCGCCGCTGGGCGAAGACGCCCAGTTGCCGCTGCGGCAGCTCCAGGTCCAGCTCGCCGGCCGAAAAGCCCTGGCGGCGACAGAGCGTCTGGCACAACTGCGGCTCGACCTGGTGCCTTCCTGGTACGACGACGAGCGCCGTCTCCACGCCCGAGGCGCGGCACGTGGCCACAATGTCGTCGAGGTGGGAAAGCGCGTCTTCCCAGCGCCGGCGCATTTCGTCGTCCCAGGGCGAGCGGCAAACGTCGATCCGGGCGGCCGCGGCCCGCAGAAAAGCGTCGGCCTGCGCCGGCTGCGGCGCGACGGACATAAACCCGCTCGCCGGGCCGCGACGAACCGCCGGCTGCGCGCCAAGCTGATAGACGTACAGACCCTGCCAGTCGAACCAGTCGGGCAGCGGCAGGCTGTGCGTCACGTCGTCGCCCACGGAAACGCACGTCAGCACGAGGTGCGGCCGGTAGGCCAGAACGTCGTGCGTCAAAAGCGCCGCATACTCGCGCGGGCCGGCGCTGGGCACGCCGAAGTTGTAAATCTGCACGCCCGGCAGCCGCTCTTGCACCTGCACCAGGAAATTCGTTTGCGATGTGCCCGAAAGCGTAGTCTCGTCTCCCAGCACCGCCACGCGGAAGACGCCCTGGGGGACCGCGGTCTGGAACTCCTCGCCCCAGTAGCCGAGGCGATTGACCCTGCCGCCGCGAAATTCCGAGCCGGGGACGAGCGTGTGTTGCCGGCAGACGAACGTGACGGGGAGGCGGTTGTCGGTCAGCGAGGAATAGACCCGCGTGCTCCCTTCGGCCGTCACGAGCAACACGGCGGCGAAGAACAGCACGTGGCCGGTCCAGCGCAGCGAAAAGCGGCCGTGCGGGAGGGCGACGTTTGGCTGCACGTTCAAAAGCGGCAAGAGCAGGGCCGTGTACCAGACCACGCCGGCCGCGCGGTACAAGTAGCGCAGGTTGGGGTCCGGTCCCAGGCAGAGCAGCACCAGATACGTCAGGACGGCGCCGACGATCAGCCATTCGCAAAAGACGCCGGCCTGCACGGCCCGCAGGTGCAGCGCGCGACGGTTTTTCCAGCAGGCCAAGGCCACGCGCAACTGCACGAGCGCCACGACGACGAGCACGATCGCGGCCGCCGCGCGGTAGGGGCGCGGCGAGGCGTCGACCAGGTGCCGGGCGAGCGATAGCACGCCCGCCGCGAGAATCAACAATGCGACCGCGGTCAGTAGCACCGGCAAGAGGCCGATCCGCCACGCGGCGCGGCCTGCCGCGGAATGCTGCATGCCCAATGGTCTGGACACGATCCCCTCCGTGGGATCTTCCAGGGTCGCCTTCCTGGCGCTTGGTCCCAAATTGTCTGGTAGGGGAAGAATCAACCCACGTCAATGCGAAGTGAGCCGCAAAGCCGGGGGCACCACGTCTTTTATCGGATCAGCCGTTGCCGATGGATGAGTCAAACGCGCTCCTTGGCGCGGCGCGCTGCTAGCGGTCGGCGAGAATCTCGCAGACACAAAACGACTCACAACGGGTCGATTCCTGCTTGCCCCCGCCCCCGCGCTTACGTAGGCTAGCTACAGTCTGTCGGAAAAAGGGCGATTTTCGGGCAGGTGACTCGTAGGATTCAGTGGCGGCTCGCTGTCGGTCATGGCGAAATGACCGGCTGGCACACGAATCGATGCGGTTTCC
>JACOUI010000249.1 GCA_016177915.1 Planctomycetia bacterium
CAGCGTCTGCGCCTTGTCGTTGTAGAAGACGATTTGAAACTGGCACGTGTCGTTGAGCTGCTTGAGGCTGGCCTTGAGGGCGGACTTGGCGCCGTTGAGCGGCAGCCGGTTGGGGCTGTCCATGCTGGCCGAGCGGTCGATCACGAACACGAACGAGCTGCCGACGCCCTCGACGTTCATGAACTGGACTTTGATGTCGCTGGGCTTGCCGCCGCGCGGCTGGGTGGCGCCGCCCGTCAGCGTGCTGATCCCGGCGCCGGTCGTTCCGCTTCCCGACGGAAGGCCGATGTCGGCGCGCGGGAGATTGACGCTGGGGCGGGCGGCGGCGTCCTCGCCCAGGGCATCGGCCAACGTCTGCTGCGACTTCGCTTCGCTTTGCGACTTGGCGACGCCGTCCTGCGTCTCAAAGAAGTCACCTTCGGGCGTATGATGGGCGATCACGATCTCGCCGAATACCGTCCGCTCGCCTGTTCCCGGCAGCCCCTTGGGTGTGAAACGCCAGGTGAGGGCCAGGACGAGCAAGACCGTGCCGTGCAACAGCAGCGACAAGAGCCACGCCGGCACGGAGACGCGCAGCGTAAAGGCCGGCATGCCGGCCGGCACGTCGCGCTGCGAACTGCTCATGGCCTCAACTCCGCCGCCCCAACTTTGCCACCCTGTCTTAGCCGGGGACGCAATGGCTGCCAAGAAGCGATGCTGCTCGCCAGCGTCCCGGAATGCCCGAATTTTACAATTTTAGGTTCCGCCTTGATTTGGGTCAACGCAACTCGGCCGGGGCGCGGCGGCCGCATTCACACCGGCTGATTGCCATCGGCCCCATTCCGTACTAATCTCAATAACTGCTTGCGTCCTCATTGCCGGCGTTTTCTGCCAGTCCTCGTGTTGACGGCGGGTCGTTTATGTCGGGATCGCTGACCGGAAAGCTGTTGATCGCGTCGCGCAGCCTGCGCGATCCCAACTTCTTTCGCGCCGTCGTGCTCATCATCCGGGACGGCGAAGACGGGGCCTTGGGACTGGTGATCAACCGCCCCTCGGGCAACAAGGCGGCCCAGGCGCTGCAAAAACATCTCAAGCTCCCGCACCCCGAGCAGGCCGTGTTCTACGGCGGTCCCGTCGAGCCGACGGCGCTGTTTCTCATCCACGACGCCGGCGGCGAGGAGTCGTGGGAGGTCATGGAGGGCGTGTACGTCGGCACCTCGCCGCAGGCCTACCAGTCCGTGGTGCAAACCGCCAAGACGGGAAAGGACGTGGCGTACCGCGTGTACGTGGGATGTGCGGGCTGGGCGCCGGACCAGCTCGAGAGCGAGCTGTTCCGCAACGACTGGTACGTGCAGGACGCCACGCGCGAGATCGTGCTCACCGCCGATCCCTACAAGCTCTGGCAGGACATGCTTGCCAGCGCGCTGGCCGCGCACCGGCTGCTGCGGCACATTGTGCCGAACCCGGAACTGAATTAAAGCGGCGTCTGTCCCCCGCGCCCTTTGTCAACTTTCCGCCGCCGCGGGTAGTGTCCTAATGTACGCCAGGCCGATCACCCCTCCCGCGACCATCGCCGCGCGCTGCGCTTCAGCCTGCGGACGATGTTCGTCTTGGTGACGCTCCTTTCCGTCTGGCTTGCATGGGAAACCAGCGTTGTGCGCGAGCGGCAAATGCTCCTGCGGGAAATCAGGCGCGGCGATGCCTTTCATGCCACACCGGCCAACGTCTGGGCCGAGCGTTTCCAAGGCAACCGTCCCGGTCCTCAGCCGCTTGCCAGAATTCCTATCGTCCGCATTTGGCTGGGCGACGAGGCCATTCAAGTGATTCGGTTCAACCGGGGCTTGACGGGGTTCTCCGAACCGCTCCTCAGCCGCCTCGAACGGGCTTTCCCGGAGGCGGAATTCGACGAATCGTTCTCCCGTGACATCTTCATCGGCAGGGCAAATTAGGACACTACCCCGCCGCGATTCGTGGCGTTCAGGGCGATTCATCCTCGCCTTCGTCGGGATGCCGCGACTCGACTTGCTGGCGGATGGCGCGGTCCTCGTCGGCGGCACGGACGAGGATGTTGATGTCGATGATGCCGGTCAGGCCGGCCTGGCCGCCGCCCTCGACGTGGCAGGGGATGCCTTAGGAGTTCAAGAGCCCCTTGATCAGCTCCGCCAGTTGCGGGTTTTTGACGGAGTAGACGGAGACGAGGTCGCGGGAGTCCATGGGGGGCCTCGGGAAGTGCGATGGTTTGCGCGACTCGCTCTATCACGGCTCCAGCCAATCGGCAATGCGCAGATCGGGAACAGGCTGGAAGTGCACGACGTTGTGCGTGACGAGCGTAAAGTCGTAGAGCAGCGCCGTTGCCGCAATCATCAGGTCCGCCGATGAAACGGTCGTTCCTTGCTTCCGCAGCATGAAGCGCAACCTTCCGAATTCGCGAGCACATTCGTGATCGAAGTCTACTACAGCGACCTCGTAGTGCAGCATCCTGTCGATGGTGGCCCTAGACGCCACGGGATCCGCACGACCGTTCGCCCAAGCGTACAACTCAGCAAGGCAGATGGTTGAAGTATAGAGCCGACCGGAGTGCTGGACGAATCGATGAGCCAAGCCGCTGGGCCGCCGCAAGTGCGCTGAGAGGATGTTCGTGTCGAGCAAAAAGCTCATTCCGGCAGCTCCTGGCTCGATGGTCGACTGCGATCGAGCTCGATTTCACGCAGAACGCGGTCGTCCTCCTCCGTCCAGCTTTCGGCCAGCATCCCGGCGGCGGTTTCCGTGCATCCGGGCTTCCACCCAGGCGGCGGGGGCGGCGGCATCTTCGGGAGGCGCAGGATCACCTGAACCTTTTGCCCGCTATTGATTCCGGGATCGCTGTCCAACTCGATGATGCGGCCGTGGATGATGCCTTGCAGGATCTGGTTCACAGGTTGGCCCTCCGGATGAAGACGTCGCTACCTGAATTGTACCCGACAGCCGCGCCGGGGAGATGGGTGCCAGGCAGGCGGGACGCCTACCCCACGAGAAGAGGCAGGCGGGCCGCCTGCCCTACGCGATTATACGTACGCCTGGTCCTTGATCGCCGCCGGCTTGCCGTGACGCGAAAAATGCCCGGCCGTTTCCGCGAGCACCTCCAAAGCCCGCTCCACGTCGCGCTCGCTCACGTCCAGGTGCGTGCAGGCGCGAATGAGCTGCGGCCCGAAGGCGATCATCCACACGCCCTTCTCCTCCAGCCGGGCGTTGAACTGCGAGGCCGAGCCGAATCCGCGGTCGACCTCGAAGATCACGATGTTCGTGTCGACCTGGTCGGGGCGGAGGCACAGGCCGTCGATCTTGCGGACGCCGTCGGCCAGGCGCTTGGCGTTCTTGTGGTCGTCGGCCAAGCGCTCGACGTGGTTCCGCAGGGCATAGATCGCCCCGGCGGCGATGATCCCCGCCTGCCGCATCCCGCCGCCGAAAACTTTTCGGTGCCGCCGCGCCCGGGCGATGAGGTCCTTTGGGCCGGCAAGCGCCGAGCCGACCGGCGCGCCCAGGCCCTTGCTGAAACAGACGCTCACCGTGTCGAAGTGCTTTGCCCAGTCGCGGGCCGGGATTCCGGTGGCCACGACGGCGTTGAAGAGCCGCGCGCCGTCGAGGTGGGTCGCCAGGCGGTTCTCGTGCGCCCAGGCGCAGATCGCCTCGACGATCGGATACGGCTGCACGCGCCCCGCCCCGCGGTTGTGCGTGTTCTCCAGGCACACGAGCCGCGTCTGGACGAGGTGCTCGTTGTCGGGGCGGATCAGCCCCTGAAGCTGATCGAGCCGGAGCACGCCGAAATCGCCCTCGACCGCCCGGACCGCGACGCCGCTGAGCTGGGCATAGCCGCCCTGCTCGTAGTTGTAAATGTGCGAGCCGACCTCGCAGATCAGCTCGTCGCCGGGCCGGCAGTGACAGCGGATGGCCGTCTGGTTCGACATCGTGCCCGAGGGCACATAGAGCGCCGCTTCCTTGCCGAGGACCTCCGCCGTGGCCTCTTGCAATTCGATCACGGTGGGATCGTCGCTGAAGACGTCGTCGCCGACGACGGCGTTGGCGATGGCGGCGCGCATCGGCTGCGTGGGGCGGGTGACGGTGTCGCTGCGGAAATCGGCGGGGCGGTCGCGCATGGGAGGAGGGGTGATGGTAGAGGCTAGAGGGAAGAGGGAGTGTGGAGTGTGGAGTTAACGTTTCGATCATAATCGATCGAGGGGGCAGCGCGCAGATGGAGGCGCCGTCGTGGGTACAAGAAATCGACATAGGTAAGCCCTCGCGGGCTGTCCCTGTCACACCACCGGGCGTACGGGTCCGTACCCGGCGGTTCGGCGGGTTACGCGGTGCCGGACACTAATTCGGGAAGGCCGAGTTCGCGGAAGTAGGCGTGAGGCAGGGCGACGTGAAG
>JACOUI010000250.1 GCA_016177915.1 Planctomycetia bacterium
GACCGTTGCCGGGTGGGGCTTGCACCCACTGGAAGACCAGCGCCTTTTCACGGCGCACTGAATCGGGTCACTACGAGCGAAGACACCCACGCCCTCGCTACAACCCGCAGGTTTTATCCAAAACTTGCGGCCGGAAAATCCGATACAAGCGCATAAGGGCAGGAGGAAGCAAGTCCGCGCTACGAGACTCTCTCCATGCAAGCACGTCATTGCTGGCTGATGGCACTCCTTGTGCTCGCGGGGCCGCTATCGGTTCGCGCCGAGGAAGGCGTGACGTGGGCGGCCGGCGTCGACGCGGCCCGGCAGCAGGCGGCCGAGTCGAACCGGCTGGTGCTCCTGCATTTCTGGGCGCCTTGGTGCCCGCCGTGCAGGAACCTGGAGAAGAACGTTTTCAACAAACCGCCAGCGGCCGAGGCGATGGCCCGCGATTTTGTGGCCGTCAAGCTGAACGTCGACGACCACAAGCAGCTTGCGCAGGCGCTGCAAGTCGGCCCGATCCCCTGCGACGTGGTGATTACGCCGCAGGGACAGTTTGTACACAGAACGATCAGCCCGGCGAGCGTCGAAAAGTACGTGGCCCGCCTCGGCGAGATGGCCGTGCTGGGCGGCCGGAGGAAGAACACAGAGGTCCACCGCGGTCTTGGCCGCGGCCAAAACCACGTCGCCGTCAATCCATCGCCGGCCGCGACGCCGCAAGGCGCCGCAGCGGCGCCGGCGCCGCAGACGTGGCCGGCGCACGTCAGCCCGCCGTACGGCCAGCAGCTTATCGACGGCCGGCCCAGCGGAACGGATGCGCCGCCCGCGGGCGCTTCGCCGCCAGCGGGAAACGCGGGCGCGCCGGGGAGCGCGGCCCATCCCCAGCCAACCTGGCCCGCGGCGGAAAGCACGGGACCGAAATGGTACGAGCGGATGGAGGCCGACCGCCCGGCCGATGCGCCGCCGACGATCGGGCAGAACCAAGGTTCGCCGAGTGTTGCCGCGCCGCAGGCGGGCAATCCCGCCGCGCCGCCGGAAGCTCCCAAGGCGGGGGCGCCCGAAGCGGCCGGCCCCAAGGCCGGTGTCGAGCCCAAGGGTCCGTTCGTGGGACGTGACTCCACAAGCGGAGCCCGGCAGGGCGCAACGCCCTGGTCCTCCGGCGCCGGCGCTCCCGCGGTAGGGACCAATGTCGGCGCCAAGCTCGGGACGAGCAACCCCGCACCACAAGGCGGCAGCGCCAATGTTTCGTCGGAAGCGGACCCCCCGGCCGCCTCGACGCCACCCGCTGCCGGCGGGCAGCCGCCGCAGGTCCCGGCCGGCAATCCGCCGCTGGGCTTCGACGGTTACTGCGTCGTGAGCATGCAGGACGAGCACAAGTGGGTCAAAGGCGACGTGCGCTACGGCGTGATCCACCGCAACCGGACGTACCTCTTCGCCAGCGAGGAATACCAGCAGAAATTCTACCGCGAGCCCGACAAGTATGCTCCGATTCTGGCTGGCCACGATCCGGTGCTGATGGTGGAGACGGGGAAGGAGGTGCCTGGGTCGCGCTTGCTGGGGGCCTACTACATCGACCGCGACGGTGCCGGCCGGCCGGTTTTCCGCTGCCTGTGCCTGTTCGCCAGCGAGGAATCGCTCACGAAGTTCGAGACGAACTCGCGCGTCTACGTCGACCGCCTGCGGCAAGCCCGCGTGCCGGGCACGATGCCGAAGTAGCCCCTCTCTGCCAGGGAGCCGCGTCTACAGCGTGAGCACCCAGTAGATGGCGCCCCCCAGGGTTGCCGTCGCCGGCAGCGTGAAGATCCAGGCCAGCAGGATCTTCTCGCCCAGGCCCCAGCGGACGGAGACCATGCCGCGCGTGGCGCCCAGGCCGAGGATCGCGCCGGTGATCGTGTGGGTCGTGGAGGCCGGGGTGCCGAAGACGGCCGTCAACGTCAGGACGAGGGCGGCGCTCGTTTCGACGGCGAACCCTTCCGGGGGTCCGAGCTTCGTCAGGTGGTGACCGAGGGTCTTGATGACCTTCCAACCGCCGACGGCCGTCCCTAGCGAAATCGCCGCCGCGCAGGCGAGCTTGACCCAGAGCTGAACCTGAATGGTCTTTCCGGCGGGCGCGTCTTGGAAGCCGCCGGCAATCAAGGCCAAGGTGATAATGCCCATGACTTTCTGGGCGTCGTTGGTGCCGTGGGTGAAGGCCATCCAGCTTGCCGAAAGGACCTGCAGCTTGCCGAAGGCCTGGTTCATCGTCGTCGGCTTCCAGCGGACGGTCAGCCAGACGAGTCCGACGTAGAAAAAGTAGGCCGCGATGAAGCCCAGCGTCGGGGCCAGGAGCATCGCCAACAGGGTCTCGGTCACCTTCTCGACGCGCAAAACGTCGGCCCCGGCGGCGGCGACGGCCGACCCAATGACCCCGCCGATCAGGCTGTGCGTCCCGCTGATGGGCATTCCCATCACGGTCATCAGCGCGGCCCAGGCCGCAGCGCTCAAAATCCCCGCAATCACGATCACCAGCACGGTGCGGCCGTCGGCGATGTGGGCGGGGTCGCTGTGGATGATCTTGGCCACGGTGTCGGCGACTTCCACGCCGACCATCGCGCCCGCCAGATTGAGGACGCTGGCCAGGCAGACGGCCGTCCAGGGCGAGAGCACGCGCGTGGCGATGACCGTGGCGATGGCGTTCGCCGAATCGTTCCAGCCGTTGACGAAATCGAACACCAGCGCCAAAACGACGAGGATCACGATCAGCGCGGTCAGCGACATGGCGGCGGCCAGCACAAGAGGGCGTGTCCGATCGCAAGCGGCGTCTTCGGCCCTACACGTTCTTCAGCACGATCCCGTGCACGATGCAGGCCACGTCGTCGCAGAAGTCGGTGGCCTGCTCCACCAGCTCATACAGCTCTTTCCACTTGATCACCTGAAACGCGTCCAGGCCGCATTCGAACAACCGGCCCAGGAATTGATGATGGATGGCGTCGGCCTCCTCCTCGTGCTGGTGGACGGCGATGATGTATTGCTCGATGCGGACGCCGTTGTGGCCGCGGCGCTGTTTGATGAACCGCAGCCCGCAGACGGCGTCGTTCATGGCCGAGGCCGCCTTGACCAGCACGGCACACTGGTTCTGGAATTCCGGGGAGACCTCGTCGATTTTGTAAAAGATCATCCGCTGGGCGACGGCGTCGATCATGTCGACCACGTCGTCGATTTTGGAAATCAGGCGGTGGATGTCGTCGCGGTCGATCGGCGTAATGTAGGTCCGCTCCAGCCGGTTCAGCGTTTCGTGCGTCGTGCGATCGCCAAAATGCTCCGCCTCGCGGATTTCAACCGCCAGCTCCTGCCGTCGGGGGCGGTCGGCTTTAGAGGACTCGGCCAGAAGCTCGGCCGTGCGGACGGCGTTCTTTGCGGCCTTCTCGAAGCAGTCGAAGAATTGCAGGTTTTTGGGCAAGAGGCCGAACATGAACCCTCCTGGGACGCGGTCCGTGCGCGCAGAAGTCGCGGGGCGCGGCATCACAACGCGCCTGCGCTGCCGCATTGTGATGCGAATCCTTGATGCCGTCGCGTGGGCGAGAGAGAGAGAAACAGGAGCGAGACCGTTGGCCGACGCCCCGAGCGACCGTGCGCAAAAGTTAAGGTTTTGTGAAGAAATGGCAAGGGGGCGCTGCCGTGATTGGGGTCGGTGGGGCACCCGGTACGCCGGGTCCGCCCCCAGCTCACTTCCCGCCGCGCATCTGCCGGAAGTAGAACACGCCCTGCTTGTTCGACGTGACCACGTCCAACAGGCCGTCCTTGTCGACGTCGGCCACCTCAAACTGCGTGCCCACGCCGCTATTGTGGTCGAACTGGTGCTTCGTCCAGACGGCCTGGCCCTCCTTCCGCGACAGCTCGAACCAGCACATGACGGCGGGCTGATCGGCCCCCACGTCCCCCTTGGGCCCGTGCGCCCACCAGCGCTTGCCGGTCACGAAGTCGGGCAGGCCGTCGCCGTTGATGTCGGCCAGGCACAAGCTGTGCGTCTGCGAGAAGCTCTTGTCGAGCTCGTGCGTCTTAAAGCCCGCGTCGCTTTGCTCGTGCAGCCAGATGCCGAAGGCGTGGGCGCTGGAGCTGAGGACGTCGTTGTCGCCGTCGCCGTCAAAGTCGTACACGTGCATTTGAGCGCACGACGGGCCGAGCGAGACGGCGTGAAACGGCCACTGGGCGTTCTTGTCGGCGGGCGATTCCCACCAGCCGTGCGGGATCACCACGTCGTGGCGGCCGTCCTTGTTCACGTCGCCCACGCCCAGGCCGTGGTAATACTTGTGCAAGAGGTCCTTGGGCGTGGACCCGGCCAGTTGCGTCACGTTCCATTTGGCGTAGGGATCGTCGGCGGGGCGGGCGACGATGTAGGACTCGTCCGTCGAGCAGACCAGCTCGCGCTGGCCGTCGCCGTCCACGTCCAGGTAGGTCGGGCTCTCGTTGTTCGTCACCTCGATGCACGTGTGCTGCTTCCAAGGGGCGCCGGTCGTCTGCGGGTTCTCGTACCACCAGGTCGGTGCGCCCGGAAAATCGACGACGATCAGGTCGACCCAGCCGTCGCGGTTGAGGTCGTCGGCGAAATTGCAAAACGAGTTAGAGTAGTTGTGGGGATCGAACTCGTCGGCCTTCTCGCGGACGGCGTGCATTTTCCAGTCCGGGGCGGCGTAGTAAACGCTGCCGGCGGCGATGTCGTTCTTGCCGTCCTTGTTGAAGTCGCCGACGGCCACGCCTTCGCTGCGAAACTTGGTGTCCAGCGTGGTCTTGACGAACTCGATCTTGTCGGCCGCGGCGGCACAGGTCGCCGTCGTCAGGACCAGCGCGATCGCGCAGCAAGAAAAACGCATGCGTCACCTCGAAACTGTGCGGTTGATGCGTGGGAGCAGCGCGACGCGCGCGAGCGGGCGCGCCGCTTGGCGACTCAAGTCTAGCCGCCAATCGCCGGCCGATAAAGATGCCCGCGGAGCGTGCAGTGTCTCCCGGGCAAGGGGCACGCCATTTGCTCCACACAAGCGAGGGAGGGAAGCGCGCCGACTCAGGAATTCCTTTGACTCGCCTGCGCAAGGGGGTAAAATCTTGGGTGGTCCTTTCCGGTTCTTTCTTCTGGGGTCGGGTCCGCCGTGCGGACGTCGAGCACTGTGCGGTTCGCCCTTCGACGCGCCGGCCTCGCACGCAGCTTTTGCTCAAATTCGCCCTCGCCCGGCTTGGCCGGCGACGGGCGCGAGAATGACGACCCGGGCCGGCGGCGCCGGCCACGGACCGGGCGGCCCGATTCGAGGAGACATGCCATGGCCACAGTCACGTCGACGGTGACGGTGAACGCCGCGTTCCTCCAGGAGATCAAGGAGGACAACCGGCGCTTGCAGGAACTTCTGGGCCAATTGCGATTGGCCTTCGGGAGGCACAGCGAGCCTGCCGATCCGCTGTGGATCGCCGACGCGCTCGACGAGCTGCGCGATCAGTTGGCGACGCACTTCGCGCTGGAAGACGCCTACGGGTACTTCGACGACCCGGTGGACGCCGCGCCGCGCTTTGCGCACCTGGCCGACGAACTGCGGCGCGAGCACAGCGACTTATACCTCGAGGCGAGCCACCTGGCGGACGCTGCCAACGAAAAGCTGCGCCAGGAAGATTGGCTGGCGCACTGGCGCGGCCTGCGGGAGCGCTTCTGGCGGTTCGATGCGCAGCTCAAGCGCCACGAATCGCGTGAGAACCGCCTGATCCTCGAAGCGCTGGAAGAGGACATCGGCGTCGGCGACTGACCGATGTAGATGTAGGGTGGGCCTCGTTTCACTCGGCCCACCCTACCTTTGGCTAATACTTGATCAGGCAGAACGGGCTGTACTGCGCAATCCGCTTGGCGCCTTCTAGCTCCGTCAACTCGATCAGAAACACACAGCCGGCAACCTCCGCGCCGCATTTCTCGACGAGCTTGCAGCAGGCCTCGACCGTTCCCCCCGTCGCCAAAAGGTCGTCGACCACCAGCACCTTCTGGCCGGGCAGGATGCCGTCCACGTGGACTTCCAGTGTGTTGGCGCCATATTCCAGCTCGTAGTGAAACGAGTGCGTGTCGAAGGGGAGCTTGCCCGGCTTGCGGACAGGCACAAACCCCGCGCGGAGTGCCAGCGCGAGCGGCGCCGCGAAAATAAATCCGCGGGCCTCGGCCGCCGTCACAACGTCGACTTTCTGGCCACGGTAGCGGTCCGCCATCGCCTCCACGGCCGCCCGAAACGCCTCCGGCGACCGCAAGAGCGGCGTGATGTCGCGGAACCTGATGCCGGGCTGGGGAAAATCCGGGATGGTGCGCACGAAGTCTTGCAGCTTGAGAGTCGTGGACGGCGGCATGGCCTGGCACCTCGGCTGCGGACGGACGAGAAGCGTCTTTTGCGACGCGAACGCGGCGGCGGCCCTCCCTTGTTACTCCCGTGCGCCCTGACGGTCAACAGCGCTGATCAACTGGGCCAATCAACTGGGCCGATCAACTGCAACGGCGAGCGCACAAAAGCACCCATCGAGCCGTAGCAAGGGGAAGCGCGGCTAGTTTAGAATAGAGGGGCCCTCCGCGGGGAAGGAACGCCTCCCCGCGCGCCGGACGAACGCACAAACGCCCGCCCTCCGCCATCGCCGCCTGACCGAATTTGACCCTGGGAACTTGCCCGCCGTGCCCGCGCGTCGCTCACGAAAAAGCCACCGGAAGCGCAGGCTGCCCAGCCCGGCAGCGACGCTGTTTCTCCCTCTGGCCCTGTGCGTTTTCTGCGGTTGCGGCGACGTGGCGGACGGCCCGGCGACCGGCGGGGCGGCGCTTTCCGGCGGCGCGGCGCAGGGCGTCAAAAACACGCCCGCCGTGCGCGTGACCGACGTTCGAAGTCGGCCCTTCCCGCGCGTCGTCCGCGTCCAGGGGAGCCTGATGGCCGACGAGCAGGCCGTGGTCGGGGCCAAGGTGGCGGGGCGCGTGCAGGAGGTGAAGGTCGACCTGGGCACGGTCGTCCAGCGCGGCACCGAGATCGCCCTGCTCGACAAGTCGGAATTCGAGCTCCGCGTGCGCGAGGCCC
>JACOUI010000251.1 GCA_016177915.1 Planctomycetia bacterium
GAAGGACCGGGTCCCGTACAGCGAATCGCACTACCTCGAGCGACTTCGCAGGAAGAACTCCCCCATCCTCAACCACCTGCCGGCGCCGACGACCGTCGCCGCCGCCACTTGACTTTCCTACTCAGATGTCTCGTAATCGTACTCGTACTCGATCGCGGCGGCGCAATCCGATTACGAGTACGAAAAAGTCGGTTGAAAAGCGTCTTGCTTGCCCGCAGCTTTTGGCTCGACTACGCTATTCCCACGCCCGGCGCAGCGCTGCCGTCCCGGCTTCTTCGCTTTCCAATCCACGAGCCCGTGGCCGTCCCATGTCCCCCTACTCGCGAACGCTCCTGGACGTCGATCGCGACCTGTGCTTGGAGACCGCCTGCGTGACGCAGGCCGACGTGCCGAGCATGCCCGGCCGCTTCAGCGTTTACAAGCGCCGGCTCCGCGGCGGGCGGCGCGAGGGCGTCGACCTCGTCGAGCTGGACAACGGCGCCTGCACTGTTCTCATTGTTCCGACGCGCGGCATGGGCGTCTGGCGGGCCAGGTGCGGGCCGCTCGATCTCGGCTGGCAGTCGCCGGTCAAGGGTCCCGTCCACCCGCAGTTCGTCAACTTGTTTGAGCCGGCGGGCCTGGGCTGGCTCGCTGGTTTCGATGAACTGCTCTGCCGCTGCGGCCTCGAGAGCAATGGTCCGCCCGTTTATGACGACGAGGGCCGATTGCAGCACCCGCTGCACGGCAAGATCGCCAACTCGCCGGCGCACCGGGTGGACGTTTCGGCCGATCCCGCGTCCGGCGAGATCGCCGTGACCGGCGTCGTGGACGAATCGCGCCTGTTCTTCAGCAAGCTGCGGCTCACGAGCACGGTCAAGACGAAGCTCAACCAGCCGGGCTTCAGCGTAATCGACGAAGTCGCGAACACTTCCGATCAGCCCGCCGAGTTGGAGCTGCTCTATCACTTCAATGTCGGCAAGCCGCTCCTGGATGAAGGCTCGCAGGTGAAGGTGCCCGTAAAGACCCTCGTCCCCCGCACGCCCCGCGCCGCCGAAGGCATTGCCGAGTGGGACACCCACGGCCCGCCGCAGCCGGGCTTCGCCGAGCAGGTCTATTACTTCGAGCTGTTGGCCGACAAGGACGGCCAGACGGAGGTGCTGCTACGAAATGCGCACGGCCACGAGGGCGTCTCGTTGCGATTCAGCGTGCGGCAGCTTCCCCGATTCATCCTCTGGAAAAGCACGCAGGCCGTGGCCGACGGCTACGTGACCGGCCTGGAGCCGGCGATCAATTTCCCCAACCCGCGCCCCTTCGAGCAGCAGCAGGGGCGCGTCATGAAGCTCGGCCCGGGCGAGAAGGCCCAGTTCCAGATGGACATTACCCTGCTGACAAGCGCCGAGTCCGTGGCCCAGGCCGAGCAGGCGATTTCCCGGCTGCAAGGCAGCGTGCAGCCGAAAGTGCACCCGCGGCCCGTGGCCGACTGGACGCCCGACGCCTAATCCGTGGCGAGCGGGGGGCGTCAGCCCCCCGGCGCTTCAAGGGGCTGTGCGCACGCGCGATATTGCGTCGCCTGTTGCTATGGCGCTGCCGCCTCCGCCTTTTGCTTCTTCGGCTTCCGCGTGATGTCGAACTTCTTTTCCGACTTCTCTGCGGAAAACGCCAGGTCGATGAGCTTGCCCGTCTCGCCCTCCGAAAATCCCTCGATCGCCACCACGTCCGGCCCGCGGCACTCGACACGATGCTCCGCCCCGTCCTTCGTGAGCCGCAGCTTGTCGCCGATCTCGCCTTCGGCTTCCGGGACGTCGAGCTTCTTTCGCAGGTAGGACTGGTAGGCGCGGCAGAACTCCTGGGCCTCCTTGTCGCTGTCCCACGTGCTGATCCAGACGAGGCCGGTCTGCTTGGCGTCGGTCTCGAAGATGCTGTACGTGTCGCCGTCCCAGCCGGCCGCGGCGGCCGCCGCCTTGGGCTGCTTTTGCAGCATGACGGCGATCTGGAACTCGCCCATCACGTTCTCGCCCAGCGGCTTCCACCGTTTGTCGAGCGCGGGCGCAAGGTCCGGCAGCGCCAGCGCCGTCGGCACGTCGCGCTTCTTGCCGGCGTATTTCTCCGGATGGATCACCTGCTCGGTCGACAGAGGCGGGTCGCGGAAGGCCGCGCTGACCGGCTCGAAGCCCCCGCGGTTCGTCATGTGCAACACGAGCATCGTGCCGCGGTGATAGGGATAAATCAGCGACTCGCGCAGGATCGCCGGCGCGTTCTTGATCGTCTTGCCGGCGGCAAAGGGCATCGTGGCCCGCATGAGGCTGAACATGGCGTCGGCCATGGCCGGCGGCGTGCGCAAAACCTCCTGCGCCGTCTCCTCGCCGCGCATCATGTCGACCATCATCACCACGGTCGCGTCGCCCTCGATCAGCGCCGTCATGGCCAGCAGCATGTCGTCGTCGTCCTCGACCGCCTCCTGCATCGCCCTCAGGTCGTAGTGCTGGTCCTGCAGGGCGTGGGTCATCTCGTGCGAAAGCGTGAACTTCTGCTCTTCCTTGTCGAACTCCGGCGTCGACCCGAAGATGAAATCGAAGAGTCCCGCCTTCTTCTGCTCCGCTTCCTTGATCAGCACCATGTCCTTCTTCCGCGGGTCGTAAAACCCCGCCACCTCTTCCGTGTGCATGTCGATGATCGTTTTCTTCAGGTCGAAGTTCTTGGGGGCCAGGCCGAAGGCCAAAAGCGTCTGGCTGATGAAGTGCAGCTCCTCCTCCGTGTAGTCCTCCTCGAGCAGCTTGGCCATGTAGGCCTTCAGCTCTCCGCGCGTCATCAGCTTAGGGTTGACGGGCTGCTTGAAGGGCAGCGTCCGCACTTCGGCCACCCATTTCTCATAGGCGTCTTTGTATCGCGCCAGCGCCCCGGCGTAGTCCTTGGCATCGGCCAGCTTGTCGCCGGCGGCCAAAAGCTGATCGAAGGTGAGCATCTCGACGGGCGGCTTGTCCTGGCCGCGAGCGAAGGAGATGGGCAAGGCCGCCAGCAGCAGGACGAGCATCAAAACCGCCGCGGACGGCAAGGTCGTTTTCAATGGCATGACCGAATCCTGTTTGAAGCGCAAGGAACCACCGGATATTCTGCGTCGGAAAGGCATCTGCGACAAGGCCGCGATCCGTGCTCATCCGTTTGATCCGTCTCATCCGCGTCCCATTCCCCCCGTTGCCCCGCCCCCACCCCCTGCGGTTCTAACCCCGGGCGATGCCGGTGAAATATGACCGAACGGCGCGAAACCTGGACGATTTCGACGACGGCACCCGCGGCGGCGTTGCCGGCGGGCGTGCTGCTCCTCGTCCCGCCGAAATGCCCCCGCTGGGCCTTGATGTGGCTGTTGGCGCTGGCTTTTTACGTCTCGTCCAAATGGCTGACCTGGCGAACGACTCGCGCCCAAGGCGCCCCCTGGTGGCGGCATCTGGCCTACCTTTTCGCCTGGCCGGGGATGGACGCCCGATCGTTCCTCGCGCGGCCGTGGCCGGGGCACATCGCCGCGCCCACGCGCCGCGAATGGTGTTGGGCCTGCGCAAAGTTCCTGGTTGGCGGAGCAGCGTTTTTCGCCGTCGGCGCCGTTGTGCCCGCGGCCTGGGAGCTGACTCTCGGCTGGGCCGGGATGATCGCGCTTTTGACGTTCTTGCACTTCGGCTTGTTCGACGTGCTGTCCTGCGCCTGGCGCTCGGCCGGCATCGACGCCCCGAGTCTCATGCGCTGCCCCGTCGCCGCCGAAAGTCTCGCCGAGTTCTGGGGAAAGCGTTGGAACCGCGCCTTCCGCGATTTGACGCACCGCTTCCTGTTCGGACCGCTCGCCGGGCGATTTGGGCCGCGGCGGGCGCTCGTGGCGGGGTTCCTGTTCAGCGGACTGTTACACGACCTGGTGATTTCGCTGCCCGCCGGCGGCGGCTACGGCGGCCCGACCCTGTTTTTCGCCCTGCAAGCGCCGGCCATGCTCTTTGAGCGCTCGTCGGCAGGAAGGGCGATCGGACTGGGAAGCGGCCGCCGCGGCTGGCTGTTCACGATGCTCGTCCTGACGCTGCCATTGTTCGCGCTATTTCATCCGCCGTTTGTCCGCCAGATCGTCCTGCCGTTCATGCGCGCCGTCGGCGCCGCGTGATCGCAATCCAATAGCCGCCGCGAGGTCCAACATGACGCAGCCAACGATGACTTACTTGATCACGGCCGCCGGCGCGGGCCAGCTTTGCGTGCTCGTGGCCTCGTCGCTCGTGCCGCTGCGGCTGAGCTTTCCAAAAGAACTCGGCACGCTGCCCAAGCTGCACCGCCAGTTGTTCTGGACCTACGGCGGCTACGTCGTGGCTACGATCGTGGCCCTCGGCCTCGTCAGCTTGCTGTTTGCCAGGGAATTGGCCGGGGGCAGCGGCCTGGCACGGGCGGTCTGCGGCTACATTGCCCTTTTCTGGGGCGTCCGCCTGTCGCTGCAAACCGTCTTCGACGTGAAGCCGCACCTGACCGCGTGGTGGCTGAAGCTCGGCTACCACACGCTGACGGCCCTTTTCCTCTCCTTCACCGTCATTTTCGCAGTCGCCGCCCTGGGCATCGCCGTCTGATCCGTGCCGATCCCCGACGGTGGTCACCCCATCGCCCCCACCAAACCATCCACGTAACTCCCCACCTCCGCCAGCACCTCCTCACGCGGACGCGTCGCCGCCTCCGCGATCCGTCGCACAATCGCCGAACCCACGATCACGCCGTCTGCCGCCGGCGCTAGCAGCTTCACGTGCTCGCTCTGGCTGATCCCAAAGCCGATGCAGACGGGCGTCTTCGTCTGCGAACGCAGCCACGACACGCTATCGAGCAATTCCTGCGGCAGCTTTGCCCGCTCGCCCGTGATCCCCGTCACGGACACGTAATACACAAATCCCGTCGCGGCCTGGGCGATTTTTACCGCCCGCTGGCGCGGCGTGGTGGGCGTCACAAGCTGGATCAAGCTGAAATCCTGGCGGCGGCAAATCTCAGAAAGCTCGCCCGATTCCTCGACCAAAAGGTCCGCTACAATCACCCCCGCCAGCCCCGCCGCCTTCGCATCGGCCACAAACCGCGCCAGACCGTGCCGATAGACGATCGCGTAGCTCACCATGCTCACCAGCGGCGTGGCAACCTGCTTGCTCACGCCGCGCACCATTTTCAGGATTTCGGCCAGCGTGATTTTCTTCGCCAGCGCCCGCGTGTACGAGGCCTGGATCACCGGCCCGTCGGCGATCGGGTCGCTGTAGGGAATTCCGATCTCGCAGATGCCCGCCCCGTGCGCTGCCAGGAGCTTGATCGCCTCGGCGGTGAAATCCAGGTCCGGATCGCCGGCCGTGACGAAGGGGATGAAGGCCTTTTTCCCCTGCCGGCGGAGGTTGGCGAAGACGTCGTCGATCGCGGACATTTACGAGTGCGGAATGTGGAATTCCGGAATGAAGAGTCAGGAGATGGTTTCGCCGCGCAGCCGCGCAATCTCATGCGCATCCTTGTCCCCCCGGCCGGACAAGCAGACCACGATCACGTCGCTCTTCTTGCGCTGGGGGGCAAGCTCGATCGCCTTGGCCACGGCGTGCGCGCTCTCCAGCGCCGGCAGAATCCCCTCCGTCCGCGCCAGCGTGTCAAACGCCCGAAGCGCCTCCTCGTCCGTGCAGCTTGTGTACGTGACGCGGCCGGAGTCCTTCCAAAAACTGTGCTCCGGGCCGACGCCGGGGTAATCGAGCCCCGCCGAAACGCTGTGGACGTCGCACGTCTGCCCGTCGTCGTCCTGCATCACGTAGCTGAAGCTGCCGTGCAAGACGCCCGGCCGGCCGAACGAAAGCGGCGCCGCGTGCTGGCCGACGGCCCGTCCCCGTCCCCCCGCCTCGACGCCCAAAAGCTCCACGCCCGCGTGCTCGATCAGCGGAAAGAACATCCCCGCCGCGTTGCTCCCGCCGCCCACGCAGGCCACCACCAGCTCCGGCAGCCGCCCCAACCGCTCGCGGCACTGCTCGATCGTCTCCCGACCGATGACGGATTGAAAGTCGCGCACGATCCACGGGAAGGGGTGCGGCCCGACGACGGAGCCCAGGATGTAGTGCGTCGTCTCGACCGAGCTCATCCAGTCGCGGAGGGCCTCGTTGATCGCGTCGCGCAGGGTCCGCGAGCCGCTCGTCACCGGCCGCACTTCGGCCCCCAGGAGCTTCATCGAAAACACGTTCGGCCGCTGGCGGCGGATGTCTTCCTCGCCCATGTAGACGGCGCACGAAAGGCCGAAATGAGCGCAGGCGGTCGCGGTGGCCACGCCGTGCTGCCCGGCCCCGGTCTCGGCGATGACGCGCTTTTTTCCCATCCGCAGCGTGAGCAGCGCCTGGCCGAGCGTGTTGTTGATCTTGTGGGCGCCGGTGTGGTTGGTGTCCTCGCGCTTGAGATAAATCTGCGCCCCGCCGCACTGGTCCGACAAGCGTTTCGCGTGGTAGAGCGGCGACGGCCGGCCGACGAAGTCCCGCAAAAGCCCGTCCAGCTCGCGCTCAAATGCCGGGTCCTGCCGCGCCTTTTCATACTCGGCCTCCAGTTCGACGAGCGCCCTCGTGAGCGTCTCCGGCACGTACCTTCCCCCATACGGACCAAACCGGCCGGCGGAGTCGGGCACTTGAGTGAAAACGCGCATCGAGAGATTCCGCTACATTTGCGCCAATCGTCGACGAGTCGATTGTCAGCCGAGTGCCGAGGGCGGTCAAGGCGACGCTACCGCGGCCGCGAAGCGGCGACAGGAAGCAGCAAACGATGTTGTAAAAAATGCCTTGCAGTTCCATATTGCCATTCCCCGGGCGGTTCTTCGACCGCGGGGATCGGATGGGCCTCGGCCGCCCTAAGTCGTGACTGCTCCGGGTTTTCGAAGGAGCACAGGTC
>JACOUI010000252.1 GCA_016177915.1 Planctomycetia bacterium
GAATTCATGATGCCCGGCGCTGGTTTTGATCGGCACCGGCAAACGATAACATCGGCGCCCAACGAGTTTGGGCGGATGCGGACATGAAACCCATCTGGCACGACGAACTGCTCAGCGCCTATCTGGACGGCGAATTGACGCCGGTCCAGCGGGCCGACGTCGAGCGCAAGCTCGCCGGCGACCGCGAGTTGCGGCGGCGGCTCAAGGAGCTGCGCGCGGTGCAGTCCGCCGTTCAGTCGCTGCCACAGTTCAAGCTCGAAGACGACTTCCCTCAACAGGTCCTCGCCAAAGCCCGGCAGGCCCGGATTTTTGGCGGCGGGATTTCAAGCGGCGGCTCGTTAGAAGATGGGTCCGTCGTCAAGCGGTTCCCCTCGGAACCGCCGGATGAACGGCCGACCGAGAAAGCCCGGCATTGGCACGCGCCGTTCTGGGTCGGCATCGCCGCCTCCGCCCTCATCTGCACGACCATCCTGGTCGCCAAGTTCGGGCTGCCGGAGACGGAATTGGCCCTGACGGCGCCAACCAAGCCGGTGCCGGCCAACGCTGCGCCGGCCGATGCTGCGCCGGGCGAAGAGGCGCAGTTCAAGTTCGCCCAGGCCGGCGATCAGCCGCCCGCGGCGCCGACGGCTTCATCCGCTTCCGGCGCGACCTATTTCGACCGCAACAGCGATCAGGCCGGGGGGACGTCGTCGCTTTTCGGCGGCGGGGCCTTTTCTCCCGGACTGCCGCGCGGCGACGCCGATGACGGAGACGGCCTATCGAAGGACGCGGAGCAGCTCTCCTACCAGCAAGCGGCTGGGCAAGTGGTCGTGTGTGACGTGGAACATGTCGCCGACTACGCGCTCTTCGAACGCAACCTGGCCGCCAACGGAATTGTTCTTGAAGTCCAGGACGAGGTGGCGGAACGGACGCGGCGCGAGGCGAATCATCCGGCCCCCAATCAGCCGGCTCCCGACGATCGAGCGGAAAAGTACCGCGTTTACGTCGTGGACACCGACCCCCGCCAGCTCGACAACGTCCTCCTGGCCATGCAGGCCGGCCGCGCGCAGGTCAACCGCATGCACTGGTACGAGGCATCGGGCCAGGCCGGCGGCGACCTGACGGAGCGGCTGGGAGGCATCGAGCTTGAGGCCGCGCAGGAGCTACAGCGCAAGGCGCTGCGGGCCGAAGAGTCCAAGCTTGGCGACGTCGAAAAGGAATCCGGCGCCAAGGCGGAAACGGAGCGGCTCAAGCAGCACGAAGACAAGCGGGCCGCCGCCGGCAATAAGACGGACCGAACCAGCCCGACGGACGCCACTGCCGGAAAGCCCAACGCCGGGAAGCCCGGCGCCGGAAAGAACGTGGCCAAGAACGGCGCGGAACGGCCCGCCGCCGAGAGTTTGAACAAGAAGCACGACACGGCGGGCGCCGCACGCACGGCGCGCGGCTGGGCGCGGGTCCTGGAGCTTCCGGCGGAGTCCGACGGCGTGCGCGCGGCGATCGCCGGCCGGCAACTCCAAAACGAGCTGCGCCGCGCTGCCGAGAGGAGGGGGGCTGCCGAGGGAAGGGGGGGCGCCGAGGGCCAGGGCGGCGCAGCGGAAAAGGGCGGCGCGTCGGAAAAGGGCGTCGCGGGCGCTCCGGGCGGAGGCGCGGGGCCTGCACAGGCGCGTCCGGTCACGTCCGGCGGAGCGGGAACGCCCGAGGGCGCCGCGAAACCCGCTCCCGACAAGCCGGCACAAGACAAATCGCGACCGCAAAACCTCGCAGCCGCCAAGCGCGAGCCGGCCGCCGCCAGCGCTTCGGCCGGCGCCGCGCCCCAGCCGGGCCAAACGCCGGTGCGCCAGGCGCCAACGCAGCGCGGCGCGAAGGGACCCGACGGCAAGGAAGGCGGCAAGCTGGCGGACGGCGAAGCGCAAGTCGCGCAGGGTCGCCAAGGACAGGGTCGCCAAGGACAGGGTCGCCAAGGACAGGGTCGCCAAGGACAGGGTCAGGGCCGCGATGCGGAGGACGCCTACCACGCTCCGCAGCGCCAGCGGTCGATCGTTATCCTTCGCCTCAAGCCGGCCGCCCCGGCCGCGACTCCGCCGCCAAGGTAGCCCTCTTGTCGTAGCTCTCACCCTCCGCGTCAGGCAGCGCGAATCGCAGGTCACGTTCGCGGATGGTTTTTCATCGCGGATCGTCACGACCTTCCGTGCGCCAAAGGGCGGCATCACGCGGGAGCCTGATGGCTTCAGACAGCTACTCGGGTTTTTTGTCCGCCTCGGCCTTAAAGCGCCATGGCACGTCCCGGTCCTTGTAGACGGCCTCGTCTTTGGGAATCGAGTGCACCCCGCCCACGCCCCAGCCGGCCTCCGCCTCCAGCTTCGTCAGCCGCTGGCCGCCGTGGAAGCCGCACTCGTAGAGAAACTGCACGTAGCCCACGAAGGGCTTGTGCTCCTGGAAGAAGTCCGGCTGCGCCGCGACGATCCATTTCACCAGCGCCTCTTCGTCGCTCGACCAGGGCGTGTCGAGCTTCATCCAGGCCCCCATCTGCCGCTCGTACTCCTCGCGCTGCCGCCGCGGGACCTGGACGACGCCCGTGAACACGACGGCGTTGTGCTTCTTGCGCACGTCGTCGTCTTCGTGCTTCAAGGCCTGCCAGTCGGACCAGTGTTTGGCGTCCGGGCTGTAGCGGACGAACATGCTGCCCGCCGATGGCGTGTACTTCTGGCCGTTGGGGAGCGTGATCTCGGCGGGGAGCGGAAAGACCCGCACGCGGACATTGGACCCTTGCGCCGGCCGCCAGGAAACGCCGATGGCCAGCGGCTCCGTTTGAATCCAGCCGTCGCGCAAGGCGTTCGTCTCGCCGTCCCAGCCCAGGCCCTTTTCCGTGATTGCGATCCTCTCCGGCTCGGACCACGTGACCTTCGTCTTTGCCTCTTTGGCGTTGGTCAAATCGACGTTCAGCGACTGCTGGCCCAAAATGCCCGCCGTCGCGGGAATCGGAATCGCCAGCCACAGCAGTGCGAGAATCGAAATCGACGCCCTCATCGTCAGTCCTCCCGTACATTCCCCATTCCGCATTCCGCATTCCCTAAAACGCCTTCTTCGACTCCACCCCCTTGTTCTTCTGCTCATAAAGCTGCTTCAGGTTGTCCCGCTGAAGCTGCTGGATGTCGCGGTTCTGGTCCAAAAGCTCCTTGAGCAGCTCGCCGTCCTTCTCCTGGCCTTTGCCGGACGACGGGTCCTGCGCCGGCATCTGGGCCGCCGGGGCGCTGGGCGTCGCCGGCGGCGGACCCAGCTCCATCTCGCCGCGGAAGAAGGCGTAGCGGTTCCCCTCGGCCTGGGCGATGACGGTCGAGGTGCCCCGGATGCCGTCGGCCACGAAGATGCCGCGGAGGTCGGTCTCGCCGGAGTTGAACTCGCCGTTCCGCGAGCCGATCACCTTCACGTGAACGTCGTGGATGTACTTGTCGCTGGTCGTGTCCTTGACCGTCGCCCGCACGCGCCCTGACGCCGCCTCTTCCTGCACCTCAATCTTCAAAGGCGTCACCAGCACCATCCCGCTGGCGTGCAGGTTTTCGCCGCGGGCGACGACGAGATACGCCCCCTCCTCCTTGAGCGGCAGCGACAGCTCGTGCTCCTTGTCGCGGAAGTCCTTCCCGTCGCCCAGCTTCACCGAGGCCTCGTGATAGGCGCGAATTCCGGCCAGGTTGATGTTCGTGATGCCGGCCAGGTCGCGCCGCAGCAGGCTGAACTTCATGAGGTCGATGCGATACACCTTCACGTCGCACTGGGCCACATTGCGGAAACCGAGCTTCACCTTGGCCTCCTCGCCCGGCTTGACCGGCGTCACTTCCGGCAGCGAGATGGCCTTGCGGGCGAAGTACTCGATCGCCTGCTTGGCGTCGACGAACTTGTCCTCCACGCGCGTGTACTCGCGGATCGATTCCTCCGCCTTGCCCAGGCTGTGGTACACCTGGCCCATGATGTAGATCGCGCGGTACTTGTTGCGGCTCTCGGCTTCGCGGCCGGTCTTCTTATCGACCTGCATGGCCTCGGAGACCTTCTGGCACATGGCCAGCGCAGCCTCGTGCTGCCCCAGCGCGAAATTCGAGAAGCCGATCACGTACCAGTAGCTGTCCAGGTAATCGCTCTTGGGATACCGCGCCGCGTAGCGCTCGCAGGCGGCGATCGCCGCCTTGTAGGCCCGCAGCTCCAAGAGCGCGCTGGCGATCGAGAAGCCCGCCTGGTCGGCGGCCGGGTCGTTCGGATACTCCGTCACGAAGTTGTCCAGTTTCTGCAAGGCCAGCCGCACGAGGTCCACGCGGTTGACCTTTTTCTCGCGCAGGTGCGGGTCGTCGGCCGCTTCGGGCGCCTTGGCGTAGACGCGCTGCGCCAGGTAGTACGTCGCCGCGGCCACGTACGGCTCCGGCGGATACTCCCTGAGGAGCCCGTCCATCACCTCGACGGAGCGCAGGAATTGCCCCTGCGACTCGAGGAAGCCGGCCACGCCCGCCTCCGCCCCAAACGCGCTTTCGATCGTGGCGCGGAACACCAGGTAGCTCCGCTCGTACTCGCCGATCTCGTGGTAGGCGGCGGCGATCTTCACGATCTTCTCGAACGGGATCTCCAAATCCGGCCACTTCTCCTTGATGATCTCGAAGTAGCGCACGATCTGGTGCGGCGGGCCGCTCTCTAAGTGAACATCGAGCAGCATCCGCGCCGTCTCGCGGTACGTCTCGGGGTTGAGGTTCCAGTTGGAGAACAATTCGGTCAGGTGCTTGCCCGCCTCGGCGAACTGCTTCTTGGTGTAGTGCCGCTTGCCCAGCTCAAACAGCTCGCGCGGCGTGAGGCGGTATTCGTCCTTGCTCTGCGCGCCCAGCGCCAGCACGGCCAGCGGCTTGGCGGCCGCCACGGCCATCTGCTCGAGGCGATAGGCGTCGCGGACGATCGTCGGCCCGGCCGTGTACTTGCCCGGCACGTAGCCGTGGACGTCGAAATGGATCACGTCATAGTACCGCCGGCTGCCGATGTAGAACGTGATCGAGCCGGGGCGGATTTCATACCGCTCGAACCCGCCGGTGATCGACTTCTCGTTCACCGACACGCCCGCCGGCAGCGGCTCCGTCACCACCAGGTAGCTAAGCTGGTCGTCGCGCTGGTTGGCCGGCGTGTTCAATCGCTGCACGTGCAACTCGACGTGCCCTTGCCGGCCCACGGGCAATTCCGTGAGCGGGTTGCGGAACGTCGTAAAGCTGCCTTGCAGCACGTCGAAACCGCGCGGGATGACCTGTCCGTCCATCTCCCGCGGCGCCGGCTCGAAGTACCGCAGCACGCGCCAATCCAGCGTCGTCGTCTTCAGCTTGTCCGGCGCCACCACGCCGCTGAGCACGACCTGATAGGCGAACCGCCCGCGGCCGGTCACTTGGAAGTTGATCCGCTGCCGGCCGTCGACCAGGAACTTCGCCGGCACGTCCACCGTCTTCGTGCCCGAGTCCTTGTCGAACTCCAGCACAGTGACGCGGGTGTCGTTGGCGAAGATCGAGAGCGTGTAGTGCTCCTGCTCGAAGCGGCTCTTGGCGTACCACTCGCAGACGGCCAGGGCCGCCGGTCCGGTCGCCTTCTCCGGGCGCCAGCGGTGCCCGATACGGTTGGCCATCAGCCAGTCGATCAACTCCTTGGACTCCTGCGAGCCGGAGGCGACGCGCATCAGGGCCAGCGCATGGAGCGCGGTGATCTCGGCCGTCGAACGATTGATGGGCAGCGGGGCAATGCTCTTGGCGCCGGCCGGAACCGCCGCCGCAGCACCGGCGCCCGACCCCGCCGCGCGGCGCGTCTTGAGCAGGTCCAGTAGCTCGCGCGCCATCGGCTGGCGGTCCATTTCAATCAACGCCAGCGACAGGTACGCCAGCGCCGCGTCGCTCATCGCCGGGCGGTTGCGGTGCAAACGGTTCGCCAGCGCAAAATCGCCGCGCCCCGCCACCGACAGCCCGTGCAACAGCGCCGCCTTCGTCTCGTAGTCATCCTCGGCCGTGGCGGCCACGCCCGAGGCCAGGAAGTTCGTGGCCGAGTCGTAGGCCGCATTGGGCACCTTATACCCCGCCTGCCGCGCCAGGCTCAAAGCCCAGACGACGCGCGACGTGGCGAAGTAGTTGCCCTGGCCTTTGTAGCCGGTCCAGGTCCAGCTTCCGTCGTCCTGCTGGATCGAAACCAGCAGGCCCAGTGACGAGCGAATCCGCGAATCGAGCGCGTGCGCCTGCACCGATCCCGGCTCGCGGCTGGTGTCGATCAGCTTGAGGAGTCCCAGCGACGCCATCAGGTCGCCGACGGCCGTATCGAGTCCCGACGACACGCGCAAGTAGTCCATCTGGCAGGCCGGCATCGAGCCGGTCACGATCTCCAGCAGGCTCCGCTCGACGCTCGACCCCACAATGACCTGCAGCGCCCGGTTCGAAAGCGGCATGTCCTTCGGCGCTTCCACCCAGGCCGTCGTGTCGCTCGTCGAGGCGCCGCTGGCCGTCGCGTAGACGGGGATCCCCGGCGGCAAAAGCGCAATCGAATTGCGGACCACGTCGCTCTGCTCTGCGCTCTTCACCGTCAGCTCGAAACGCACCTCGGCCTGGCCGGTGAACGCCTCGGGCAAATCGAACTTGACCTTGAACGGCACTTCGATCATCGCCTTGCCGTCCAGCGCGACGGTCTTCGTCTCCTCCATGCTCTTCTCGCCGACGGCGGCCTTGAAGGTCACCGTGGCGGCGCCCTTCAACTGCGCCGCGTTGTGGACCGTGGCGATCACTTCGGACTCGTCGCCCGACGCCAGGGCCATCGGCAGCTTCAGTTCGCCGAAGAGGTCCTTCTTGGTGAGGAGGTCCCCTTCATGCTCGCCGGCCAGCGTCTCCAGCGACACGCCCTTGGCCAGGAGCTTCCAGGCAGTGGAGCGCTCCGGCAGCGTGACGGTCAGCACCGCCTCGCCCTTGTCGTTGGTCACAACGGCCGGCGCCCAGTAACCCGTCTCCTGAATGCCCGCGGCCGGCAGCAAAACGGCCCCCGCCGCTTGCAGCTCCTTGCCGAGCTTCTCGAAGTCGCCGGCCCTGAGCTTGGCGAAGTTGAGGTTGGCCTGCTTGCCGTCGCTGAGGAGCACGATGCCGCTGGAATAGCCGCGCTGCGCCATTTGCTCGAAGACGAGCTTGTGGTCGGCGCCGTTGGGCGAGAAGTGATAGGCCTGCCCAAGTGCCAGGATGCCATCGCCGTCATCATCGCGGGCGTTGCCGTGCGGCTGCTTGAAGCGGGCCGAGCCGTCGGCGTGCGCAGCCCAGGCCTCGCTGTCGCTGAAGGAGTTCAGCGACTGGGCCTTCGCCAGGTCGTCCAGCCCGTGCCCCTGGCCTTGCTGCCCCCCAGCTTGGCGCCCCAAACCCGAACGGCGCTTGAGGCGGTCCATGATCTCTTCGCGTTCCTCCGCCACTCGCTCAGCCGCGCCGTACCTCGCGGCGCCCGCCTCAGACGCATTCCCGGCAGGCGGAATGGCCTTGGGCCACCCCGATGGACCGTTGAAAGCGCCGAATGCCGGCGTCGTCCCGCCGCCGGCCAGCTCCCTCGCCGCTCCCAGCCGCGCCGCTTCCTCCTCCCGCAGCTCCAGCCGGTCGCGCTCCGTCAAAAGGTTCGGGTCGATGTCGCGCGTCGCCGGCCGGTACTCGAACGTGATGCTCGACGTCGTCCGCACCGCCGTCTCGCGGTCCTGCCCCTTGAAAAACGCGCCGATCGACGGCATGACGACGATCTCGATCTCCTCGCCCGGCCGCATCGGGCCCTTGGCGTCCGCCTTGCGGCGCGTCGTGACCTTCAATTGCAGATCGCGCTCGACCGCAAACGGGCTGCTGGCCGTGTGGAACCGCACGATCGGCTTTTCCTCTTCGCCTTCCTTCGGCTTGGCGGGCTTCCGCGTGTCGGTCATCACCGCCACCGACAGCTCGAAGTTCGGGGCCAGCCTGGCCGTCATCGGAATTTCCAGCTTGTTCGCGCCGGTTTGCAGCTCGACAAGCTGATAGCCCAGCACGCGCGCCCCCTGATACGTCACCAGCGCCAGCGCCGGCTTCTCGCGCCAATGGAGCTGCACCTGCGCCGTGTCGCCGACCTTGAAGGTGTGCTTATCGGCCAGAATCCGCAGGCGGACGGCGTCGCTGTCGTCGGAGATTTGCACCGCGTGCTGCTGCGAGACGGCGTTGCCGAAGCGGTCGATCCCCTCGGCCCGCACGATGTACGTCCCGCCCTTTTGCAGCGTGAGCGTCTTCTTGGCGTTCCCCTCCTTGTCGGTCTCGATCTCGTGTTTTTCGACGAGCGTCTCGCCGGTCCGTCCTTGCACGTTCGTCTGCAACGACGCCGTGAGCGTCAGCTTCTGGGCGATCGGCTTGCCCTCGGCGTCGGTGGCCTTGATCGTGGCCTCGAACGACTCGCCCGACAAGTACACCGACCGCACCGTGCTGATCGCCAGCGAGAAGCCCTGCGTGGCCAGATAGAAATTCCTGCCCGAGGCCAGGTTCCGCTCCGGCAGCGTCACCACGAGCGGCAGCACCTGCGATTCCTGAAAATCGCGCGTGGGGAACTTGAAGGGCACTTCGCCCGCCGCGTCCGTCGTGGCCGTTTGCACGTCCCCGTCGGCAAGCTGGTAGCGGATTTCGCGCCCCGCCAGCGGCGCCCCGTAATAGAATTGCGCCTTGATCTTGCCGGTGATCTCCTCGCCGCGGTAGTAAACCGAGCGGTCGCTCTCGACGACAAGCTGCACCGGCTCAAGCTGGTACTCGTGGACCAGGAACTCGCCCTGGTAGGCCTTGTCCTTCTGGTCGGTCACCTGGACGCGATAGGCGCCCGGCACGCTCGACGGCGGCAGCGTGAACCGCGCATGAAAGCTGCCGAACTCCGAAAGCTGTAAGTCCTGGTGATAGAGGCTGCGGTTGCGGCTGTCGTAGATTTCCAGGGCGTACTTGCCGCCCTTCTCGACCGTGTAGGCGTCGTCCTTCGCCCGCCGGACCACGCCGCGGACGTGAACAATTTGCCCGGACCGGTACGCCGGCCGGTCCGTGTAGATGTAGCCCTTGTCCTCCAGACCCTGCGCGACGCCCACGCCGGACAAATCGACGACGTTGCTGGCCACGTGCCCCTCGGCCACGGAAAACACGCGCACGTCGCCCGCGTCCTTCAGCTCAGGGAACGTCCCCTGGAACACGCCGTCGGCGCCGGTCGTCGCCTCGGCAAAGACTTTGGCACCGTTGGAAACGAGGAGCTTCACGCCCGCCCAGGGCTTTCCGGTGCGCATGTTCTGCGCAAACACGAACACCTCGTCGCGCGAGCTTTTCACGATCACGTCCAGGTCGCTTTGGATCAGGAGCGTCGTGGCCTCGCGGTTCGTGCTGCTGACGGTCACGACGATGACGCCCGCGGGGGGCTTATCGGGCTTGCCGCCCGGCAGCGGCACATCGACCTCGCTCTTGAAGGCCTTGTGCTCGACGTAATCGCCGACCTTGTGGTCGAAGCTCTTGTCCGGGTCGATGAGCGCCGTGTCGAGCGACTCGACGCCCCGCGCCAGGTGCATCTTGCGGAAATAGGTTTCCAGGTCGACCGTGTAGGCCCGCACGTTGATGGAGTCGATGTTCCGCGTGTCGACGACGACCTTGGGCGTTTCGTCGCTGCGGAAGACGCGCTCCGTGACGATGGCAATGCTCTTGCTCGTCAGCCGCGCGATCCGCTGCTGCGCCGGTCCGACGTAGCCGCCCCAGTTCAGCGCGCGGTATTCCTTCAGCGCTTCGGTGAACTGGCTGAGCTTGTCTTCCAGCGTCGCCGCGATCTGGAACTGCGCCTGCGACGATTCTTCGGTCTGCGGATACTTCGAGACGAGGCGGCGCCACTCGGCAATCGCTTCCGGGAATTTCCCCTGGTCGAACTGCATCTGCCCGAACTCGAGCATGATGTGGCGGTTGCGGTCTTCGAGCGGGTATTTCGCCAGGAACGCCGTCCAAAGCTGCCTTGCGGCGTCGTATTCCTTGGCCTGGCGCTTTTCCTGTCCCATCAGGTACTCGGTGTCGATGATCGCCCGCTGCACCATGTTCCAATCCTGGTGCGCCGGGTGCTTGGCCAGGTAATCCTGCCAGGCGGCCAGGGCCTCCGTGAACTTCTTCTGCAGGACGTAGGCGTAGCCCAGCATGCGCCGCGCGACGGGAATCTCTTCGCGCTCCTTGTACCGCTCGTCGGCCAGGAACTTCTGGAAGGCGGCCACGGCCTCGGTGCTTCGCTGCCGGGCCATGTAGCTCTCGCCGATCGCCAGGAGCGCCTTGCTGGCCAGCTTGTGCTCAGGGTATTTCGTGGCGAAGGCCACGAGCGCCCCCACGCCCAGATTCAGCGCCTCGTCGCTGGCGGGGTTGGGAATGCCGTACGTCAGCGCGACGTTGTAGGCCGCTTCCGGAATCCGCTCGCTCTTCGACTCGGCGTGCGCCGAAAGCAGGTCCTGCCACACGCGCCGCGCCGCCGCGGGATTCCCCTGGCCCATCAGGCACTCGCCCCGACGGAAGAGCGCCTCGACGACCAATTCGTGCTTGGGATACTTCTTGGCGAATTGCTCGTAAAGCTGCGCCGCCTGCGGCAGCTCGCCCAGGTGTTGGTGGCACTGCGCCACGGCCAGCTCGACTTCGGTCCGCCGCTCCGGCTTCGGACCCACTTCCAGCGCCTGGTTGAAGAACGTCAGCGCCTGGCGGTAGTCGGGCTGCTTGCCTTCTTCCTTGGGCTTGAAGAACTTTTCGGCGAACTCCAGGTAGATGCCGGCGATTTCGTGCCGCCGGTCGACCGACAGCAGGTAGTCGGCCGCGCTCTTGTAAATCTCCTCGGCCGCCCGGAAATCGCCCTTGCGCATCAGCGAGACGGCCCTGCCAAACTTCGCCCGGCGAATCCACTTGCTCTCCGGGAATTGCTTCTCGACCGCGTCAAAGGTGGCGATGGCGTCGTCGTACTTCTGCTGCAAGTGCAAAGCCCGGCCCTTCAGGTAAGCCAGGTAATCCTTGTCCTTGGTCTCCTTGCCGGCGATGGCCTCGTCGATCGCCTTGACCGCCTCGGCGTACTTGGCGTCCTGCAACGCCAGCCGGACCGGGTCGGGCACGGTCAGCTCCAGCTTCGTCACGTCGGGCGGGGCGACGGGGTCGGCGGCGGCGGCCAGTCCGCAGGAAAGGACCGTGAACACAGACGCGAGCAGCAAGTTCCGTGCAGCGCGACGCATGGCGAAAAACTCCTGGGTCGAGTTGTCAGTCGCTTGGGGAAGCAAAGCACCGGCGATGGCCGGCATTGAACTCGTAAGACTGCAAAAGATTGTCGCCTTTCGGCGAACTTTGTCAGCGCGAAAGTGTACGCCAAGGGCACCGACCGTTTCAGGCTCCAGCGCGGCGGCGCGCGCCAGAAAAGCCGCCTCACCGAGGCGTAGGCCCAGCCTGTGCCCGAAAACGCCGCATCGCGGGCAGTAAACCTAGCCTCGACAAGCTGTTAAGGCCGATCGTTCCACGACGTCGGCCTCGCGCGGCGACCGCCGCGCGCGGACCGACATCCCTGGGACGCTCGCCCACTTCT
Source organism: Planctomycetia bacterium (assembly GCA_016177915.1). Classification (GTDB taxonomy): domain Bacteria; phylum Planctomycetota; class Planctomycetia; order Pirellulales; family S012-138; genus JACOUI01. The sequence goes on from JACOUI010000252.1 coordinate 11,563, forward strand.
CTTTGTTACTGCCTGGGGCGTTTTAGTTCCCAATTTTCCGAGCCAGCAACCAATGGCCCTCTCCACGCCATCCCCGTAATAGCGCGATGAGGACAACGCCGAGCGCGGGTCGAGTCGGCTCGGATAGCATGGTTCTTGCGGCCAGCTATAATTTCACTTGTGAGGATCTCCCGCGAGGGTGGCCGCGAAGGAAGCGCAAATTAGCTTTGTGCTGCACCATCCCGTTGCCACGGGAAAGTTCGCTGAGGACGTGAGTCTCCACATGGCAGTCGGAAGCGGAACATCGCAGGCGGCGGACGCGACGGGGTGGTACCGTGGAGCGGCCGTGCCCATGCGCGTCATTCGCGGTTTCGCGGAACGGGTGGCCAAGCGTTTCCAGCCGGAGAAGATCATCTTGTTCGGCTCCTACGCCTATGGCACGCCTCACGAGGACAGCGACGTGGATATCCTCGTTGTGATGACGGCGCGAAATGAACTGGACCAGGCCGTTCGCATCCGGCTGGGTGTTGACTATAACTTTCCCTTGGATCTTCTGGTGCGCACTCCCAAAAACCTGGGGTGGCGCATGGCCGAAGGCGATTCGTTCCTGCGGGAAATCATGACCCACGGGAAAGTTCTCTATGAAAAGGCTGACCGCCGAGTGGGTCTCCAAGGCCGAAGAGGACTTCCGCGCGGCGCGAAAGCTCGGCGCCGCTCGTCCGCCGCTACATGATCTGGCATGTTTCTGCTGCCAGCAGACGGCGGAGAAATACCTGAAGGCGCTCCTGGAAGAAGCCGGTTCGACGGTGCCACGGACGCATGCCCTGGAAGATCTGCTTGACCGATTGATCCCGATGCATCCTTCGCTCCGCGCTCTGCGACGCGGATTGAAGTTTCTCATTCAGTTTGCGGTCGATGCGCGTTATCCGGGTTTCTTTGCGACCAAGCGCCAGGCGCGCGCTGCCCTACGCTGAGCCGACCGCGTGCGGTCCGCCGCGCGGTCGAGTCTCGGCATCGTGTCTCGACCCCGCAAACGCAGCAAGTCGCCCTGAACAGCGGGCCAGAACTCACGCCGGGTCTACCGCTACCAGGGCGCGTCGCCCCTGGCATTTCCGCGCGCGTTCCAACCACCCTTCCGTGGACGACCGGCAAGCGCCCTCAGCCGCGGCAGTTGCGCCATGGTTGACATCGTGACGGCAACCCTGTTGGATTCCCTTGGGAGCCGTACACGCCAATCGCCCAAGAGCAGTCTGTGCAGCGCGAACTAACAAGCCACGACCTGGCGGCCATCGAAGCCACCACGCAGGAGGTCGGCCGGCACCTCTTCGATCGCCTCGCGCGCAACAAGCCCAGCATCTTTGAGCGCCGCTGGTGGGACGACCGCATCTTGTCCTGGGCCATGCAGGACGAGTCGGTGAAGGTGCAGATGTTTCGCTTCATCGACGTCCTCCCCATGCTGAAAACGCGCGAGGAGATCACCGGGCACCTCCACGAGTATTTCGACGAAGTCCGTGCGCGGCTCCCCTCGGCCGTGCGCTTGGGGCTGGCCGTGGCCACGCCCCACTCCATCGCCGGCCGCGCGCTGGCCATCGCCGCCCGCCGCAACGCCATGAGCCACGCCCGGCGGTTTATCGCCGGCACGAACTCCAAAGAAGTCCTGGCAGCCGCCCTCAAGGCCCGCAAGGCGAAAATGGCCTTCACGCTCGACCTCTTGGGCGAGGCCGTCATCAGCGACGTCGAGGCCGACCGCTACCTCGATTCCTGCACGCAATTGATCCGCGACCTGGCGCCCATCGCCAACGCCTGGCCCGAAGTCCCCGAAATCGACCGCGGCCCGCTGGGCGCGCTTTTGCCGCGCGTGAATGTCTCGATCAAGCTCTCCGCCCTGGATGCGAAATTCGATCCGCTCGACTACGCCGGCGCCGTCGATCGCGTCTCGGCCCGGCTGCGGCAGATTCTTCGCGTCGCCCGCGAGAACCAGGCCTTCATCAACGTCGACATGGAGTCCTACCAGACGAAGGACCTGACGCTGGCCATCGTCCGCCGCGTGCTGATGGAGCAGGAATTCCGCGACACGACCGACGTCGGCGTCGTCATTCAGTGCTACCTGCGCGATTCGGCGAAGGACGTTTACTCGCTCCGCGACTGGGCCAAGGACCGCGGCCGACCCATCTGGGTCCGCATCGTCAAAGGGGCCTACTGGGACTACGAGACCGTCCGCGCCGAATACCTCGGCTGGCCCGTGCCCGTTTACCAGCAAAAATGGCAGTCGGACGCGAACTTCGAGGAGCTGACGCGGTTTCTGTTTTGCAATTGGGACCACCTGCGGCCGGCCCTGGGCAGCCACAACCTGCGCTCGCTGGCCCACGGCATCGCCGTCGCACGGCACGTCGGCCTGCCGCAATTGGCCTTCGAGCTGCAAATGCTCTACGGCATGGCCGACGCCGAAAAGCAGATCATCGTCGACCTGGGCAACCGCCTGCGAATTTACATGCCCTACGGCGAATTGATCCCCGGAATGGCCTACCTCGTGCGGCGGCTCTTGGAAAACACGTCGAACGATTCGTTCCTGCGGGCGAGTTTCACCGAGCTGGTCTCGCCGGAGATGCTGATGATGAACCCGATCGAAGCTGGGAAGACGAATGGCACGCCGCCCGCGGCCGCGACGGAGGGAAAGCCCGCGCCCGCCAAACCCGAACGCCAACGCCAACGTAAAATTTTCCGCAACGAGCCGCCGGCCGACTTCGCGCAGGACTCCGTCCGCCGGGCGATGTCCGCGGCGCTGGCGCAAGTCGCCGGGCAGCTCGGCCGCCACCATGCGCTCGTCATCGGCGGCGAGCGGATCGACACGCCGGAGCGTCTCACGTCGTACAATCCCTCGCACAAGCGGCAGGTCGTCGGCACGACCGCCTCGGGCGGCAAGGGCGACGCCGACCTGGCCGTCGTGTCCGCCCTCCGCGCCTTTTCCGACTGGTCGGACCTCGACGTCCACAGCCGCGCCGATTTTCTCCGCCGCGCCGCGCAGAAAATGCGCGAGCGCCGCTTCGAGCTGGCCGCCTGGGAGGTCTACGAGTGCGGCAAGGCCTGGCGCGAGGCCGACGGCGACGTCTGCGAGGCGATCGACTTCTGCGAATACTACGCCGCCGGCGCAGAGTCGCTCCAGGGCCAGCCGCAGGAAATGGACGTCGCCGGCGAGGAAAACGTTTACCTCTACGTCCCCCGCGGAGTCACCGCGGTCGTCGCCCCCTGGAATTTCCCGCTCGCCATCCTCACCGGCATGACCGTGGCCGCCCTCGTCACCGGCAACACCGTGATCATGAAGCCCGCCGGCCAGTCGCCCATCATCGCCGCCAGGCTGATGGAGGTCTTCGCCGAGCTGGACCTGCCGCCGGGCGTTTTGAATTACCTTCCCGGCCCGGGCGGGATCGCCGGCGCGGCCCTTGTCGAGGACCCCCGCGTGGCCACGATCGCATTCACCGGCTCCCGCGAGGTGGGCTTGGCGATCCACCGCCGGGCGGCCGAAGTCTCCGCCCAGGGCGCGCCGGAGGTCAAGCGCGTCATCGCCGAGATGGGCGGCAAGAACGCGATCATCGTCGACGCCGACGCCGACCTCGACGAAGCCGTGGCCGGCGTCCTCAAAAGCGCCTTCGGCTACCAAGGGCAAAAGTGCTCCGCCTGCTCGCGCTGCATCGTGATGGAAAGCGTCCACGACACGTTCCTCGAGCGGCTCGTACAGGCCGCCAAAAGCCTGAAGATCGGTCCGGCCGAGGATCCCGGCAGCCACCTCGGACCCGTCATCGACGAAAAGTCGCAGGCGCAGATTCAAAAGTACATCGAGACCGGCAAGGGCGAGGGCAAAACCGCGCTGGCCGTCGATACGTCGTCGCTCAAGGACGAAGGCTACTACGTCGGGCCGCACATTTTCTCGGACGTTCGCCCCGACGCCACCATCGCCCAGGAAGAAATCTTCGGCCCCGTCCTGGCCGTGATGAAGGCCAAGGACCTCGCCGAGGCCTTCCACATTGCCAACGGCACGGCCTACGCCCTCACCGGCGGCATCTACTCCCGCAGCCCGGGCAACCTCCGCCGCGCCCGCGCCGAGCTGCGCGTGGGCAACCTCTACCTCAACCGCGAGATCACCGGCGCGCTAGTCGGGCGCCAGCCCTTCGGCGGCTTCCGCATGTCCGGCATCGGCAGCAAGGCCGGCGGCCCGGACTACCTCCTGCAATTCGTCCTGCCGCGCACCGTCACCGAAAACACGCTCCGCCGCGGCTTTGCCCCGCGCGAAGACGAGTAAGGCGAGCGACACGCGAGCGGTTGCGGAACCGCAAATGAATCATGACGACGCAAAAGTGGATCGCCCTCGTCTGTGTCAAACCGGTCGAGGGACGCGAGTTTAGCCCCAACCGCGGAGCATTTGTCAACGTCGTCGGGTTGGCCGACGACGAAGAGACGTTTCGTGCCGGTGTTGGCGAGTACTGCGAACTGATGGGATTCGTGGTGCTCTCGATTGACAACGTTGACCCGCTGGCCGAACGATTGGCGAGGTACGAGGTCGCCGAAGATATCGTCGCTGCGGCGAACGAGCTGCCAGAAACAGCAATTGGCAACGTATTCGACTGCTTTCGATTCAGCGTGTTTCACGCATTTCCCCTCGACGATCTTCCGCCAAACCTCAAAGAAACATAGATACTGATCCGCCTTCATCCGTCCCATCCGTCTTATCCGCGTCCCATTCTTCTTTCTGTTGCCCGCCCCGCGCGATTGCACCATAATCAGGCTTGGCCATCCCTCCCGTGCCCTGCATCCACCATGCCCTCCTCCCGGCTGCCGCTGCGCCTCGTGCTCCTCGCGACGACCGTCGCCGCGACGGCCGGAAACTCCGCGCTTGCCGAAGATCAGCCCGTCTCCTTTCGCAACGACGTAATGGCCGTCCTCTCGAAGGCCGGCTGCAACGCCGGCGTCTGCCACGGCAACAAAAACGGCAAGGGCGGCCTGAAACTCTCGCTCCGCGGCGAAGACCCGGCCTGGGACCACGCGGTCCTCTCCCGCGGCTACTTCGGCCGCCGCGCCGATCCCGCCTCGCCCGAGCGCAGCCTGATCCTGCAAAAACCGACGCTCGAAATCGCCCACGAGGGCGGCCGGCGCTTCGCCGCCGGCTCGCGCGAGTACAACATCCTTCGCCAGTGGATCGCCGCCGGCCTGCCCGACGACGCCGGCTCCGCCCCCAAGCTCAAATCCATCGCAGTCTCGCCGCGCGAGGCCGTCGTCCTCGAGCCCGATCGCCATGTGAAGCTATCCGTCCGCGCCATTTTCGACGGGCACGAACAACAAAACTCCCCGCGCGACGTGACCGACCTGGCCGTCTACGAACCCACCAGCCAGCTTGTGACCGTCTCGCGCGACGGACTCATCGAACTGGCCCGCCGCGACGGTTTCACGCCCGGCGAGGTGACCGTCCTCGTCCGCTTCCTGGGTCGGAAAGTCGCCGTGCGCCTGGCGTTCGTCCCCGCGCGGCCGGATTTCGTTTGGCAGCCGCCGCCCGAAAAAAACTACATCGACCGCCACGTCTTCGCCCGCTTGAAGACGCTGCGCATGAACCCCTCGCCGCCCGCCGGCGACTCCGTCTTCCTCCGCCGCGCATTTATCGACCTTCTGGGCGTGCTGCCCACGGCCGATGAAGCCCGCTCGTTCGTCGCCGACGCCCGCCCCGACAAACGCGAACGCCTCATCGACTCCCTCCTCGACCGTCCTGAGTTCGCCGATCACTTCGCGCTCAAGCTCTCCGACCTCTTGAAGAACGAAGAGCGCACGATCGACCGCAAGGGCGTGCAAAACTTTCATCACTACCTGCGCACGAGCATTGCCGCCGGCAAACCCTGGGGCCAGCTCGCCCGCGAGCTGGTCTCCGCCCGCGGCAGCACCTACACCGAGCCGGCGACGAATTTCTATCGCGCCAACCGCGACCCGGTCGAACGGGCCGAGGCCGCCTCCCTGGTCTTCCTGGGCACGCGCCTGCAGTGCGCCAAGTGCCACAACCATCCCTTCGACCGCTGGACGCAGGGCGACTACTATTCCTGGGCGGCCCTCTTCGACCGCGTCGATTACAAAATCCTGGAAAACAACCGCCGCGACGACAACGACAGCCACGAGTTCGACGGCGAGCAGATCGTCTACCTCGCGCAAAAACCCAAGTCCGAAGTCCTCGACCCCCGCACCGGCCAACCCGCCCCGCCGCGGTTCCTCGGCGGCCAGGCGCCAGAGGGCGACGACGAGCTGGAATCGCTCGCCGCCTGGCTCACCCGCCCCGATAACCGCCTCTTCGCCGCCGCCGGCGCCAACCGCCTCTGGTATCACGTGATGGGCCGCGGCATCGTCGAGCCGGTCGACGAATTCCGCGACACCAACCCGCCCGCCAACCCCGAGCTGCTCGATGCCCTGGCCGACGATTTCGTCGCCCACGGGTTCGACGTGCGGCACCTCCTGCGCACGATCATGACCTCGCAGGCCTACGCCCTCTCCGCCGAGCCGAACGACACCAACGCCCACGACGAGAGCCAGTTTTCGCACGCCGCCGTGCGCCGATTGTCGGCCGAGCAGCTTCTCGACGCCGCGTCGCAAGTTCTCGACGTGCGACCCGCCTTTGGCGGCTATCCTGAGGGCATTCGCGCGGGCCAGATTCCCGGCGTGATGGCCGTCCGCGACCGCCGCGCCCGCCCCAGCCGCGGCGATTCGTTCCTCCGCCTCTTCGGCAAGCCCCCGCGCTCGCTAAGCTGCGACTGCGAACGCGCCAGCGACATGACGCTCGGCCAGGTGATCGCGCTGGTCAGCGGCCCGCTCCCGAACGACTTGCTGACGCGCTCGGACAACCGCCTGCAAAAACTCCTCGACTCCGGCCAGAGCATCGCAGCGATGATCGACGAACTTTACTGGTCGTCGCTTGCCCGCGCTCCAACCGCCGAGGAGCGCGATCGCCTCGTCGCTTACGTCTCGTCCGCCGCCGACCGCCGCCAGGCCCTGGAAGACGTGGCCTGGGGCCTTTTGAATTCCAGCGAGTTCTTGTTCCGAAGGTGACTATGAGTACGACCCCGGCCGGCTTGCCCGGCCGGTGAGAGAGTTGCCAAGCTAGCCGCTAGCCGCCCAACCTCGCGCACCTGCGGCACGAGGCCGCAGGGGGCGACGCCAGCGGCCTTCCCCCCAATCCAAAATCACAAATCCAAAATCCGCCAACCATGCTGCCCTCCCCATTCCACCTTCCTCGGCCACATCACGCGGAGCGTGATGGCTACACCCTCCCGCGCCGCGCCGCGCTGAAAATCGGCGGCCTCGGTCTCCTCGGCCTTTCGCTCCCCCGCCTCTGGGCCGCCGAAGAAGCCCAGCAGCAAGCTGCCGCTGTCGCTCAAGCGGCCGCGATCAAAGCGCGAGCCAAAAGCGTCATCTTCCTCTTCCAGTTCGGCGGGCCCACTCATATCGACACCTTCGATATGAAGCCCCACGCGCCCGAGGGCATCCGCGGCCAGCACCGGCCCATCGCCACGGCCGTGCCGGGCGTCAGTTGCTGCGAGCAACTGCCCAACGTCGCCAAGGTGCTCGACCGGGTCACGCAGATTCGCTCGCTGCACCACGAGATGAAAAACCACAACCCGGCCGCCTACTACGCGCTGACTGGCTCGGCCCCGCCGCTGGACGACATCCGCCTCCGCGACACGCCCGAGCTTTTTCCCACCTACGGCTCGCTCGTCGACGCCCTCTCGCCCGTCAACAAAGACCTGCCCACGTTCGTCGCCCTGCCCCACGTCATCCGCGACGGCGCCATCACCCCCGGCCAGCACGCCAGCTTCCTCGGCAAAAAGCACGACCCGCTGCTCGTCCGCGAAGACCCCAACAGCGACTCCTTCAAGCTGCCCGAGCTCAGCCTGCCCGAAGGGCTTTCCCTCGAGCGCCTCGAAAACCGCCGCGAGATTCAAAAGCTCATCGAGCGCCAGACCCGCACCCAGGAATTCTCCGCCCAGGCCCGCGGCGCAGGCGAATACTACGAGCGCGCCATCGCGCTCTTGCACTCGCCCAAGGTCCGCGAGGCCTTCAACATCGCCGCCGAAAGCAAGGCCACCCGCGACCGCTACGGCCGCACCACCTACGGCCAGAGCTGCCTCCTGGCCCGGCGGCTGGTCGAATCGGGCGTGAAGTTCGTGACGGTCTATTTCTCCGACTCGATCGGGGGCCAGAGCACCACCTCCGGCGGCTGGGACACGCACGGCTTCAACAACACGCGGATGTACCCGATCCTCCAGAAGCACCACCTGCCGCTGACCGACGTCACGCTGCCGGCCCTGCTAGGCGACCTCGACGAGCGCGGCCTCTTGGACGAGACGCTGGTCGTATGGATGGGCGAATTCGGCCGCACGCCCAAGATCAACGACAACATCAGCCGCGACCACTGGCCGCAGTGTTACACGGTCCTCCTGGCCGGCGGCGGCGCCAAGCGCGGCTTCGTCTACGGCGCGTCCGACAAAAACGGCGCCTACCCCGACCGCGACGGCGTCCGCCCCGAAGATCTTTCGGCCACGATGTTCCAGCTCCTGGGCATCGACCCCGCCACGGAAGTCCGCGACTTCGCGGGCCGGCCGCTGCCCATCGCCGCCGGCAAGACCATCCACGGCATCATCGCCTAACCGAATTCCCCCTTCTCCCCCTCTCCTTGTCCCCCTTTCTTCCCCTCTCCCGCCCCACCGGCCTCGCGCCGGTGGAACGGCTGATTGACGGCCACTAGCCCCGCCCCACCCATTGGGATTTCCCCGGCGCGCCCCAGCCGCGAAGCGGCGACATACCGTAGCCGCGGCCGCAAGCCCGGGGGAACAGCCCCCCAATCGACCTGGGATTCCCCGTGCGCCGGGTGCCACGAGTCGCACCCGGCGGACGTGGCGCCGGGCTACCTGGCCTGAACTCTCTGTTCTGGTGTGATCTACTTCGGGCCCTTCGACAGAATCGCCTTCACTTCGGGTTCGACCTTGATCGTGCCCTACGCTTTCACCCCGCGATTGCCCGAATAACCGCCGGCGTCCCAGGCGCTTGCTCACCCGGACACTGCTGACACCGCCGGCCGTTTTGACTCAAACGCTTGATCGCACTAAGATTAAGTGCCGATGAAAGCAGCGGCGGATCGCGGCACTGCAGCATCTACCCTACGACCGAAACGGCCAGTCATGGCATCTGTACACAAGATAACGGATGCTCGCTGCACCGGGGACACTGCGCCGTGGCTGCCCGATGCGCTGCGCCAACTGGAAGCGATCCGCCAACTACGGCCCGGATGGGACTCCCGCGGCGCCGCTCCGCCCAACGCGGCCACCGTCACGAGCGCCGCAGGCCTCGCCAAAGCCCTCGCCGCGGCCGCCGATATCGCCAGGCCGCACATCCATCCCACGCCCTCCGGCGGAGTGCAATTCGAGTGGGAAGCCGGCCCGCGGTATTTCGAAATCGAGCTGCTCGACGGCGCAACGGCCAAGTACTACTTCGAGGACCGCGACGCCCGCGACGAAGCGGAGGGCACGTTCCGCGGTCTTGACTGGCTCTCCGCCGTCGCGGGTTACGTCCGTCGGGTCGGCTCGGCAAGCTGATGGGTTGAAGAAACGAGGGGCGGGCCGTGGACGGGCAGCGAATTGCCGACGGCGAAGTCGTCTACCGCCGTATCGCGCTCTGCTCGCCGTGGTTTGAGCCGCCGCACCGGCTCACCTCCGCAAACTTCAAGCTGCGTGCGGGTGAGCTCGGCGTATCCGTTTTTCGCGGCAGTGTTGTGTCCGCCGAGCAGGTGCTCGCCAGGCTAGGAGCCGTCCTGGAGTGCCGCGTCGCCTGCGCGACGGTCGGCGAAATCCGCCGGCTGACGAACGCGAAAGGCGAGCCGTTCAAACTCGACGTCATCGCCGACGACGCGACCGAGGCAGGACACGCCGAAATCCGCGGTCCGACGCCGGGAGCGCTGACCTCGGCCGCCGCCAAGGCGCTATCGCGATTATTCCATTGGGTTTAGGATCCTAGCGGCCGGACGGCCGACGGCAGTTGCCCCGCCGTTATTCCCCGTGCCGCGCGATCCGCAGTTGCGCCCGCGACTGCGCCACCACCGGTCGCGGATTTCCATCAGCTCCGGCGTGTGCGCCGGCCTGGCCAGCGCGGCCGAAAGGCGCTCAGCGGCCACGGCCGGATCGACCTGGTCGGCCGGCATGGCATTGTTTGTGAGCACGGTCACGACGTCGTCCACCACCTCGACGAACCCGCCGTCCACGTAGAACCGCTGCAAGCTCGCGCCCTTGCGGATCCGCAGCTCGCCGTAGCCCAGGCGGCCCAGAAGCGGCGTGTGGCCGGCCGCGATGCCCAGCTCGCCGTCATAGAGCGGCACGGCGACGAATTCGGCCGGCTCGTCGAGGATGGTCGTCTCGGGCGTGACGACGATGCACTGTAGCGTGCCGCCGGTGGTTTCGTGTGATTCGGCCATGATCGTTCTTCTCGGTGCGCAGGCACAAGAGGTCTGACGCGGCCCACCCGCCAAAGCGCTGCCTCACGCGGAGCGTGAGGGCTACTTTTCGGGAGCACGAGGGCTACTTTACTTCTTCGCTTCCGCCGCCTGCTTCTTCGCCTGCTCTTCCGCCTGTTCGATCGCGCCCACGTACATGAAGGCCTGCTCGGGCAGGTGGTCCCACTTTCCGTCGCACAGCTCCTCGAAGCTGCGGATCGTCTCGGACAGCGGCGTGATGTTGCCTGGCTTGCCGGTGAAGGCCTCGGCCACGAGGAACGGCTGCGACAAAAACCGCTCGATGCGCCGCGCCCGGTGCACCACCAGCTTGTCCTCCTCGCTCAATTCGTCGACGCCGAGGATGGCGATGATGTCCTGCAGCTCGCGGTAGCGCTGCAAGATCTGCTGCACGCGGCGGGCGATCGCGTAATGCCGCTCGCCCACGTAGGCCGGGTCCAAAATCCGGCTCGCCGACGCCAGCGGGTCGATGGCCGGGTAGATTCCCTTCTCCGAAATCGCCCGCTCCAGATAAATGAACGCGTCGAGATTGCCGAAGGCCGCGGCCGGGGCGGGGTCGGTCGGGTCGTCGGCGGGCACGTACACCGCCTGCACCGACGTGATGGCCCCCTTCGAGGTCGAGGCGATCCGCTCCTGCAGGGCGCCCATTTCCGTCCCCAGCGTCGGCTGGTAGCCCACGGCCGAGGGCATGCGGCCCAAGAGTGCCGACACTTCGCTGCCGGCCTGCGAGAAGCGGAAGATGTTGTCGATGAAGAGCAGCACGTCCGTGCCGGTCGTGTCGCGGAAATACTCGGCCACCGTCAGCGCCGAAAGCGCGACCCGCAGCCGGGCGCCGGGCGGCTCGTTCATCTGGCCGAAGACCATGCAAGTCTGCTCGATGACCTTGCGGCCGGTCTTGCCGATTTCGGTCTCCTGCATTTCCTTCCACAGGTCGGTGCCTTCGCGCGTCCGCTCGCCCACGCCCGCAAACACCGAAAATCCGCCGTGGGCGGTGGCGATGCGGGCGATCAGCTCCGTGAGGATGACGGTCTTGCCCAGGCCGGCCCCGCCGAAAAGGCCCGCCTTGCCGCCGCGGACGAACGGCGTCAAGAGGTCGATGACCTTGATGCCCGTCTCAAACAGCTCGGTGCTCGTGGAAAGCTCGCTGACCTTGGGGGCGTCGCGGTGGATGGGCCAGTATTCGTCCGGCTTGATCGGCCCGCGGCCGTCGATGACGTCGCCCACGAGGTTGAACACGCGGCCGAGCGTCGGCTTGCCGACGGGCACCTTGATCGGGCCGCCCGTGTCGAGGCACTCCTGCCCGCGGACCAGGCCGTCGGTGCTTCCCAGGGCGACGACGCGGACGCGGCCGCCGCCCAAGTGCTGCTGCACCTCGCCGGTGAGGTTGAGCTTGATGCCCTTGTTCTCGCCGACGACCTTCACGGCGTTGTAGATGGAGGGCAGGTGGTCTTCGGCATACTCGACGTCGAACGTCGAGCCGATGACCTGCGAAATATGGCCGATGTTCTTGCCGGCGACGGGGGCGCCGTCGGTGCGGCGGGTGGCGGTGGCAGACATGGGAATCAGGGGTCGGGGGTCAGGGAACAGGGATCAGGAGTCGGGAGTCGGGAGTCAGGAACGAACCTCTCGTCGTCGGTTTTTTCCTCTCGCCTCTCGCCTCTAGCCTACAGCCTTTCGCCTCCCTCCAGCCTCTAGCCTTTCAGGGCTTCCACGCCGCCGATCACGTCCAACAGCTCGCTCGTGATCCGGCCCTGGCGGGCGCGGTTGTAGTGCCGGCTCAGCGTCTTGATCAGCTTGTCGGCGTTCTCCGTGGCGGCCTTCATGGCCACCATCCGCGCGATCTGCTCGCTTACGGCGGCGTCCAGAAAACACTTGAAGACCTTCACCTTGAAGCTCGTGGGCACGATCTCCTCCAAAATGCTCTTGGCCGAGGGCAGGAACTCGTACATCTTCGTCGGCCCGTGTGCTTCAGCTCCGGCGGCGGGCTTTCCCGAGCCGGCCAGCGACGAAAGCGGCAGCAGCGTTTCCACGGTCGCCGCCTGCCGGCCCGCGCTCTGAAACACCGTGTAGGCCACGTCCAGCCGGTCGATCTGCCCGGTCACGTACTCGTCGAGATAGCGCGTGGCCAGCACGTCCACCTCCGCGAACGTCGGCTTGTCCTCAAAATGCGTGAACGTGACGTCCGCCGCCTGACCGCGGTACTTGAAGGCCCCGATGCCGCGCTTGCCGGAAACTTCGAGCGAGCGTTTCGGCGCCGCCGAGGCCAGGTCGTTCCACCGCGCGGCGGCGGCGCGGACGACGTTGCCGTTGTACCCGCCGCAATAGCCGCGGTTCGACGTGATCACAAGCAGCTTGGCGTGCTTGATCTCCGGCCGCGGCTGCAAAAGCGGATGGCTCACTTCCAGCCCGCTCTGCGCCAGCTTGGCCACAAGCTGCGTGATCCGCCGCGTGTAGGCGGTGGCGGCCGACGCCCGGTCCATCGCCTTCTTGAACCGCGCCGTGGCGATCAGCTCCATCGTCCGCGTGATCTTGCGGATCGAGCGGATCGACCGGCGCCGGCGATCAAGGGCACGGGGGTTGACCATGGTTAGTGGCTGGTGGTTAGTGGCTGGTGGTTAGTGGCTGGTGGTTAGTGGCTGGTGGTTAGTGGCTGGTGGCTAGTGGTTAGTGGCCGGTGGCCACCAGCCACTAGCCACTGCTCCCCTTCGTATCAAACTGCCCTTGATACTCGTTGATGCAGGCCGTGATCTTCGCGGCCAGGTCGTCGTTCATGTCGGCCTTTTCGACCAGCTCCTCCCGGACCTCCGGCTTCTGCTCGCGCATGAAGGCCAGAAAGCCCTGCTCCCATTCGCGGACCCGCGTCACCTTCACCTTGTCCAAAAACCCGCGCGTGCCGGCGAAGATCGAAAGCGTCTGGTCGAAGACGTCCATCGGGTTGTACTGGCCCTGCTTCAACAGCTCGACCATGCGGTAGCCGCGGTCGAGCCGGGCCTGCGTGGCGGCGTCCAGCTCCGTGCCGAGCTGCGCGAAGGCCGCCAGCTCGCGAAACGACGCCAGCACCAGCCGCAGCCCGCCGGCCACTTTCTTCATGGCCTTGTTCTGGGCGTTGCCGCCGACGCGCGACACCGAAATGCCCACGTTCATCGCCGGCCGGATGCCCGCGAAGAACAAGTCGGGCTGCAAGTAAATCTGCCCGTCCGTGATCGAGATCAC